>DASPUY010000135.1:0-7349 GCA_035622655.1 Polyangiaceae bacterium
GGCTGCGTGAGCTCGATCTCATCGAGGCGTTGCTCAAACAAGCTTGTACTTTCGAGGTCGTTCGGTCCCATGAGACGCCCCCCGGTATAGTTACGGATGTCGTCGCATCGCAGGCGTGGGGGGTCAACGGGTGAGCGATCAGCGGAGCATCGGGCTCGATGGCCGCGTGCAGGCCGCACAAAACGCCCACTACCGTCAATTCGAGGACGAGCTCGTGCTGCTGGATCTCGCGAACGGGCAGTATTTTGCGCTCAATGCACTGGCAACACAAGTTTGGTTTGGACTCGTCGAAGGCAAAAGTCCGGGGCAAATCGCATTGGAGCTGACCTCGCGCTATGACATTGAAGCGGAAGTCGTGGTGCGCGACTGCGTAGCCTTTACCGATGACCTCCTTCGCCGCGGGCTGGTCGTTCCGAGGTTGGCGTGACGCTTGGTCGACGCGGCGAAAAGCCATTGGAGGGAAGTTACTTCTACTAGACTCGGCAGTGTGTCGTCATCAACTTGGAGTTTGCCATGAAGCGTTCGCATTGGATTGTTCCTCTGGCGTCGGGTCTTGTGACTGTCGGCGCAGCACGGCTAATTACAGGCTGCAGCAGCAGCCAGACAAGCACTCCGTCTGGCGAGGTGGATGCGACCACGGACGTCCTCGTGAACGACAGTGCGCCCGACAGTCCGGTTACGGACAGCGGATCCGACGCGGACAGTTCGTCGCCCGCCGATGCAGCGGACGCCGCTGATGCTTCCGACTCCGCGGTTACAGCCTTTGACGCAGCCGCCATGTACGCCTTTCCGGGTCAGGTGAGTTATGCGATATGCGATCGAACCGCTGCGTGCTGTGGCCTGACGATCGACTCCGGTGCGTTCAATCTGTCGTACTGCTTGGGGATCGCCGCTAATGGTTTCTACGACAGCAACGAGGGCGTGGCTTTTCTGGACGGCGGGCATGTTGCGTTTAGCCCGACGCAAGCGGCAGCGTGCATTCAAAATATTGAATCCATCGACTGCGCACAGAACGACATTCCGCAGCAGTTGGAGATAGCGATCTTCCAGAGCTGTTATGGGGCTTTGTACGGTACTCTCGACGCCGGTTCCACGTGCCGCGACCCGATCGAATGCGCGCCCGGTAATTATTGCAACATCGATGCGGGAATGGATGCCGGCACGTGTGCAGCGCTTGTCGAATCGGGCCAGCCCTGCGGCAACTCCGCGCTCAACGTCAACGTGGCGCAAACCCTCTGCTCTTACCGAGGCTCGGGGAACACGGGCCTTTTCTGCAACTGGACGAATCCGACCGAGACAGCCGTTTTGGATGCCGCTGCGTGGACATGTGAGCCGCCGAGTCCTCTGGACGCCGGGTGCGCCAGTAATCAGGGCTGTACAAGTCTCATTTGTTACCAGGCTGAATGCTCTGCAGCGAAGCCGTGGGAGACCGATGCAGGTTGCGTGGCTTACATCGTGCCTGCCGAGGCCGGGGCTGGGCACTAACAGTAGCCACTTGCTATCCAAATCATACAAGATCGTCATTGGCACGTATCGGTATTCGTCTGGCACATGCCGCCGCCCTGACACGATTGACCTTGAAGGTCGGCCGTCGTGACCTCCCCACAAGTCAAGCAGAACATCGACTGACCGAGTGGGGTGCAGACTTGCGTCGCGCCGGGACAGATACCACCGTCGGTGCATTCGCACCGATACCCGGTGGTTCCTCCAGCGTATGTCATGACGTAGTCACCGCTGAGGCAAAACTGGCTCGGATCGTCGTATCTACATGTTCCGATGGGGTTTTCATGATTTATGTCACATGAAAAGCACTGGATAGGCATTGGGGTATTCTGGAGATCGGAGCAAGCACTGCAATCACCCGTACAAACCCCCTGCGGAATACATTGAAGCGTCGCTCCGACGCAGGAAGTGCAGTCCGCGGCGTCGATGCACTGGCCGTTGCAACGGAGGCCTGAACAAGCCACGTCCTCCATTGCGGCAGTGGAATCAACGACATCTTGCGACCCATCGTTGCCGATAAAGGCGTCCTCGACAGACGCATCGAGCGCATCGAGAAACGTGGCGTCCGCAACCACGGATGCGTCGCTGCTGTTGTTTGCGGATCCCGCCCCGCTCAATCCGACGCTGCACGCCGCGGCGACCCAGGCAACCGTCCCGACGCCCGAAGTGGCAAACAAGAGCCTACTTGGCCAGGCCATTCGCCACCATTAAAGCACCGTTCGTCGGCACCGTTCAGTTTCTTGTAGACCTGTAACGCCCAAGCCGCAGAAACGTAGGAGGATTCTCGCCACGCCGATCGCCCGACGGGCGCCACGGCTCTCGGGAAATTGCTTGAGAGGGGCCCCCGCGCAACGTGGTAAAAGTCGGCGCGTGAGCCGTCGTCTCGGGCTCCATGGGCCCGCCATGTTCTTCATCTTCGCCCTCGCCTGCGACAAAGCCGGCCCGCTCGCCGATATCGACGCCTCGTCACCATCGTGGCCTGGCGCCTCCGCGTCGCCGGCCGCGACTGGAGCCAGCTCCTCGGCGTCCGCCGTCGACGCGTCCACGCCTCCGACCGGCCGCCTGATGCCCCCCCGCCCCGTGCCGACCTCGAGCCCGACGGTCCGCATCACGATGCCGATCGACGTGCAGCTCCAGGCCATTCAGTACATGCAGGCGATGCAGGCGCCGCAACCGAGCGATGCGCCCGCCGATCCCGCCTATGCAAAGCAGATCGCCGACGCGCTCAGGCCCGTTGGCAAGACGGACGTGATCTCGAGCGGTCGGCGCATCGACGTCCTTCTCGTGAAGGGCTGCGACGCCACGCTTCCCAAGGAAGTGATCGCCCGACACACGAACGCTTCGCTGACGGCGCTGCTCAGCCATGGCGTGCTCGTGGTTCGATGCGCGGACCACGAGCTGCAGTGCCTGCAGAGCACGCGCGACGCCGACGACGTGCTCTGCACGCACAAATAGTTGCCCGTCCTAGCCGGCTTGGTTGATCCGCAGCCGTCCACTGCGCGGAGGGTAGGCGGGGCGTGCGGGTTCGCCGCTACCCTCGTGTCAATCGCCGTGGTCGGGAGCCGGCCCCATGCGCCGGGTCTCGATGAGCGACGCGAGGGTCTCACGCTGACCCGGACGGAGAATCGGAAGCATCTGAGAAATGACCTCGACCTTCCGCTGCACGTGGTCGTACACCGTTGCGATCGGCGACGGGGATGTCGTCTCGACCGCCGTCGCGCCGTCGAATGCGTCGCTCTCGAACGCCTTGAGCAGCTCATCGGCGTGTTGCGCGTTCTCCTCGCGGCTTTCCGCCGGCGCGGGTTGCGCCGCCAGAATGGCGGCGACCTGCTGCTGCTGGGTGGAGTCGAGGCTGAGCTCTCGGGTCCATCGATCGAGGTGGTCTCTCTGCCGATCGGCTGCCGACTCCGTGGCTCCGCTTGGCGCGGTCGGCTGCGGCTCCGTCATCCCGGTTCGCTGGGTCCGCGCGGCCGCGACGACGTCCGAGCGCGCCATCGGGTCGAGCGAGGCATGGAGCGCGTCGAGGGCCTGGGCCTCCTGAAGGCCACGGAAGCGAAGCGCGTTGACGATGACCGCCTGGTCGGCCTGCATCTTGGCGGCGTCGATCACGCCGACTCGCACCTGATTCGCGAGATCGGCTCGCAGCCTCTGAAACGCCGTCTTGACGCCCTCCCGGCTCGACTCGAGCTTCGCTTGCTGAGCGTGAAGCGTGGTTTGCTGCGCGTCCGACAGCGGGATCGCGTCCGTATCCGAAAGCTCGCTCGCGGCGTCGAGCAGGGCTTTTCCGGGATCACGGAGCCACGAGGCCAGCGTTCGCCGCGACTCATGCTGCTCCCCCGCGCCTTCAGCCGTGGCGGGAGGCTGCGCCGGCGGCACAGGGGGCGCGGTGGAGCCGACCGTCGAGGCTCCGGGTGGGGTGACTGGAGCGACGGTCTCGCTTTCGTGACTGCATCCGACCGACGCGCTCAGCGCGATCGGAAGGGCCCACACGATCATGCGACACGTGTTCATGGCGCTCCTCCTCGGATGCCCGCGGAGAAAGCAACTTGCGCGCCCCGTAGTCATGGCGTGCGGGGACCAGGCGACGGCACGCCCCCGACCGGGGCTACGGCGCGTCCCACGTGCCGACCCAGGCACGGCCGGCGCGCACGCACGCGACGTGGGTGGCATCGTTGCTCACGGTGCAGTCGCGTTGCTCGGCGTACGTCGCGTCGAGCTCTGACCCCCGCAGCAGCCGGGTGTGCGCTTCGCCTCGGACGACGAGGCCGGCGTCGGTCGCGAAGACGTACGTCTTGCCGTCGGGCGACCGCGGCGCCCCGGGCTTCGACGGCTGAGTCAGAAACGTGGTGAGCACCGAGGTCTGGCTCAGATCAGGCGAAATCAGCACGATGTCTCCCTCCAGAAGAGCCTCGAGGCCGCGACTGCCCCACGCGATCGGGACCGAACGCATGGGTGCTCCCCTCGATCCGAAGCACCGTGCGGCGAGCGGAGCCGCGACAGGGAGCGCGATGTCGCGATCATCGACGCCGCTCGCGAGCTCGAACAGCGCCCGGAGCGGAAGACCGTCGCACGGATCGTACGTCTCGATCCATCGCGCGGAGGCGTCCGGCGAGACGACGCGTGTGTCCCATGCGGAGAGACCCGCCGGCGCCTCGTCGCCGAAGTCGGGGTCGACGCGAACGACGCCGGCGCGCGTCTCGACGAGCAACTTTCCGCTCGCTTCGAAGGCCAGCGGTCCCCACGCCGGCTCGCGGCCCCGAGGCTCCTCGGGCAGCGCCGCAATCGCCCGGAGCATCCGGGCCGTCGCGATGGGAGCCAGCGACGCGATCCACTTCTGAGCTTCGGCGACTCGAGGCGCGGTGTGCATCGCCGGAGGACGATCGGCCCGGTCCAGAGCGAGGGCGGCCCGCAGCGGATCGCCCATGGCGATGTACGCCTTGACCTCGGCCAGGCCGAGGTCCTCCAGCGCCAGACCCGCCCCACAGGCAATCGCTCCCGTCCCGGCAACAGCCTGGACCCGCGGATTTCCGCCTCCAGCGCACAACGCCCGCCAGAGCGCGCGGGCCTGAGCCGCAAAGCGCGGCACCTCGGGCGCCGTCTGGGCTCGTGTCGCATTTCTCATCGCCGATTCGGCGAGCGCCTCGAAGGACGACTCGGTTGCCTCCGCATCCCGGCTCAACCCCGCCGGGCGATCGAGCCACGCAAGAGTCGCCGACACGCGCGGCCCCGGCTCCAACGGAGCGCCGCCTCCCTCGAGCGAAACGCGCAGCGCCACATCGTCGCGCCCGTCCTTGTCGCGGTCGGCGACGGACGCCTCGACCGTGAGATCGGGCGCACCGGCGGGATCCGCGATGGTCAGGGCCAGGCGAACTGCAGGCTGGTCGCCGCCATTGACGACGGCGACCCACCGCAAAGGCCTGCTTTCGGCGGATTGCGAGCAGCGCGCGCCGAGCTCGACCAGGACCGAGTCGCGACCGAGTCCCCCGAGCCGGTCGATCGCCGTGCAGCTCCCTTCGCGCGCAAGTCCCGGTGGAGGCGCGAACGTCGCGACGACAGCCGGGATGCCGCTTGGGGCCTTGCTGCGATAGTAGAGGGCTTCGCCGGGATCGTTGCCGTCAGCGGGGCGGACGATTGCGAACGCGTCTTGGATGCCGCTGGCGTCGACGTCGCCGACGACGGCCGCGACGAAAACGAGCCCGTCCGGCGCTTCGAGCGTCAAGCCTCCCACGTTCCAGCGGGAAGTCGGGGGTGGAGCAAGGACCGATTCGCGCAGAGCGAACGGATCGCCGGCGGGCCCCGCGGGCGTCGGTGGCGCACCGCTTTCGGGTGCGGCGTTCGCCGCCTGCGCAGCGCGTTCCACCGAGCCGATCGCATAGGGCACGTACGGATGATCGCTGTGACAACCGTGACACCCGGTCGCGGCGAGCGCCATCGCGTCGAGCGCGCCCAAAAACGCGATCTTTCGCTCGCGGAGCGCTCTCATTCGGGCCACCGGCAATCCAAGCTGCAGCTGCACGATAGACAACTCCCTATCCTTGTGGGAGCTTCCGGCAAACGTGCCCGGAGCCTCCCCCCCTCTGCCGGACACGCGAGCGGACCGCGGACGCCGAAGAATCGCGCACTGGGCATTGCCGGTCGCCGTGTGCGCCCTGACCGGATGCCCGAACCCCAATCTGTATACCGTGCCGCGGACCCTCGACCCGGGCGACCTGCAGCTCGGCGTGGCCGGTGAAGTGTATGGGTTTACGACCAAGCTGACAACGCCCGCCACGGGCACCACCCCACCCTCGACCCAGACTGCCTTCGGAGCGACTCCGATGCTGCCTTCCGTCGCGGCCCGCTATGGGCTCGCCGAAGGGCTCGACGTGGGCGTCCGTCTCGAGAATTTCCTCTCGCTCGGCGGCGATCTCAAAATCCGGTTGCTGCGCGGCACGGTCGACCTGGCCGCCGATCCGGGGACGGAGCTCATGTACCTCTCCGTGACGACGACAAACCCGAACGGCAGCCGCGCGGCCGACACTGCCGGCGTCTTTTATCTGCACGGCCCTCTCCTGGTCGGCATCAACCTGTCGGACATCGTCTCGCTCGTCGCATCCCCGGGCGTCGCCTATGCGATCGCCACCAACGCAGTGCCGGTGGCCACCCACGCCGAGCAAGCCGGCGACTCGACCGAGCTGCTCGCGCGGCTGGGGTTGGGGGCCGATTTTCGCCTGACCCGGCATTTCGCAGTCCATCCCGAGGTGACGTGCATGAAGGGCTTCACGTCGACCGAGACGCTCATCTGCGTCGGCGGAGTCGCGCTGATCTCGGGCGCCCAGCCCGACTACAGCGACCTGGCACCGCCCGGGTCGGAGCGGTGAATCATCCGCTCGGATCCAGCGAGCAGCCCACGAGCACGGGCTCGGGCTCGAGAACGACGCCGAACCGCTCGCGAACTCCATCGCGGATGAGCCGCGCTGCGTCGAGGAGCTCTTGCGCCGTCGCCCCGCCCCGATTGACCAGCGCGAGCGCATGCTTTCGCGATAGACCGACCCGTCCCAGGCCCCATCCTTTCGGAAAGCCTGCGTGCTCCACGAGCCATGCCGCAGCGAGTTTGGTGCGCGCTTCCGACTCCGGGAAGGCGGCCGGGAGCTCGCCCGCCCTGCGTTCGACGTCGTCCACGACGTCGTTCGACACGATCGGATTGACGAAGAACGACCCGGCGCTGACCGATTCGGGATCGTCGGGGTCAAGGACCATGCCTTTGGCCCGGCGCAGACCGAGGACCGCATGTCGAACGGCCCGCAGCGACACCCGATCCCCCGCCTGCGCCGACAAGGCGCGCGCGAGCTCCGCGTAGCGGATGG
>DASPUY010000136.1:0-28995 GCA_035622655.1 Polyangiaceae bacterium
GAAACCCGCTGTTTTTCCCTTGCGGAGCGCGAAATCACGGTGCTAGTCGTCATCGCACTCAACGAGCGGTGGGTCTACACAGGACGCCCGGAGCGTTTCGGTCGAATGCCGATTGTCGGTTCGAATGGCGTCGAAGTCGACGGTGAGTCGCAGGAGGAATGCCAATGTCTGCAAAGCGTTTGACCAAGGCGCAGGTTCTTACCGAGATCGCAGAATATTCCGAGCTCGATAAGAAAAGTATCGGTCGCGTTTTCGATGGGTTGACGGAGCTGATCAAGAAAGAGCTTCGCAAGCCGAACGGGGAGTTCGTGATCCCGGGTCTACTGAAGCTGCGTGCGATCAAGAAGCCTGCGACGAAGGATCGTCCCGGCATCAATCCGTTCACGAAACAGCCCATCGTGATCAAGGGCAAGCCCGCCCAGAAAAAGGTCCGGGCGACCGCGCTCAAGGCTCTGAAGGATCTGATCCAGTAAGCCGCTTTGGACGGGGCGCAGCCGCTTGCCCCCGGCTTTGTCCCCGAGCGCGGGCCGCGCCCGGGACCACGCTGGTCGACTCACGTCTCGGCCGGCGGAGATTCGCCCCCGGCGCCGCCGTACATCTTTTCCGCGATCGAGAAAGTCACCGTCTCGAGCTTCTGGTAGGCCTCACGAATTTGGGCCAGGTCCGCCTGCCCCTCGAGCAATGCCCGCAGCTCCCGTGCGAGTGTTCGCGTGTCTTCGAGGAGCGAGGCTTCGACGAGGTTCGCATATCCGTCGAGAGCCGCCTCGGTGGTGTAGAGAAGCGTTTCGGCCTGATTGCGTAGCTCCGCCAGCTCCCGCCTCAGCTCGTCGGCGAATCGAAATCTCTCTGCGTCGCTGACGAGCTTGTCCACCTGTTCCTGGGAGAGCCCGCTCGTCGGCTTGACGCGGATTGATTGTGCCTTTCCCGTGCCGAGGTCCTTCGCCTCGACGTTGACGATGCCGTTGGCGTCGATCTGGAAGGCGACCTGGATCTTGGGTACGCCTCGCGGCGCCGGTGGAATTCCCGTCAATTCGAAGCGGGCGAGGCTGCGGTTGTCCGCGGCCATCTTGCGCTCGCCCTGTAGCACGTGGACCGGCACGAAAGTCTGATTGTCCACGCTCGTGGTGAAGATCTCGCTCTTCTCCGTGGGAACGGTCGTATTGCGCGAGATGAGCGGCGTGAACACCCCGCCGCCCGTCTCCACCCCGAGAGACAGGGGCGTCACGTCCAGGAGCAGCACTTCGACTCTCTCGTCGGCAAGTGCGATCGCCTGCAGCGCGGCCCCGGCCGCGACGACCTCGTCGGGGTTGACGCCCTTGTTGGGATCGCGACCGAAGAACTGCTTCACGGTCTTCTGAACCGCCGGCATCCGTGTCATGCCGCCGACGAGGATCACGTTGTGGATGTCCGCAGGCGTCAACTTCGCATCCGCGAGCGCCTTCTGGCACGGTTCGATCGTTCTCTCGATGAGGTCGGTCGTGAGAAGCTCGAGCTCCGTCCGGGTCATCGCCTTCACGATGTGCAGCGGTTCGCCGGCGGAGCTTTGACCGATGAAGGGGAGGTTGATCTCCGTCTCCAGCGAGGACGACAGCTCGTGCTTGGCCTTCTCCGCGGCCTCCTTGAGCCGCTGAAGCGCCATCTTGTCCTTCCGCAGATCGATCCCGTGGTCCTTTTGAAATCGGTCGAGCAGACTGTCGATGATTCGTCGATCGAAGTCCTCACCGCCCAGATGGGTGTCCCCGTTCGTCGATTTGACACTGAATACGCCGTTTCGAATTTCCAAAATAGAAACGTCGAACGTTCCACCACCGAGGTCGTAAACCGCTATTCGCTCCGCTTCTTTCTTTTCCAGACCGTACGCCAGCGCCGCGGCGGTGGGCTCATTGATGATTCTCTTGACCTCGAGACCCGCGATCTTGCCGGCGTCCTTGGTCGCCTGTCGCTGGGCATCGTCGAAATACGCGGGAACCGTGATGACGGCTGCCGACACCTTTTCACCCAGGAATGCCTCGGCGATCTCCCGCATCTTGGTCAACACCATCGCGCTGATCTCGGGGGGCGACATGTCGTGGGCGGCGGCGCGCACCCATGCGTCCCCGTTCGGCGCCTCGATGATTTTGAAGGGCACCGTCTCGGCCTGACGCTTGACCTCCGGGTTGTCGAACTTCTGACCCATCAGGCGTTTCACCGCGTAGATGGTGCTCGTCGGGTTCGTCACGGCCTGGCGTTTGGCGGGCTGACCGACGAGCCGCTCGCCGTTCGCCGCAAAGCCCACGATCGAGGGTGTGGTGCGGGCACCGTCTGCGTTCGGAATGATGCGAACCTCGAGCTTGCCGCCGGCCGAGCTTTCGGCCACCGCGACGCACGAATTCGTCGTTCCGAGATCGATCCCGATGATTGGCGCCATCCGCTTCCCGCGCGATCAGTTCGACGGGTCCCCCGAGCCGTTCGCGCCCTCGGGTGGCTTCGGTCTGGCAACTACGACCATCGCGGCGCGCAAGAGGCGGTCGCCGTGCATGTATCCCGGCTGAACTTCGGCAAGGATCGTACCCGGCGCGTGGTCGTCGGTCTCGACTTGCTGGATGGCCTCGTGGATGCTCGGATCGAAGGCACGGCCCACGGTCTGGATCCGCGAGATGGCTTCCCGGCCGAGCGCGTCCGCAAACTGACGTTGCACGAGCGCGAGACCGTCGGCCATGGCCCTGACGTCCGTTGACCGCTGCGCGCTCTGGAGCGCGCGCTCCAAGTTGTCGAAGACCGGCAATAGGCTCTTGACGAGATCCTCGCGGCCCGCGCGGCGCGCGTCGTCGATTTCGCGGCGGGTGCGCTTCTTGAAGTTGTCGAAGTCGGCCGCAGTGCGGAGCCAGGCGTCCTTCAAACGCGCCGCCTCAGATTGCGCCTGTTCCGAAGATTCGGGAGCGGCGGAAGCGCGCCGCGTACCGACCCCCGCGTCTTTCGACTCTGGAGCGCCTTCCTCGACGATTGCCTCTGGCGAATCACCGGTCTCTCTCGATTCTCCGTGCATCGCTCGGAATATAATTCGTCCGCGCCGGAAGACTAGACATCTGCCTCTCGGTGCTCGAGCCTTACGCCCGAGGAAGCCGGACCTGACCGTCGCCCTCGCCTGGAGCGCGGGCCGCGGGGGCCCCGGCCGCCGCTTCCCCTTCCCTTGGCCCTTGGCGCGTGCGGGGGGTTGGCAGACGCCGCGCTCGTCGTCGTTTGACGGTACCGTCCCCGTTTTCTAAGTCATCTTTTCGATGCAGCGAGTCCTCCCCCTCGTCACGCAAGACCAGCTGGCCGGTCGAGTGCGTGACCTGGGTGCGCAAATTGCGCGCGATTACGTCCATCGAAACCTGGTGCTCGTCTGCGTGCTGAAAGGTAGCTTCGTCTTCGCGGCCGATCTGGCACGCGCCATCGATCTTCCTCTTCGCATCGACTTTCTCGGGGTCCGCTCGTACGCGGGACACACCGAAACGAGCGGGGTCGTGCAGATCACGCACGACCTGTCCCACTCGATCGAACAGCTCGACGTCCTTCTGGTGGAGGACATCATCGACACGGGGCTCACGATTGCGCATCTCATCGATCTGCTCGGAACGAGATCGCCCGCGAGCGTTCGCGTATGCGCGCTTCTGCACAAGCCCGCGCGATCACGAGTGCAAGTGAAGATCGATTATCTCGGCTTCACGGTCGAGGACCGCTTCCTGGTCGGCTACGGCCTCGACCTGGCCGAACGTTACCGGAATCTGCCTTATGTCGGCGTTCTCGAAGACGCCGTTTGAGCCCGGCGTGTTAAGCTTTCCCGCGTGCCTAGCGCGTATTCCGACGAGAATTTCTTTCGTTCGCTCCTCGCGAAGGCGATTCAAGGCAAAGCACGCGACGTCCACATCAAGGTAGGGCAGCCTCCGGGCGTCCGCATTCGCGGGGATATGATCTATTTCCGGACCGAGAAGATCACCGCCGAAGACACGCTGGCGGTCGCCCGATGCGTCATCCGAAAGCCGGAGATCGCGGGCCGGCTCGACGACCTCAAGGAGTACGACACTTCGTACGAGGCCGAAGGGATCGGCCGTTTCCGGGTCAACGTGTACCGTCAGCGCGGAAGCTTGGCCGTGGTCATGCGGATCATCCCGGTCGACGTTCCCTCGATCGAGTCCCTCGGGCTGCCGCTTCCGGTCACGCTCGAGCTCGCGGAGAAACCCAATGGAATGGTCCTGGTCGTGGGCGCCGCGGGCAACGGCAAGAGCACCTCGATCGCGTCGATGATCGCGCACCTGAACTCGACGCGAGCCCTGCACATCGTGACGATCGAGGATCCCATCGAGTTTCTCCACCGCGACGATCTCTCGAGCATCAGCCAGCGCGAGGTCGGCCTTGACACGGGCAGCTTCGCCGCCGCGCTCCGTGCCGCGTTGCGGCAAGATCCAGACGTCGTCTTCGTCGGTGAAATCCGGGACGATGAGACGATGGAGATCGCGCTGCGAGCTGCGGAGACTGGACACCTGGTCCTGGCGACGCTTCACACGACGGACGCAGTGCGCACGATCAACAGAATGCTCGCGCTGATGCATGGCGATCAGGGCGAAAACCGAGTCCGCATCGCGAGCTGTCTGCGAGGGATCATCGCGCAAAGACTGCTTCCGCGCGCCGACGGCAACGGAGTGGTCCTCGCGGCGGAGGTGCTGGTCGCGTCGCAATCGGTCAAGGAGAGCATTCGAAAGCCCGAAAACAACCCCTCGATCAAGGGGCTGATGGAAAAGGGGGCCCACCCTTACGGAATGCAAACCTTCCAGATGGCCGCGTCCTCGCTCTACGAGCTAGGACTGATCGACGAAGCGAGCGCCGAGGCGGGTGGAAGCTGACCGCCCCCAGGGCCTGGATCAACGCTTTCCCGGCAGACCGTTCGCCGGCGCTGGCGCGGGCGGAACGTCGGAGGCGGGCGTGGGTGGCGGCGGATCGACGACTCGAAATGCGCGCCACGCGATCGGGGCCGCCAGCAGCGCCATCGCGAAGAGCCCTAGGAGGAGCAGCGCGGTGACCCCCTTCCTCAGCGCGCGCGCATCGTGAACTCGCAGTGCCGCTTCGTGGACGGTCACGTCTCGAGACGCGAGGCTCGCCACGCGCTCGAGCTTCGCTATCCGCTCGCGAAGCGTGTCCGCCTCGGGTCCGAAACCGTGTTTGTCCACAATCGCCAGCTTCGCGATCGCAACCTGACGGGCACGCACATCGCGCAGAGTCTCGTCGACGGCGGCCGCGCGCGTTCCGACGCGGCGATGAAACCATTGCTCGAGGTTCTTGCGCTCGAGGCGTCCCTCATCGACGCGCGAGCGAGCCTCGCTGGCGGCTTTCTTTGCCGCCGCATAGCGCTGCTCGAGCTCTCCCATATTCGCGCGAAGCCTCTCCCTTTCCCGGGTCCGCGCCTCCTTCTCGGCCGTCCACGCGATTCGACGCGAGGTGGTCGAAGGGGTGGCGGCCGCATCCGATCGCAGCGTGCGGTCGGTCGACGGCTGTCGCTCGAGCGGCGGCGGCGGCGCTGCGCCGGGTGCCCCGAGGGCCGTGGCAAGCGGCGGGTGGGCGCCGGCCTTCTCGAGGGCAGCCCGGACCGCGGCGCGCATCGTCCTCGCATCGGCCCATCGTTGCGAGCGGTCGAATGCGAGTGCCTGGTCGATTATGGCCGTCACCTCTTCGGTGACCTCGGGCACGACCGTGGAGATGGATGGTGCCCCACGGGTGGCGCTCAAGATCAGCTGGTCATGGCTGGAATCCGCAGCGTGGACGTGACGTCCCGAAAGAAGCGTGAACATGGTTGCGCCGACCGCCCACAGGTCGGTTCGACCGTCGACCTCGGCCCAACGGGCGCGGGCCTGCTCGGGAGCCATGAACGCCGGAGTCCCCATCACGATGCCGGTTCGCGTGGACGCGCGGGAGGGCTGCGTCTCGAACATCTTCGCGATCCCGAAGTCGAGCACTTTGAGCGTTCCGCTGCGAGTGACGAGCAGGTTCTCCGGCTTGATGTCGCGATGCACGACGTTCTTGTCGTGGGCGGTCGCAAGTACGTCGAGCAGCTGATCGACGAGCGAAAGCACTTCAACGATCGGCAGACGTCGCCCACTCCTTTCCCAGCGCTGCTCGACGGTCTCGCCATCCAGCAGCTCCATGACGAGAAACGCAGAGCCGTCGGGGGCCAGATCGTCGTCGAGGACGCTGACCGCGCCCTCGTGCTGGATCGTGTTGGCCGCGTAGCCCTCCCGCAGGAACCGCGTTCGCACGTCGTCATCGTGGCTGAACTCGGCGTGCAGCATCTTGATGGCGACCCGCTTGCCGTTGCGGTGGGTCGCGGCGTAGACGGCGGCCATGCCGCCGATCCCGAGCAGGGAATCCAGCCTCCACTTGTCCTGGAGGACCATGCCCAGGCGGGCGCGCGCACGCACGGTGTGCGGGTCGCCCCCGATCTCCGTCGTCGTCATCCGCCGGTTCGCTCGCGCTGCAGAGCGGCGCGAGCCTCCGTTTCGGCCCGTTTGAGCAACGACTCCTCTCGTTCGAGCGCGCCTTGCGCGGCGGCGAGATCGGCGGCTGCCGTTCGCTCGTCGTTGGCGGTTCGGTCTCGCTCCGCTTCCAGCTGCGCGATGCGCGCGTCGATCGACGCCAGGCGCAGCGAGTCCGAGTCATTCTGAGCGGCGAGCGCGCTTCGACGTGACAGGAGTGCGTCTTCGGCGTGGTGGAGGCGCTCGACCTCCTCTGCGTAGGCCGGTCGCCACTCGATTGCAGGTCTCGCCTGTTCCGCAAATGCGACGAGCGCCTCCTCGTGCTCCAGCGCGGCGCGCCGCGCCTCCTCGCGCGTGGTGGTCAGCGCACGTGCGAGGTCACGTCGCCTGCGTAGGACACGCCAGGCATACCCCGCCGAGCCGATCCATCCCTCGGGGGGCTCGCCGTGGTCGGCGAGCAGTTTTGCGTCCGCGACGACGTCGGTCGGGTCCTCCCCGGACTGCCTCGCGAGGGGCCGCTGGGTCGAGGTCCGCGCGGCACTGGGGGCCTCGGGCGGCCCGGCGGCGCCCGGCTTGGAGGATCTCGGATCGAACGCGAGTTCGATCGCTGCCGCTTGGGCCGCGTTCTCACGGCGTCGGCTGCGACGCGGTCCTTGATCGAGCGCAGGCAGCGCAAGCTCCAGACCCTGCGCCGCAGACATCGGCGCGCCGCACGACGCGCACGGCGCATCGTTCGACGACCGCTGCACTCCGCATGCCGGGCACGAACCCATCCGCCCGATCATACCTCTATCGACCGCGCGTGCTATTTGGCTCTCGCGCTGCAGCCTGCGATGAGCGCTCGATGAGCAAGCGTCTCGACTTCCTCCTTGCACTCACGTCGTCGGGAAAGGGCGATGCGTTCGCCTGGTATGGGCTCGCCATGGAGTACCGGAGCCTCTCTCGCTTCGACGAGGCCGTCGCCACCTTCGAGAAGCTCCGGGCCCGCCATCCGGATTACCTGCCGATGTATCTCATGTGCGGGCAGTCGCTTGCCGGCATCGGTCGCATCGACGAGGCGCGCGAATGGCTCTCGGCGGGAATCGATGTCGCCCGAACGGCGAGCAGCGACCACTCACGCTCCGAGCTCGAAGCTGCGTTGCAGGCGCTAGGTTGAGCCTTTCTTGCCGGCGGCCATCGAGCGGATCGTCGCGAGCCGCTGCTTGATGTCCTTCTCGTCTCCCCGGTCGGTAGGCTCGTACAGAATGGTCCCGTCCAGCTCGTCGGGCAAGTACCCTTCGCCTGGTACCACTCCGCCTTCGAAGTCGTGCGGGTAACGATACTCCTGACCGTATCCTTCTTGTCGCATGAGAGGCGTCACCGCATTTCGCAATCGGTTGGGAACCGGCAATGCTCCGTCGCGCTGGATGAGCTCCTTCGCTCTGTGCCAGGCGACGCTCGCAGCATTCGATTTGGGCGCGCACGCGAGGTACGTGCACGCCTGAGCGAGCGCGTAGGTGGCTTCGGGCATGCCGACGCGGCGAAGGACGGCATCGGCGGCCGTCGCGATCGACAGGGCGCGGGGGTCGGCGTTGCCCACGTCCTCGCTGGCAAAGATGAGCATTCGACGTGACACGAAGAGCGGATCGTCGCCCGCCTCCAGCATTCGCAGCATCCAGTAGACTGCGGCGTCCGGATCGCTTCCACGCATCGACTTGATGAACGCGCTGACCACGTTGTAGTGCTCTTCCCCCGCCTTGTCGTAGAGCAGGGTCCGCTCGCTCGCGGCCGCCGAGACCGCTTCCGGCGTGATGCGCGTCCCCCCCGCCACGGCGAGCCAGTCCGCCACCAGCTCGAGGGTCGAGAGAGCGCGTCTGGCGTCGCCGTCGGCCGCGTGTGCGATCGTGCGCAGCGCCGGCTCGTCGAAGGCGAGATGCCTCGACCCCAGGCCGTGGCTCTCGTCGCCGAGAGCGCGCTTCAACAGGTCCACCAGGTCCTGGGGCGACAGCGGGTCGAGACGAAACACTTTGCAACGCGACAGAAGAGCGGCGTTGACCGCAAAGCTCGGGTTCTCGGTCGTCGCTCCGATGAGAACGATGGTTCCGTCCTCGACGTGCGGGAGCAGTGCGTCCTGTTGGCCTTTGTTGAACCGATGAATTTCGTCGACGAGGACGATGGTGGGTTGCCCTTGCAGCTCCAGCCGGTCGCGCGCGGCCGCAACGATCTCGCGGATGTCGGCGACGCTGCCGAGCACGGCGCTGAACGGCACGAAATGCGAGCGCGTGACGGCCGAGATGACGCGCGCCAGCGTGGTCTTGCCGCTTCCCGGAGGCCCCCAAAGGATCATGGAACGCACGCGGTCCGCCGCGATGGCGCGTGTCAGGAGCGACTGCGGGCCGAACAGATGCGGCTGACCCACCATCTCGGCCAGCGTGTGCGGCCGCATGCGCTCGGCGAGCGGGGCGCTCTTCTGGATATCTTTCCTGGCCGCCGCCCCGAAGAGGGTCTCGCGATCTCCGCCCGTGGGCCTTCGCGAACGCGTGGCCATGTGCCGAGCCTAGCGCGAACGGACCAACCCCACCTGCCGGGCCGTTCCGGAAAGAGCGGCTCACTTCGAGGCGAAGCGAATCAGCACGAGGGCGGCGCCGGCACCCAGCGCCAGAAAAACGATTGCCACGACGACGAGGACCACGAAATTCGGCCGTGCCGAGCCACCTGGCCCGGATCGAGGATTGCGCGGCGAACCGTCCGAGGGGGGCCGCTCGACGGCGTCCACCCGCTTCCGTGAGGGCACGGTGATCGCCGAAGATTGGACCGGCGCGATCCCGGCGGAACGCGCTTGCGCACTCGCCGAGCCGACCCCCGTCGAACGCGCTTGGGCGCTCGCGGCAACCAGGTCGGTTCGACCGACGCTCACCGGTCGCGCGGAGCCGTCGATCATCGACTGCATCGCCCCGCTAAACTCGGCCGCGCTCGCGAACCGCTCTTCGGGCGACTTTGCCAGCGCCTTCTGCACGAGGTCTTCGAGAGGTGCAGGAAACGTCCGGCCCGCGACCCTCTCGTTGAGCCGGATCGGCTGCGCCGTGGCGTGCATGTGGATGTGGTCCATCGACGAACGTGCATCGAACGGTAGTTTGCCCGTGAGAACCTCGTAGAGGATCACGGCGAGCGAATAGACGTCGCTGGCCGGGGTCAGCGTTTTGCCCTGGGCTTGCTCGGGGCTCATGAACTCGGGGGTTCCGAACACCATGCCCTCCTGCGTGAGAGCCACCGAGCCGGGTCGCATCTGACGATCGGCCAGCTTGGCGAGGCCGAAGTCGAGGACCTTTGGAAAGTCGCGCAAGCCGCCGCTCTGGACGAGGAAGATGTTTTCGGGTTTGAGGTCACGGTGGATGATGCCCGCGAGGTGAGCCTCGTGCAGCGCGCCACATACCTGGATGAGGATGGGGAGCGCCCGATCCATCGAGAAGGGGCCCTCCGCACGAACGGTCTGGTTGAGGTTCTTGCCCTCCAGGAATTCCATGATGATGTAGAGCGACCCATCGTCGAGCTCCCCATACAGGAAGACCTTGACGGTGTTCGGATGCGCGAGCTGGCTCAGAGCGCGTGCCTCGCGTCGGAACCGCGAGACCAGGTCCTTGCGATTGACAAGCCGGGGATGAAGAAGCTTCACCCCGACCATTCGATTCATTTCGACCTGGCGCGCCTTGTACACGGCGCCCATCCCGCCCGAGCCGACCTTCTGCAGGATCTGGAACTGGCCGTTCAGGATTTCGCGTCCGATGAACGGATCCTGCGTGGGCATGCGTGTCGGAGGAAATTGGTATCATGACTCGCCTCGCGCCATCATCGATCCACATGGCGCTCTTGCAATCGAAGCTGCTGTCCGAGGCCGGATTCCGGCATGGATTTCCGGAACGGGGTACCGACGATCGCGAACTCATGCGGGCCCTTGGTGCGGCCCGGATCGCCGGTGCCCGGCAAGTGCATGGCGCATGCGCGGTCGAAGGGCTCGACACGGAGGGCAAGCAGGCCGACGCCGTCATCGGGCGTGCGCGTCGGCAGGAGCAGGAGCAAGACCGTGGGCTCGCGGTAGGTGTTCGGGTCGCCGACTGCGTGCCGGTGCTCGTCGGTGACCTTGCAACGGGCGACGTCGCGGCGATTCACGCGGGATGGCGCGGCATCGTCGCGGGCGTCGTGCGCTCGGGTCTCGAGCGTCTCGGAGGGCGCTCGATCGTCGCGGCGATCGGTCCGTGCATCGGACGTTGCTGTTTCGAGGTGGGGCACGACGTGGCCGATGCGATTGCGTCCGCGTGCCCCGGAGTGCAAGTCGTGATTCCATTTTCGGCCGAGACCGACATGGTCGACCTTCGCATCGCCGTGAGAGGGCAGCTTCGCGCTCTCGACGTCGATGACTCGAGCATCGACGACGTGGTCGGATGCACCAAGCACGACAGCCGCTTTCACTCCTTCCGTCGCGACGGGCCGAGCAGCGGTCGGATGCTCGCAGCGATCGCCGTCAGAAGCTATTTCTGAGTCCTGGTCCCCCGTTCGGACGGGGATGGAGTCCACATGATGCAAGGCGCTCTCGAGGACATCAGCAAAGCCGTGGGCAACACTCCGATCGTCCGTCTGAATCGAGTCACGACCGGCGTTCCCGTGGAGATTTACGTCAAGTGCGAGTTTTTGAATCCCGGCGGCAGCCATAAGGATCGACTGGCCGCAAATCTCCTGCGTCGTGCGGAGGAAGGAGGCCTTCGTCCGGGGGGCACGATCGTCGAGGCCACAAGCGGCAACACGGGCGCTTCGCTCGCTCTGCTGGCGGCGATCCGCGGTTACCGGTGCGTCTTCGCGATGCCCGACAAGATGAGTCAAGAAAAGATCAGCCACCTGCGCGCGTTCGGCGCGAAAGTCGTCGTTTGCCCGACGGCCGTCGAGCCCGACGACCCGCGTAGCTACTACCAGGTGGCCCAGCGCATCGCCCGTGAAACTCCGAACTGCTTCTACGCGGACCAGTACCACAACCCGGCGAATCCAGAAGCCCACTACATTTCCAGCGGTCCCGAGATATGGAGTCAGACGGGGGGTGACTTCGAGGTGTTCTGTGCAGGGATGGGGACCGGCGGCACGCTCACCGGGACGGGTCGTTTCCTGCGTGAAAAGAAGCCGAGCATCCGGATCGTGGGAGTCGATCCCGTCGGATCGCTCTACTACGACTTCGTGAAAACCGGGCGCGTGACCAAGGCGTTCGCGTACAAGGTCGAGGGGATCGGTGAGGACTTTTTCCCTACGACGATGAACCTCGGGATCCTTGACGACATCGTGCGCGTCGACGATCGAGAGTGCTTTCTGATGACGCGTGACCTGACGCGTCTCGAGGGACTGTTCGTCGGTGGCTCGGGCGGCGCCGCCGTTGCGGGTGCATTGAAGTACGCGCGCACGCTCGTTGCGCACGGCGCCGATCGCGCAGAGGGCCGCCCTGTCCGCATCCTGGTCTTCCTGGCCGACGGTGGGCACAAGTATCTCTCGAAGATCTTCAACGACGACTGGATGCGCGAGAACGGTTTCCTGGACGATGCGCCCGGGCTGGGAACGGTGCGCGACGTGATCTCCGGTCGCGAGAAGAAGCCGCTCGTGACCGCCGAGCCGCGAGCGACCCTCAGGGAGGTGATCGAGCGTCTGAAGACGCTTGGCATCAGTCAGCTTCCGGTCGTCGAAGGCGGCCGTCTCCGCGGCATCGTCGCCGAGGTCGACCTGCTCCGCGGCCTGGTGTCCGGCGCCATGACGCCCGAAACGCCGATCGGCGACCTGGTCGAGAATGACTACGCGACCGTGACTCCCAACACGAAGGTCGAGCTTTTGCAGAGCATCCTCGCCGAAGCGAAGATTGCTATCGTCGAGCAGGAGGACGAGATCATCGGCATCGTGACGAAGATCGACGTGATCGATTTCCTCGCCTCACGATCCGCCAAGTCCTCCGTCCCGCCGCCGGCGATCTGACCCGTTCAGGCGGTCCGATCCCATCGCTGAATTTCGCCTTCGAATCCCCCCATGTCCACGCTGCGCGCGAAGCGCAGCACTAGTCCCGCACGCATCCCCGCGCGGCGAGAGCGCGGGGGCCACGGCGCGATCCAGACAAGACGCCCTCCAGGACGCAGAACCCGGGCCGCATGGCCGACGAATCCGTCGAGCATGTCCGGCAGACCGCGTGTGCGTGAGGCGCGCCTGCCCATGGGCGGATTCGTGAGGACGAGCGTGACGCCCCGCGGTCTCGACGTCAGCGCATCGGCCTTCTCGAGGGTCGCGTCGATCCCCGCTGCGGCCAGATTTTCGCGCGCCGCCGCGAGCGCCCGTTCGTCGACGTCGGACCCGATGAGCGATCGAAAGGGACCGAGCTTCGCCCTCTCGATGAGCTCGGCGCCCGAGCCGACGAACGGGTCCCAGACGACGTCGTCGCCGCGGGGCCCGGCGACCCGAGCGAGCGCGGCGGCGATCGTCGGATGCGACGCGGCAGGGACGTCCCGAGAACGCCACGAGAAGCGCGGATCGTCCAGTCCACTCGGTACGACCGCCACATCCGCGAAGCCCGGCCCGGAAGCGAGCAGCAGCTGCCAGTCGCTGCGGGTGGGATCGTTGACGAGCTCCGGGGCGGCACGGGCGACGACTCTCGCCGCTTCCCACGTCGCCGCGCGCCGGTGTCCCGGCCGGGCCCAGGCGATGCGATACCGGGGCGCGCGATCGCCCCAGGTCTGGAAGATCGTACGAGCCGTGTCGCTGCCGATGGCGCGCGCGAGCCCGGCCTCGAAGGCCTCCGCGTCGCCGAGCTTCTGCCGCGGAAGCGGAAAGCGGACTCCGAGCATCGTTCGTGCGGCAAACAGCTCTTGCAACGAACCCCGAAGGCGTGCCCGCACCTGTCCCGGTTCCTCGATGCGTAGGTCGGTGACCGCGGAGATGGCGTCGAGCTCCTCGGCGAGGATCCCCTCGAGTCCGCGCCGGCACAGCACGATCGTGTCGACCGGACGGCGGGCGACTCGCGACGCGGCTATGGGCCAACGCGGCTCGGGGGCCGGACGCGAGGCGGTACGCTCGATCATGAGGACGGCGCGCTCCGCAATGCGGGCCAGCTCCGGATCTGCGGAGCGCGCGGCGTCACGCACGGCGTCCAGCGAGCGCAACGTTCCGACCTTGCCCAGCGCCGAGGCGATCGAACGTTTCATCCCCGGCCGCTCGTTTGCGGCCCAGGCACGGAGAAGCGCCTCTTCGACCCCGTGGGCCTCGAGCCCGGGCCCTCGCAAGTGGCCGAGCGCGATGACCGCATTGCGGCCCGTCTTGGGGTCCTGATCGTCCAGCGCCCGGATGAGCGCAGCGATCGCGCGAGGATCGTGGTCCCCGGCGGCGATTCGACCGATGGTGCGCACGATGCGCCCGCGCAGCGGCGCGGCCGAATCCGCGAGCCGGACGAGAAGAGCCGGCACGGCAAGGGACCGGACGCGGGCGATCGCCCGCTCGGCCGCGATTGCAAGGGTGTCATCGGCAAGCAGGTCGACGATGGAGGGGACGTCGGCCACGCTCGGGGTGAAGCCGCGATCCCCCACACGCGTCGCGAGTGATGCGTGCGGGCCCGGTTTCGTCTTGCCCGCGCCCGTCACCTCGCTTGCGCATCACGCTAGCGCAAGGCCAACTTGGATTCGAGGCGTTCGATGCGCTAGCGAAGCCTTGCCGCGTCGGACCCCATGAACGAACTGGACTTGCGAGTGTTCCAGGCCGTGTACCAGGGCGGGCACGGCGCCTGGCCGCCCGCGCTGTTGGCCCTCACGATCCTCGGCAGCGGGTGGTCGACCCTCGTCCTGGTGCCGCTCATCTGGGCCACGCGAACGCGCAGGCTGGCTCTCGCCCTTGCCGCAGCGGTTCTTGCGCAAGCGGTCACGGTCTGGTTCGTGAAACGAGTCGTCGGTCGCGTGCGGCCCTGGATCGCCATGGGGCTTCCTGCTCCCCTCGGCGTTCCCCACGATGGATCCTTTCCGAGCGGACATGCGGCGGGCAGCTTTTGCGTTGCCGCATTCCTCGCGGCAGTGCTCCCCTCGGTCTTCCCGCGCGCTGCGTGGCGTGCGCGTTTGCTGGGCGCCATGGCGTTGCTGGTCGCAGCTCTCGTGGCCTTGTCCCGCGTCTGCCTAGCCGCCCACTTCCCGAGCGACGTCTGCGCGGGTGCGGTTCTCGGCGGGTTCATCGGGACCGCGGCCGCCGGGCTCTACAGGTCCTCGAAGGAAGTGGACGGAACCAGACAAGCGAACGAAGCGAGCGAAGCGCACGAAACCAGAGGAGCGAAGAAAAGGAGCCGCTGACGTTGCGACGGAGGTCCTTACGTTTCACGTGCGATGCCGGCAAGCTCGCGACTTCGTGTCTTCCTCGTGGTGTTCTCGTCAGCCGGGGTCGTGTCGTCCGCGTGCGGCAACCTGATCATCCCCAGCAATTCGAATCCCGACGAGGATGCCGGAGGGGGCTCGGAAAACGGAAACGAGCTCGACGACGGCTCCGCCGACGCCCTGCCGCCGCCGAACTGCGACGCGGGCGTCTTTCCGGTCGCGCTTGCGTGTACGGGCCTCTACAGCGATTGGGGCAAGCTGACGCTGGCGCCGGACGTCACGGGCTATTCGCTCGACCCCCGAGTGCAGCTCTGGGTCGATGGCGCCACGGAGAGGGAGTGGGTCTGGCTGCCACCGGGGCAAAAGGTGACGACGACCGATCTCAACAACTGGGTGTTTCCGAACGGCACGAAGTTCTGGGAGGAGCTGAGTCTGCTCGGCGCTCGCGTGGAGACCCGATTCCTCTGGAAGATGTCGAACGGTGATTGGTTTCGTACGACCTACGTGTGGAACGTCGACCAGACCGCCGCACCCGAGCTGGTCACCGGGACGCCGAACGCGTTCGGCCTTCCTTACGACATCCCGTCGGTGAGTCAGTGCGATCAGTGTCACCTGGGCACCGCGGACTACCCTCTTGGCTTCGAGATCGTGGGTCTCGCAATGGGAGGCTCGGGCGGCCTGAATCTGCAGGCACTGGAACAGCAAAATCTGCTTTCGAACGCACCGGCGGTGACGCCCAGCCTTCCCGGATCGGATGGCACGATCGTCGACGATGCAGGCGTGATGGGTAGCGCGCTCGCGTACCTGCACTCGAACTGCGGCACGTCCTGCCACAATCGAAGCGTGGACGCGAATGCCGGTCAAACGGGTCTCTTCACGAAGTTGACCGTCGGTCCGAACGGTGCACTGCCGAGCGTCGAGCAAACCGACACGTGGCTCACGGCGTACGACGTCCCGAGTAGCTACACGCCGAGCGGGTACGACGCGGGTGGCTTCTGGCGTCTCCACCCGGGTGACGCGGCCCACAGTACGATCCCGTGGATGGCCTCGCGCCGCAACTCGTCCGCGCAGATGCCGCCCATCGATACCGAGCTGCCGGACGAAAATGAAGTGTCGTATCTCGACACCTGGACGGACGAGCTTCCGCAGGGAGTGACCGCCGGAGCGCCGGCCGGTTCCGGCTCATCGTCGAGCTCCGGCGCCCAGGGCGAGCCATCGGACGCCGGCGCGGGCCCCTCCGACGCTCCGTGAAAAAGTGCTCCGCGCCGTGGCAGCCGCACCCGCAGGGCGCGAGCTCGCGCGTCCGAGGCGGCGAAGTGGAACGCCACGCGGAAAGACGCTAAACGTGGCTCGCCTTGCGGTACCCTTCGAGACGAATCGTCGGTGCGATCGCGGTGTCCCTCGCTGCGGCCGGCGCCGGCGCGTGCCGTGATTCGAGCGCTGACGGTGGCCAAGCTACCGCCGCCGTGTCGGCCGCCTCGGCGCAGCCGCATGACGTGGTGCTGCCCGGAGTGGACATCAGCGCGATGACACCGCGCGAGCGGCGCGAGTGGTCCTCGCTCGTGTCGCGTGCGCTTGCGCCATGCCCGAATGTCGCCGCCGTTTCGCTCGCTCAGTGCATTCTCGAGAACCGTGGATGCGGCGCCTGCCTCGGCGCCGCGAAGTGGATTGCCAAGGCCGTACACGACGGCGCTTCGGAGGAGCACATCGACCACGCGTACAAGGAGCGCTTCGATCCCTCGACGGTCAAGGCGCTCCCCATCGACGGATCACCGACGAAGGGCCCGGATGACGCGCCCGTCACGATCATCGAGTTCGCCGATTTCGAATGCCCGCACTGCCGTATGGCCGTGCCAGTCGTCGACGCGATCCTCGAAGCCCACCCCGGCAAGGTGCGCCTCGTCTACAAGAGCTTCACGCTGGCGTTTCACGTGCGGGGCGAGCCGGCTGCGCGGGCGGCGTTCGCCGCCGGCGCCCAGGGCAAATTCTGGGAGATGGAGCATCTGCTCTTCGAGCGCCAGCAGAATCTCGAAGATTCCGATCTCGAGCGGTATGCCAAGCTTCTCAAGCTCGACGTTGCCCAGTGGAAGGCCGACATGGGGTCCACTTCCGTCAGTGACCGGATCGCGCGCGACCATGCTCTGGGCGACAGCCTGAAGCTGAAGGGCACTCCGACGATCTACGTCAACGGGCGAGAGCTCGACGTCGAAGGCGACGAGCAGCTCGAGAACCGCGTTGCGGGTGAGCTGGGCGTGCCGCCCGTTTTACTGGTTCCCGCCGACAGCGCTTCGGCGAGGCCAGCTCCCTCTGCGTTGTCGGCGGCACCAACCCCCAAGCATCCGTGAGCGTCTCCCTTCGCACACTCCGCGCGTGCGCCGTCCCGCTGGCCCTGCTGTCGAGCGCGGCCTCCTGTCGCGGTGGCGCGGAGGACGCGAGCGACGTCCCGGCGGACGTCCGCCTTCCGGGCGTCGACACGCACGACTTCACCCCCCGAGAGGAGCACGAGTTCTCACGATACGTCCGAGAGCTTGCCGCGCCGTGCCCCTCCGTCGCCGCTCCGATCGCGCAGTGTGTCCTCGAGAAGCGCGATTGCCCTCGCTGTCTCTCCGCGGCGCTCGCCATCGCCAAGGCGGTCCGCGAGGGAATGGCCACCGACCAGATCCAAAGCCTGTACAAGCAACGCTTCGATGCCAAGGCGGCGAGGACCATCCCCGTTCAGGGGTCGCCGTCGCGCGGGCCGGACGAAGCTCCCGTCACGCTCGTGGAGTTCGCGGACTTCGAATGCCCGTTCTGCCAGCGCATTGCACCGACGCTCGACACGATCTGGGAGAGTCGGAGGGCGAACGTCCGGTTCATCTACAAGTTCATGCCGCTGCCGGTCCATCCACACGGAGACATGGCCGCTCGGGCCGCCATCGCAGCGCAGGCGCAGGGCAAATTCTGGGAGATGCACCACGAGCTTTTCGCCAACCCCGGCCATCTCGAGGAGAGCGATCTGAAAGGCTATGCTCGTCTCATCGGTCTCGACGTCGAACGTTTTAGCGCCGACCTGCAGTCGCCGGCCACGAGCGCGCGCCTGGAGGCCGACCACCAGCTCGCAGAGGATCTAGGGGTCAAAGGGACGCCGACCATCTTCATCAACGGGCGCGAATACGATTCCAAGCTCGACTTGACCCAGTGGCTCGACGACGAGATTGCCGCGGCGGGCGGTCCGCGCCCGAATTGATCGAGTGCGCGCGAGGGTCCTTTACATTTGAGGGCCGCCTGACGATAGTGTTGCGAGCGTATGCGAAGCGCTTCGCTCGACGCGTGCGGGTGCTTTCCGACGGGGAGGCACTACCCGGGCATCGCTCATCTGCTGCGCTCAGCGGTCCGTGGTCTCATCGAACAGATTGCGGCAGATGCGGTCTGGACGGAGCTGCCGATTGCGCTCGTCGACGTGGAGACCACCGGCCGCGACGCATCGGTCGATCGGATCGTGGAGGTGGGGATCGCAATCGCGCGCGCCGGCGAGCTCGTGGAGCGGAAGAACTGGCTCGTCAACCCCGGTCGGCCGATTCCGAGCGAGGCGAGCGTCGTCCACGGCATCAAGGACGACGACGTGAGGGACGCCCCCCCCTTCGAAGCGATCGTGCACGAGGTCATGTCGGCGCTCGAGGGCTGCATCCCGGCGGCCTACAACGCGGCGTTCGATCGGGCATTTCTCTACAGCGAGGTCGCCCGGGCCGGAGGGATGGCCGTCGTCGTGCCACCGGCGCTTCGAAAGGACATCGAGTGGCTCGACCCGTTGGTCTGGGCACGCGAGATTCAGGCCGACGAGCGTTCGCGGGCCCTGGGCGACGTGGCGGCGCGCCTCGGGGTAGCCCTGCAGAACGCGCATCGCGCCAGCGACGATGCCGAAGCGGCCCTGCGAGTCCTGCTCGTTCTCGCGAGAAATCCTCGGATCCCGAGAACCTACGCTGCCATGGTCCAGGAGCAGCGACATCTCGCTCTGGATCAGGCGGACGAGCGGCGGCTCAGGTGGCGCGTCGTCTGACCGCCGTCCCGAACCCCACCGATTGCTCCGAACCCCACCGGTTGTCCCCGGAGCCCCCGCGCGATTGATTTCCTGCAGCGCGCCATTTGCGCACTGCGCTACCGAGGGATTTGACCTATAGTGCCTCGACGATTCCGCAGCGGAGGATCCCGTGCCGGACCATGCAACAATCACGCTGGGGGAAACGAGCTTCGAAGCTCCGGTCGTAGTCGGAACGGAGGGCGAGCGTGCGCTCGACATTGCGCAGCTCCGAGCCAAGACCGGCTACGTGACGATCGATCCCGCGTTCATGAACACGGCGTCGACGAAGAGTGCGATCACGTTCATCGACGGCGACAAGGGAATCCTGCGTTACCGCGGGATTCCAATCGAGCAGCTCGCGGAGCACTCGACCTTCGTCGAGACGGCGTATCTCCTCATCAACGGGAGTCTTCCCACCGAGGTGCAGCTTCGCGAGTGGAGCGAAAAGCTCACCCGCCATTCGCTCTTGCACGAGGACATGAAGCACTTCTTCGAGGGGTTCTCGGCGAGCGCCCACCCCATGGCGATCTTGAGCGCGATGGTGGCGGCGCTGTCGAGCTACTACCCCGAGTCACTCGACGCCGACAACGTCGAGCATCGCGACATCGACATCGCCCGCATCGTCTCGAAGGTCAGAACCATCGCGGCATTCGCCTACAAGAAGTCGATCGGTCAGCCCTTCGTGTATCCGGTGAATTCGCTGTCGTACTGCGCGAACTTCCTCAACATGATGTTCTCCGTGCCCGCGGAGGAGTACGAGGTTGATCCCGAGCTCGTGAAGGTCATGAATTTGCTCTTGATCCTTCACGCCGATCACGAGCAGAACTGTTCGACCAGCACGGTTCGGGTGGTCGGATCGAGCAAAGCAAACCTGTTCGCTTCGATCAGCGCCGGCATCTGCGCTCTCTGGGGGCCTCTGCATGGCGGGGCGAACCAGGAAGTGCTCGAGATGCTGCGCGCGATCCAGGTGGACGGCGGAGGGGTCAAGAAGTACGTCACTCTGGCCAAGGACAAGAACAGCGGCTTCAAGCTGATGGGCTTCGGCCATCGCGTCTACAAGAACTTCGATCCCCGAGCGAAGATCATCAAGGCCGCCGCCGACAAGGTACTCGCAAAGCTGGGCAAGCCTGACCCGCTGCTCGACATCGCCAAGAGTCTGGAGGAGACCGCGCTCCGGGACAGCTACTTCATCGAGCGGAAGCTCTATCCGAACGTCGACTTCTACTCGGGAATCATCTATCGCGCGATGGGCTTTCCGACCAACATGTTCACGGTGCTCTTCGCGCTCGGTCGCCTCCCCGGATGGATCGCGCACTGGAAAGAAATGATCGAGGACCCGGGGACGAAGATTGCGCGCCCGCGTCAGATCTACACGGGGCCGAACGTCCGCGACTACCTGCCGATGGATTTCCGCCGATAGGCTCTCGCTAGCGAGCCTCGAGCCACGGGAACATCTCGTAGATACGCCCCGCGAAGAGCATCCACTCGATCGTCGCGAGGCAAAGGAACGGACCGAACGGCATTCGCGCCGCGAGGATTCCTTCCTCGGGAGGATTCGCCAGGGGGTCCTGTTCGAGTTCTTTCCTCGCTTCGTCGTCTCCTGCCTGGGCGGCGCTCAGTAGCGCGGCGCGCTGAGCCACCACGCTTTCGGGCTCGTCGATGCGGCCGCGTGTCGCCAAGAGGACGAGTGTTGCGACGGTCGCCTGGACCGCTCCGGCGAAAAGAGCGAACGCGGCGCCCTGCCAACCGAAGAAGCTGCCCGCGAGCATCACGAGCTTCGCGTCTCCCAGCCCCATGCCCTGCCGTCCGCGAACCATCCCGTATAGAACGACGAACGGGAGCCAGACGCCGAGGAACCCCAGCGTCGCTCCTTCGAGCGTCGTCGCCAGAGACATTCCCCGCAACCAGGTCGTCAAAAGACCGATCGTGGTCCCGCCGAGTGTGATGGAATCGGGAACGTACATGTGCTCGGCGTCGATGAATCCGGCGGCGAGCAGCGCCATCGCCAGCGCATCCTCGACGAGAAAAATGGAGAGCGCGACGCTCGCTGACTGATGAGGGGTCGCGCTCCTCACGACGAGGTCCGCGATGGCCACGGAGAGAGCGCCTCCCAGTGCTTCGACCACGGCATAGCGGGCCGAAATGCGCGCGCCACAACACCGAGCCCTCCCACGCAGCAGCAGCCACGACAGGATGGGCACGTTGTCGATTGGGCGTACGGGCGCGCCGCACGCCGGGCAATGCGACGGGGGCCGCACGACGCTCATGCCTCTCGGCAGGCGATAAATGACGACGTTGATGAAACTTCCCCAGATGCATCCCCAGAGGAATGCAGCTGCGCGCACCGGCCAGGGAGAAAGGCCCAGCTCGGAAACCGTCATTCTCGCCATCAGGGTAGCAGCCCCCGGTGCCTCCGGGCTGCGTGACGCGGGTTGCGATTCGAGCTACGGCCGCGCGCGCGTCGCGATGCTGCTCGCCATCAACCCGGACCATCCAGAGCCGCGCAAGGTTCAGCGGGCCGCCCTCGTGCTTGCGGACGGCGGCGTCATCGCGTACCCGACCGATACCGCGTACGGCATCGGCTGCGATTTGAACAACAAGCGCGCCATCGACCGGATCTACGAGATCAAGAGGATGGACCGCTCGCACCCGCTCGCGTTCGTGTGTCCCGATCTCTCCGACCTTGCGCGCTACGCGCTCGTCGACAATCAAGTGTACCGGGTCCTGCGTCGCTTTCTGCCAGGGCCCTACACGTTCATTCTGCCCGCGACGCGCGAGGTTCCGAAGCTCGTGCAGATGAAGCGCAAGACCGTCGGAATTCGTGTGCCCGCATGCGAGGCCACGCGTGCGCTTGCGCGCGAGCTCGGACGGCCCATCCTGTCGTCGACGGCGGCCCTGCCCGGAGAGGAGCCCCTCGTCGACCCCCGCGAAATCGATGCGGCGTTCCGTGGCCTGGCTCTCGTCCTCGATGCTGGCGCAGGGGGAATTGTACCGACGACGGTGATCGACCTGACGAAGTCTCCTCCCGAGATCGTCCGGCACGGCGCGGGCCCCGTCGATGAATTCTGACTTACAGCCGCGCCGGGCGGATTCCCTTTCGGGATATGACGCTTCGTCGAGTGTGCTTTGCGACGTAATTCGTTATAGTGGAATGCCTCGCCATGAGCAGGGGGTCGACCTCAGAGCCGCAAGGTCCCGAACCGCGCCCCGTCGGCGAGCGACCCTCGGAGGTCCTTCGCACGGCTCGCCCGCGCATCCTCGTCGTGGACGACGACGAGGTCGTGGCTCGCGCCTACGCCCGTATCCTCTCGACCGACGGTTACGAGGTGGAGGTCCGGCTCGATGGTGAAGCCGGAGTGGACGCCATCAAGGCGGGCCCGTTCGACGTCGTCCTCAGCGATATCGACATGCCGCGCCTCGGAGGCGTCGCCCTGCTCGAGCGAATTCGCTCCCACGATCTGGATATCCCTGTCGTTCTCGTGACCGGCAGCCCCTCGATCGAAACGGCCATGGCGGCCGTCGAGCACGGAGCCCTCCGCTACCTGACGAAGCCCGTGGAGGGCGACCACCTGCGCTCGGTCATCGCCGGCGCGCTTCGCTTGCACCGGCTCGCAAAGGCCAAGCGCAGCGCGCTGGATCTCGTCGGAGGCGTCGACCGGCTCGTGGGCGATCGAGCGGGTCTGGTCGCAAGCTTCGGGAGCGCTCTCGATACGCTCTGGATTGCCTACCAGCCGATCGTCTCCTGGTCCGGCCGTCGTGTGTTTGGTTACGAAGCGTTGCTTCGCTCGAACGAGCCGTCGCTTCCCCATCCGGGGGCCGTGCTGGATGCGGCGGAGCGTCTCGACCGGTTGCACGATCTGGGGCGCGCCATCCGCTGTGCAGCCTGCGCGGGTCCGATAGCGGTTCCGGAGGGTGCAGTGCTGTTCGTCAACTTGCACACGCAGGATCTGCTCGACACCGACCTGTTCGACGGCGACCGCCCCCTCGCCCGGATGGCCGAACACGTCGTCCTCGAGATCACCGAGCGCGCGAGCCTTCATCACATTCGGGACGTGCAGCCGCGGATCGCGCGGCTTCGCGCGATGGGGTTCCGCATCGCAGTCGACGACCTCGGGGCCGGCTATGCCGGGTTGACGACCTTCGCGCAGCTGGAACCCGAGGTCGTCAAGCTCGACATGTCCCTCGTCCGGGGCGTTCACATGCAGCCGACGAAGCAGACGCTCGTGCGAACGATGATTTCGATGTGCCGGGAGCTCGGGATGCAGGTCGTTGCCGAGGGCATCGAGACTCCCGAGGAGCGGGACACGATCGTGGAAGCCGGCTGCGACCTGATGCAAGGCTATCTCTTCGCGAAACCGGCGAGGGGCTTTCCGCCCGTATCCAGCCTGGATTGAGGCTCGTGCTCGAGCTGCGGGCTGCCATCGTCGGCGCTCGCGTCGCGAAAGAATTCGAGCAAATCGTCCCGTCGAGCCTGAGCGTCGGCGCGCCCCATCTCGATGAGACGCCGACAGAAGGGACCATCGAACAGTAGGTAGCTCGCCAGGTCGGCTTCCGTCTCGATCCCGAAATCGATCAGATTGAACAGCCGGCGTGTGAGGATCGGGTCTCCCCGCAACCGCCCCCGTTTCAAGTGATCGTTGGCGAGGCTCCCGATATCTTCGCTGGGGCGCACACGCAAACAATTGACGTAGCGATAGTCCGACGCTCCGCGTTTTCGGGCCTCGGCGCTCAGCGCTGCCGTGAAGCCGGGCCCGTACGCGCGGGTGCCGTCGCCGAGGACGGCGTTGATTCGTGTCAAAAGCTCGATATCGACGTCGACGTGATCGAGAAGAAACGCGTTCAGCACCTTGCCGAGCAGGAACGCGGCGCCGGGCGCGCGAGCTGCCGGATGATCTCCGGCCTCGTAGATCGTTCGGCCCTTGATTTCGCGCGAGCTTCCGATGGCGAAGATATGGGTGGCGCCAAGGCGGAGAGCCGGGGCGATTGGAGTGTTCTGGCGCAGGCCGCCGTCCAGATACAGCTCGTCGTCGATTCGAACGGGCGGAAAGAGCATCGGAATCGCGGCGCTCGCGAGAGCGTGGGGCGGCCCGACACGAGCTGCGCGAAACAGCGTTCGTGGAGGAGGATTGGGCGGCACCTGCAGCTCCGGAGACACCTGGATGAAGACCACCGTGCGTCCGGTGGAGACCTCGGTGCACGATACGGTGAGGGCTCGAAGCGTCCCTTGCCTGATGCATCGCGCCAGGGCGCGCCAGCTGATCTCGCGCTGCACGAGCTCGGCCATGGGTCGGACGTCGAACAGCCCGTATCCGGGGCCTCCGCCGGCCAGCACTCGTGGAAGGGTCCATATCTGACGCAGTCCGAACCCGAGGACGCGCGACAGGTCGAGCTCGGTCCAGAGCGCGACCAGTCGTCTCAGGCCGAGCACGGGATCTCCCAGGTGAGCCGCCAGATAGCAGGCGTTGATGGCGCCCACGCTCGTTCCACAGAGTATGTCGATCCGCGGGGACCGTCCGAGAATGCGCGTCAGGTCGTCGAAAATGTACCAGAGCACGCCGACCTCGTAGGCCCCGCGCGCTCCGCCGCCAGAGAGGATCAGGGCAATGCGGCGCCGGGCGCCACTCGGCGTCAGTGAGGACATCATTCGATTCTGTTCGCTTTCCCCTGCGCATCGGCCGGCAAATCGGGAGTCCGCTCACCTTCCGAAACCGCAGCGTTCATCGGACGTCGCTTGAAGACGGCGCGCAGACGCGCGTCGCGGATGGAGTTGGCCAGAGCGTCTGCGAAGTCCACCGCCCGCCGCTGCGCCTCCGCAGCGTGCGGAGAGCCGGCCCGACGGAGCGCCTCCGCACAGAGGGCCCGGATCTCGAGCCCGTACTCGCAGCCCTGCAGGTGTTCGACGGCGCCGAGCGCCGTCGTCGCCACGAGCGTTGCGGCGTGCACCTCGCCGAGCTCTGCGCGCGCCGCCGCCTCGATCGCCATCGCGTAGAAGTGAAACGCGACGAGCGCCATCGTCTCGGCCCCCTGACGCGCGCGCATGGCGTGAAGGACCGCCTCCTGGGGCTGATTCCGTGCCTTGCCGAGGAGGGCGCGGACGACGCTCTCGTGAGTGCCGTCGTACGCATTGCCCGTCACAGCGGTCAGCGCTCCTGCGTCCCGGACGGCACCTTCGGCGAGGTCGAGGTGTCCAAGCTCCATCGAGACGGATGCCCAGACCAGCAGCGTTTCGGCCCAACCGTTCTGGTCGCCGTAGCGCTCGTGGACCTCGCGCGCGCGTTTCAGGTACGCAAGGGCACGCTCGACGTCGCCGAGGCGGAAGTAGGCATGACCGATGTTGGTCAGCGCGCGCGCAATCTGGAAGCGTACTCCGATGGACAAGTCGATCTGGATCGACTCGAGCGAAAGTGCGATGGCGTCTTCGTACCGCCCCTGGACGAACATGGCGTACGACAGGGCGCCTTTCACCCTCGCTTCGAGCCGGCGCCTTCCGCACTTCTTGAAGATCGCCGTGGCGTCGACGTAGGCGTCGACGGCCTCTCGGACGCGGCCGACCCGCAGGAGAAGCATGCCGCGCAAGCGCAGAACTTCCCCCTGCTGCTGGGGAGGGATCTTCGCTCCGTTCGGACCGAACGCCGCGAGGGCGCGATCGCACGCGGCGAGCGCGCCCTGGATGTCCCCGAGCTCGCGAAGACACTCACTGACCCGGGCCTCTGCTTCCATTTCGAGCTTGGGGAGGTTGGACGTATGCGCGATCTCGGCCGCCTGACGGGCGACCGTGAAACCGCGCGCCAGCCGTCCCTCGTCGAACTCGTACCGCGCGCTGCGCAACAGACCCAGACAGACCGCGCGGGGGGTGCCCTTGCGCCTCGCCAGAGCGCGGAGCGCCTTGAGATGACGGACTCGCTCGCGGCGGCGTCCGAGCATGCGGTACAGGCTCTCGAGCGCTTCTTGAGCCTCGATGCCACGGCTCAGCGTCCCCTCGCCGAGCGAGGCCACGGCACGAAGATAATATCGGATGGCGAGCGGGATCTGATAGGCGGATCGTGCGGCGGACGCCGCCTCGAGATAGAAATCGGCGGCTCGTTCGCGACGCTCGCCTTTGACCAGGTGACGGGCGACGACGGCAGCGGAGAGACCTCGCCCGAGCGAGGTGGTGGCAAGGTGCTCTCCGAGCGCCCGATGCATCCTGACGCGATCGTCGCGATCCAGAGCCAGGTAGACGACGTCGCGCGTCAGCGGGTGGCGGAAATCGACGAGCTCCCCCTTTTGGTCGCAAAGTCCCCGGGCGCAGAGCCGTACGACGGCCTGTTCGTCCTGCTTGCCGGTCAGCTTCCCGACGTCCGCGAGCGAGAGGGGTCCACCGGCGATGGCCAGCCAATCGACCACGGCGTGCTCGGGCGGAGGCAGCTCACGGATCCTGTCTCCCAGCAGCTGCTCGAGTGTCGACGGCAAGGCGCCGAAATCCGCGTCGTCGCGCGTGGTCCGAACGAGCGCGGCGACCGGCTTTCCCCCATCGCCCGGGGTTTCGCGGATCTCGATCGCGCCCCTCTCGAGAAGCGCGTCGATCATCTCGAGCAGGAAGAAGGGGTTTCCTCCGACCTTCGCCAGCAAGTCGGCGCAAACCTGACGGGCGCCTTCGCGCACACCCAGCCGGGCTTCGACGAGTCGAACCTGTTCGTCCGCCGTGAGGCTTCGTAGCTCGATCCGCGCGACCCCTTGCGTCACCTGGGTAACCCGATCGTCGGGGCGAGTCACCATGAGGACGAGTGCGCGCAGCGGCTCGCTCGTGTGCACCAGCTCGGCGAACAGATCGAGGCTTGCCTTGTCCGCCCAGTGCATACCCTCGATGACGACCACGATCGGGGCCTCGAACGCCACGACCGCGAGCAAGTTGCGAACGCCCGCGAGGATCTGCTTCTTGCGCGCATGCGCGTCCTCCTCCGAGCCGTCGCCCATCTGGCGGTTCGTCGCGAGCTCGGTCAGACGAGCGACGCTCGGGCTCGCCGCGTCTTCGAGCGTGGTTCCGTTGCCCGCCTTGGAGATGAGCGCCGCGACCTGTTCGAAGGGCTCCTCGCCCGAGGTCCCGATCGCCTGACGCACGATCTCCGCGACCGCCGCGTAAGGGATTTCGAGGGTGACCGGAGTGCACTCCACGTGGAGCAACCGCGCGATCGGCGGAAGCTCCGCGAGGAACGTGGCGACCAGGGCGGTCTTGCCGATTCCCATCTCGCCCACGACCGCCCGGCAGACGATGCGCGAGGAAGCGCCCCGTCCGCTGATCGCCTCGTGAAATGCAGCGTGAAGCTCGGCCTTCTCCGCGTCTCGGCCCACGAGGTCGGTTGCGCCTCCCTGGATCTCGAGGCGCTCCTCTCGCGACAAGCTGCGTTCCAGCGAGTAGACGCGCATGGCCCCGGGGAGATCGAGCCCGTCCGGATCCGCGGAAGTCGCCCGGAGCTCCAGGCTCGGCACGTCGCCCCAGCGGAAGTCGCGTCGGATGAGCCGATAGACGCCGCCCGCGACCCACGTGTGTCCCGAGGGGGCGGTCTCGCACAGCGCGTCGGCAAGGTGCGCCGCAGGGTCGTGCAGGATGTATTGAACCAGGTGCCCTTGCCCGTCCCGGAGTCCGGTCGCGATTCCGCGAACGATGCCGATCGAAGCGGCAATCGCACCCGCGAGCTCCTCCTTGAACCCGGAGACCGCTTCGTGAACGTCGAGGGCCAGCTGAGCGGCGTCGCTCGCCGCTCGCGACGCATTGGCGCCGACGCCGGCGATGGCCGACGCCATGGCGATGGGCGCGTTCGGAGCATCCGCCTCGATGACCCATGCCCAGCGCATGCCGCGTTTGAATGCGAGATCGTCGAGCATGTTCTTGAACCTGTCCAAGGTCCGTCGGGGGACGGTTGCGTCCCGCAGGCCCTTGAGTCTCAGGCTGAGGACGGCCACGTGCCGCACCTCCCGGCGCGCTCCCGATGAAGTCGATCGCCGAGCGGCGCCGGCGTCCACGGCCGGGGCCGCGGGGTCGTGCGCCTCGGACCGAGATTCGGCCAGGCTGCGTGCAAGCGGCACGGCGGCCTGGGTGCGTGCGTCGTCCCCTCGCGCAACCAGCGACGCGGGCGGCTCGCTCACGAGTGAACGACCGTCTCCGCCGATCAGGAGCGCTAGCGTCGATTCGAGGCCCGCGGCGTCGATGAGCTCCCCCTGCCGGACGATCGCTTTTCCGACGGCCGCCGCCATCTCGCGCGCGGTCGGAAATCGCTGGTCCGGTGCTTCGCACAGAGCCCGGAGCGTGATGGCTTCGAGCTCGTCGGGAACGTCGGGAGTGTGCGTCGAGGGCGGCTCGACGATTCCGGACCGCACGATGTCGATGAGCGCCTCGCCGCCGAGCCCTCCGTGGATCGGGCGGCCGACGAGAATCTCCCAGAGAATGACCCCGAGAGCGTAGACGTCACCGCGTCGATCGACGGTCTCGCCGCGCGCCTGCTCGGGCGACATGTACCCGAACTTTCCTTTGAGGACGCCCTGTTCTTCCGCGAAGAGACGCGCGCTCGCGATGCCGAAGTCTGCGATTTTGACCGCGCCCTCGAACGAAAGAAGAATATTCTGGGGGCTTACGTCACGGTGAACGATGTCGAGCGGCTGTCCCGCTTCGTCCTTCTTTTCGTGGGCGTAGTGCAGGCCCTTGGCCGCCTCGGCGATGATCCACGCGCCGATCCAGGGCGGAATCTTCGTTCCCTTGGCCTTGGCGGCGCTCATGAGGTGGCCGAGATCGCACCCCTCGACGTATTCCATCGCGAGCAGCAGGCCCTGATCGCCGAAGTCCTGAAACTCGTAGACTTGAACGACGTTCGGGTGATTGAGCCGCGTCGCGAGACGCGCCTCCTCGATGAACATCGTGCGGAATCGGCGTGAGCTACCGTGTGCCGGCAGAATGCGCTTGAGTACGAGAACTTTGTAGGTACCCTCGGCACCGATCTTCTTGGCGAGAAAGACCTCGGCCATGCCCCCGGTGCCGAGGCGCCGCACGACGTCGAACTGCGCGATTTCTTGAGGCGGAGGGGCCGACGGTGTCGTTTTCGACATCTTGCCGTAACGGAGCTTCAGTGTATATCGA
>DASPUY010000137.1:0-16582 GCA_035622655.1 Polyangiaceae bacterium
GATGCCACCGTCGTGCCTCTCGAGCTCGGAACGATGATCGCTCGTCTGGGCGCGGGGGACTTCGAGCTCGCGATCCTCAGCTTGCCCGAAGTGACCGAACCCAATGTGCTCCGACATTTCCTCCACAGCTCGTTCGTGCCGCCCGCGGGCGCGAACCGGGGTCGCGTCCGCGATGCCCTGCTCGATGCTTTGCTCGACGAGGGCGACGGGGCGTCCGACGACGAGACCCGCCGCGCGATTTATGCGCGTCTCGAGGCGCGCGAGAGACAGGAGATGCACCTGGTGCCGCTCTGGTACGAGGACCAGATCGCCGTCACGAGCCTGCGAGCGCGATCGTTCGTTCCGAGCGCGGAGGGGCGCTGGCTCAGCCTCGCGAGCTTGAATTGACGGTCGCGACGCTCCGTCTCGCGTAGTGACGGGGGGCGTGCTACTTCGCGGCCCGAGCGTTCGGCGTCGCTTTGCGTTCGCGAGGAGGGTCCGCCATGAGCCGCAAGCCCACCAAGTACGTGTTCGTTACCGGCGGCGTCGTGTCATCGATTGGCAAGGGGCTCGCCTGTGCTTCGATCGGCGCGTTGCTCGAGGCGCGCGGCCTTCGCGTCACACACGTCAAGCTCGACCCTTACATCAATGTCGACCCCGGAACGATGAGCCCCTACCAGCACGGCGAAGTCTTCGTCACGGACGACGGCGCAGAGACGGACCTCGATCTCGGACATTACGAACGCTTCACGAGCGCGTCCATGACCCGGCAGAACAACTTCACGACCGGGCGCATCTACGAGAGCGTCATCTCGAAGGAGCGCCGGGGCGAATACCTCGGTGCGACCGTCCAGGTGATTCCGCACATCACCGACGAGATCAAAACGCGGGTCCGCGACGCGACCGACGGGGTCGACGTCGCCATCATCGAAATCGGGGGCACGGCGGGAGACATCGAGTCGCTGCCGTTCCTCGAAGCCGTACGCCAGATGAAGCTGGAGGCCGGCCCGCAGAACGCGCTCAACGTCCACCTCACGCTCGTCCCGTACATCCCGACGGCAGGCGAGCTCAAAACGAAGCCCACGCAGCACTCGGTCAAGGAGATGCGCGAGATCGGCATCCAGCCCGACGTGCTTCTCTGCCGCACCCAGATGCCGCTCACGCGCGCCGTGAAGGAAAAAATTGCGCTCTTCTCGAACGTCGCGGTCGAGGCGGTGATCGGCGCGCTCGACGCGGACTGCATCTACGAGGTTCCGCTGCTCTTCAACGCCGAGGGCCTGGACGAGCTCATCGCCGAGCGACTCAACATCTGGAGCCGCGCGCCGGACTTGACTGCATGGCAGCGCGTCGTGGCGCGTTTTAAGAATCCGTCGCGCGCGACCGTCCGCATCGGAATCGTCGGCAAGTACGTGCATTTGAAGGACGCCTACAAATCGCTGCACGAGGCGCTCGTGCACGGGGCCCTGGACAACGATTGCCGCGTCGAGCTTCATTACCTCGACTCCGAAGAAGTCGAGCAGCGCGGGCCCGAGGCTCTCCTCGGTGGGCTGGACGCCGTTCTCGTGCCCGGAGGCTTTGGAGACCGGGGGACCGAAGGGAAAATCGCGTCGATCGGGTACGCGCGCACCAATCGCATCCCGTTCTTCGGCATCTGCCTGGGAATGCAGCTCGCCGTGGTCGAATTCGCGCGCAATGTCGCGGGCCTCGCCGGAGCGAATTCGACCGAGTTCGACAAGGACACGCCGCACGCGGTCATCGACCTCATGCCCGACCAGCGCGGACTTCGCAACAAGGGCGCGACGATGCGCCTCGGCGCCTATCCATGTGTCCTGGGTCCGGGAACGGTCGCCGCCGACGCCTACGGGGCGACCGACATCAGCGAGCGGCACAGGCACCGTTACGAGGTCGTCAATGACTACCGCGACCGGCTTGCGGAGGCGGGGCTGGTGCTGAGTGGAACGTCGCCCGACAAGCGGCTGGTCGAGATGATCGAGCTCTCGGACCATCCTTTCTTCGTGGGCTGCCAGTTTCATCCGGAATTCAAGAGCCGCCCGGCTTCCCCCCACCCGCTCTTCGCGCGGTTCGTGACGGCCGCCCTCGAGCGGCAAGCATCTCGAGCCCGAGCCGAGGCCCGAAAGCAGCTCGAGAGCCGCTCGACGGTCAACTGACCAGAATGCCTTCGGCGCGCGCCTGACGCAGCGCCCGCGCATTGGCCGAGTGACCGGGGCGAAGCGCGCGCATGCGACCGATCGGGGGACCGCCCCAGAAGTACGAATCACCCACGAGATCGAGCAGCTTGTGGCGCGCAGGCTCGTCGGCGGAGTACGGCGCGACGCAGTGAACGGCCTCGGGAGCGAGGAGAACCACCGCCTCAGGATCGACGCCGCGCGCCAGGCCGCCCAGGGCGAGTCGAGGGAGGTCGCCAAAGAATGCGAACGTTCGCGCGGGCGCGATGCGCGCGCGAAAGTCCGCCGGGTCTCCCAGCCAGCGCGCCTCGGGCGTCACCCGCGGGTCGTTCGCCTCGAAGCGAACCTGAACGTCGACTTCTTCCGCCACGCCGAACTCGTAGCGGCTGGCGTCGACCTGGACGACCGCGTCGCGCGCAACGCGCAACCGTGGAGGCTGAGGTCTCAGCGCGAGGCGGGCCAGAAGCTCGCACCACTTCGCGGCTCCGCCATCGAGGAGCGGCAGCTCCGGGCCTTCCACGCGCACCGCGACGCCCTCGCGAACACCGAGCCCACCCAGCGCCGCGAACAGGTGCTCCACCGTCCCCACGGCGAAATTCGAGCGCGCGTGGTCGCCGCCGAGCCCGGGAGCGTGGGTCGCCGCGAACCGCACGGTCGTCGCCCACGCAGTGCCTGCGAGCAAGAGTTCGTCGATACGCGCCTCGCTCGCTCCGACCGACAGACGCACAGGGCCTGCGGCCGGGCAAAGCGTGACCCTGGCCCACGAGCCGGTATGAAGGCCCCGCCCTTCGACCACGATCGGATGCGTGCTGCCCGTCGCCTCCACGCGCGGGCCCAGCCTATTGCTGGATTGTGGCGAATTCGCTACGAGAATTGGGGCACCCATGTCGGCCAAACGGGTACAGGTCATCATTCGAGGAAGGGTTACCGGGGTATTCTTCAGGGCCGCAGCGCAGCGTGAGGCGCGACGCCTAGGAATCTCGGGTTGGGTCCGGAACCGGCCGGATGGCAATGTCGAGCTCGTCGCGGAGGCGGACGAGGAGGCCATCAAGGAGATGATCTCCTGGGCCCAGCACGGGCCCTCCGCCGCACGGGTCGACGACGTCGAGGTCCGATGGCGAGCCTATTCGGGCGAGTTTTCGGATTTTCGAATCGTGGACTAGTCGCGGTCGGCGACGGACGACTCGGCAACCTCGGACGATGCGCTGCCGGACTTGGGCGACTCTCCTGCCCCGGACGACGCGCCGGCCGCGTCGACCAGCTCGACGAGCGAGATCGGGGCATTGTCGCCACGGCGAGGCCCGAACCTCACGATCCGCGTGTACCCGCCTGCGCGGCTCGCATAGCGTCTGGCCAGGTCGAGCATCACCTTCTCGACGAGATCCACGCGATGGGCCGTGCCGCCCGCTTCGGTATGAACGCCGAATCGAGGCACGTACGCGGCGATCAGCCGCGACGCGGCCAGCCGGCGCGCCCGATCCGAGGGCGAGAGGTCCGCTTGGGGGGTGTACGCCACCGCGCCGAGACGCCTCGCCTTGGTGATGAGGCGTTCGGCGATGCGCCTCAGCTCCTTCGCTTTGGCATCGGTGGTTTCGATCCGCTCGTGCAAGATGAGATTCGCCGTGAGATTGCGAAACATCGCGCGCCGGCTGCTCGCGTTGCGATCGAATTTGCGGCCTGAGTTTCCGTGACGCATGACCTGCCTCGCCTCCGCTTCGTGCAGCCCTAGTTCTGTTGCTGCTGCTGCTTCCAGCGCTCCAGCATCTGCGGCCAGTTGTCGATCTTCATCCCGAGCGACAGACCCATGTTCGCGAGGATCTCTTTGATCTCCTTCAAGCTCTTGCGCCCGAAGTTCTTGGTCTTGAGCATGTCTTGCTCGGTGCGCTGGACCAGCTCCCCGATGAGCTGAATGTTGGCATTCTGCAGACAGTTCGCGCTGCGCACGCTCAGCTCGAGCTCGTCGACGCTCCGGAAAAGATTCTCGTTCAGGGGCTCTTCTTCGGCGCCCGAAGGCGTGTACTGCGTCTCCTCGGTCTCTTCGAAGTTGATGAAGATCGACAGCTGCTCCTTGAGGATCTTGGCGGCATAGGCGACCGCATCCTGGGGACGCACGCTGCCGTTGGTCCAGACCTCGAGCGTGAGCTTGTCGTAGTCGGTCTGCTGGCCGACGCGAGCGTTGGTCACGGTGTAGTTGACCTTCCGGACCGGCGAGAAGAGCGCGTCGATCGGAATGGTTCCGATCGACATCCCTGGGGTCTTGTTCCGCTCCGCGGGGACGTAGCCGCGCCCGACGTTCACCGTGAGCTCCATGACGAGAGGTCCAGCCTTGTCCAGGGTCGCCACGATGTGGTCGGGATTGAGCACCTGCAGCCCATCGACGAGCTGTATGTCTCTCGCATGGACCGGGCCGGGCCCTTCCTTCTCGATACGCACGGTGTACGTCTTCGCGGTGGCGGCCTTGAGGACGACTTCTTTCAGGTTGAGAACGATGTCGGTGACGTCCTCGACCACGTCGTTGGCCGTGGTGAATTCGTGCAGGGCGCCCTCGAGGCGAACGGCGGTGATGGCCGCGCCCTGAAGCGACGAGAGCAGGATGCGACGCAGCGAATTGCCCACCGTGATGCCGTAGCCCCGCTCGAGCGGCTCCGCGGTGAACTTGCCGTAGAACTCGGTGAGAGACTCGACCTCCACGTGGATTCCGCGCGGACGAATCAGATCCCTCCAGTTTCGCGTGATGATGTTCGATGTCGTCATGTCCCTGCCTGCCTCTCCGATTGGGTGTCGCGTCGCCCCGTCGACCACGGCGCGCTCGGACACCCTCGTTTCATTCGTCCGTGTCGTTCACGCGGCAGTCTCGGCGCGCCTTCGAACCCGCTCTAAGGCGAACGCCCGCTGCCTGCCCGTGTGCTTCGTCATCGCTCGTTCTGCTCGACTTCTCCGCGGCCGCCGACTCGCGGTCGCCGCGGGCCCTCCGATGAAACGTGGATCACCGCGAGTAATACTCGACGACGTACTGCTCGCGGATCGCCGGCTCGTTCATCTCGTCTCGGACCGGCGCTCCCTTGAAAATGCCGCTGAAGGTTGCCTTGTCGAGCTCGAGCCAGGACAGGATCGGACGCTTGTCGACCTGCGCGAGCGATGCGCTGATTTCCTTGATCTCTCGGCTCTTCTGGCGAATCTCGACCTTGTCGCCCGGACGCAGGAGGACGCTCGGTATATCGACGCGCCGACCGTTGACGAGAACATGGCCGTGGCGGACGACCTGGCGCGCCTGCGCGCGAGTGAACGCAAACCCCAGGCGATGAACGACGTTGTCGAGCCGGCCCTCGAGCAGGCCGAGCATCTGCTCACCCGTGCGCCCTTTTCGACGGGCGGCATCGAAGTAGTACTTCTGAAACTGCCTCTCGAGCACGCCGTAGATCCTTCGCACCTTCTGCTTCTCGCGCAGCCGGATGGCGTACTCGCTGAGCTTGACGCGCGCTTGCCCGTGCTGACCAGGGGGGTACGGCCGGCGAGTGTAAGAGCACTTCTCCGTGTAGCAGCGCTCCCCCTTGAGGTAGAGTTTCATCCCCTCGCGGCGGCACAGCTTGCAAACGGGACCGTGGTAATGCGCCATGGTTTCTCTTTTCCGTCCTGTCGTTCTCGACGTCCTCGCCTTTTGGGGCTCAGACACGCCTTCGCTTGGGCGGACGGCACCCGTTGTGAGGGACCGGGGTCACGTCGCGAATCAAGGTCACCTTGAATCCGACCGTCTGGAGGGCGCGCAGCGCGCTCTCACGTCCAGCGCCGGGGCCCTTCACGAACACGGCGATCGAGCGCATTCCGTGCTCCATCGCCTTGCGCGCCGCTTCCTCCGCCGCGAGCTGCGCGGCGAAGGGGGTACTCTTGCGGGAGCCCTTGAATCCTCGGGATCCGGCGCTCGACCACGCCACCGTGCCGCCGTTGACGTCGGTGATCGTCACGACCGTGTTGTTGAAGGTCGATTGAATGTGCGCGATGCCCGCCGAAACGTTCTTCTTGACCTTCTTTTTCGCGCCCTTCTTGCCCTCGGGCTGCGCGCCAGCGGCGGGCGGAATCGTCGTTTTCGATTGAGACATGGGCTCCGTTGCTCCTGGATCAAGAAGGCGCGGGCGCTTTACGCGCGCGTGTGAGGACACCCTTTCGCGGGCCTTTGCGCGTGCGGGCGTTCGTGTGGGTCCGCTGGCCGTTCACCGGAAGCCCCTTTCGATGGCGCAGACCCCGGTAGCAGCCGAGGTCCATCAGTCGCTTGATGTTCATCTGGATCTCGCGCCGTAGATCGCCCTCGACCTTGTACTGCGCGTCGAGCAGATCGCGAATGCGCTTGATCTCGGCTTCCGTCAGCTCCTCGGTCGACTTGGTCGGGGCAATGCCGCTGTCGGCGCAGATGCGACGCGCCGCCGCCTTGCCGATACCGAACAGGTACGGCAGGGCATAAACGAGGTGCTTGTGACGGGGTAGGTCGACGCCTGCGATGCGGGCCATGGGACTATCTCGCTCGGTCTTGAAGTTATCGCGCTCAGCCGGAAGTCGTGTCGGTCAGCCTTGACGCTGCTTGTGGCGGGGGTTCTCGCAAATGATCCGCACGACGCCTTTGCGCCGGATCACTTTGCACTTCTCGCAGATCTTCTTCACGCTCGGTCGGACCTTCACGGCTCTGCTCACTCCTTCGGATCTCAGGCTTCTGCTTCACTCGCTGCTCGCTCGGGTTTCGCCGGAGTTCTTCCACGCTCGCTGGGTGCCGTCTCACTTGTGCCGATAGGTAATTCGTCCGCGGCTGGGGTCGTACGGGCTCACTTCGACGGTGACGCGGTCGCCCGGCAGGATGCGGATGTAAAACTGCCGCATCCGCCCGCTGATGGTTGCAAGGACAACGAGCCCGTTGTCGCACTTGACTCGAAACATGGCGTTGGGCAGGGCCTCCTGCACCACGCCATCGAATTCCAGCTTGTCACCCTTTGGCTCCTTGCGCTCCCGGCGTTCAGTCATGCAATGACACGTCTCCTCCCGGCCCTTCGCTATCGGTCATTTCTTTTCCTCCAGCGCCTGGAAGATCCGCGCCGTCACTTCGTTTACCGTCCCTACTCCGTCGATCCGACTCAGAATGCCACGCCCCTCGTAGTACGGCAGGAGCTCCGCGGTCATGGCTGCGTACGTGTCGAGCCGCCTCTGGACGACGTCTTCACGATCGTCCGGCCGGTGCTCCAGCTCCGCCCCGGGGGGAGGAGGGCTATACTTCAAATGGTAAATATGTCCAGTGCGTTTGTCCGCACGCCGGAATACTGCGCGTTCGAGCAGGAGTGCCGACGGAACCTCGATGCTCAGGACGCGGTCGAGCGCCAGGGACCGTGAAGCGAGCATCTCGTCGAGCGCCTTGGCTTGAGGAAGCGTGCGTGGGAAGCCGTCGAGCAAGAAACCGGGCATGCAGTCGGGCTGACGAGTCCGCTCGTCGATGAGGGCAATCACGACCTCGTCCGGCACGAGAGCCCCCGCAGCCATCCGCGCAGCCAGATCGGGAGGAAGGCGGCCCTCGGACTTGGCCGCCCGCAGCATGTCCCCTGTCGAGATCTGCGGAATCCCCTGAGCCGCGCAGACGATCTTGGCCTGCGTCCCCTTGCCTGCCCCGGGAGGACCCACGAACACAAGACGCATCGGGCATCAGTCCTTGCGGACGCGAATGCGCGATGTGCGCGCGCCGCCGCCCGAAAGGCCCTCGTAGTTGCGGGTGATGAGATGGGCTTCGATCTGGTTGACCGTATCGAGCGCAACCCCCACGACGATCATGATGGACGTTCCACCCCAGCGAAATGGAACGTGGAACCACTGGGTGATGATCTGGGGGACGACGCATACGACCGCGACGTACAGCGACCCGCCGAAGGTGATCCTCGTCAGAACGTAGTCGATGTAGTCCGCCGTTTGCTTGCCCTGCCGGACGTTCGGAATGAATGCCTGCTGCTTCTTCAGGTTGTCGGCCACATCGACCGGCTGAAACGTCACGGCCGTGTAGAAGTGACAGAAGAAGATGATGAGCAGCACATAGAAGGTGTTGAAGGCCCAGTCACCGCGCTGCAGCATGTTCTGGAGCTGCGCCATCCCCGGGACCTTGAAGTTTGCGAGAGTCGCCGGGAACATGAGGAGCGACGACGCGAAGATGGGCGGAATGGTCCCGCTCGTGTTCACACGCAGCGGCAGGTGCGCCGTCTGACCGCCGTAGATGCGCCGCCCGACCGTCCTTCTCGCGTAGTAGATGGGAATGCGGCGCTGGGCGCGCTCGAAAAAGACGATGGTGGCCACCGTGGCGAGCACGATCCCGACGACAGCGGCCAGGTTCAGCGGCTGGATGTTGCCCTTGTTCGTCGCGAAATACCCCGTCACACCTTGGGGAATTCCGTCGACGATTCCGGCGAAGATGAGCAGCGAGATTCCATTTCCGATGCCGCGCTCGGTGATCTGTTCGCCGACCCACATCATGAATGCCGTGCCCGTCGTGAGCGTCAGCATGCTCATGAAGCGGAAGCCCCAGCCGGCGTGCGTGACGACGTCGCCGACGGCGGCCGAATCCGAGAGATCGCCGTTGTTGAGCGCCTCGAGGCCCAGCGCGATGCCGAACGCCTGCACGAGCGACAGGGCGATCGTGCCGTAGCGTGTGTACTGGTTGATCTTGCGCTGCCCTTGCTCGCCTTCCTTGCGGAGGTCGTCGAGCGGCTTGAAGACCATGGTCAGAAGCTGCAGGATGATGCTCGCGCTCACGTAGGGCATGATGCCGAGCGCGAAGATCGACAGGTTGCCGAGCGCGCCGCCGCTGAACATGTTCAGCATGCCGAGCATGCCGCCGGCCTGCTTGTGCAGCACGGCATTCATCACGGTCCGATCGACGCCGGGGATCGTGACGAAGACGCCGATGCGGTAGACGGCCAGCATCCCCGTCGTGAAGAGAATCCGTCTCCGGAGCTCCGGAACCTTACCGATGTTGGCGAAGGCGGATAGGGCGGACATCGAGGTGCCGTGAAATCGGGGTGCCGCGATTCTCAGCCGCGACCGCTCGGGGCGATGACGACCTTGCCACCGGCCTTCTCGATCTTCTCGACCGCGGTTTTCGAGAACGCGTGCGCGGTCACGGTGACGGCCTTGGTCAGCTCACCGCCTCCGAGCACCTTGATGCGATCGTAGCGCCTCTTGATGAGGCCGCGGGCCACGAGCGCTTCGTCGTCGATGCTGGCCCCGCCGGAAAAAATCTCCAGGTCGCCGACGTTCACCGCGGCCGTCAGCGTGGGAAACGGATTGCGGAAGCCGCGCTTCGGCAACCGGCGCTGGATGGGTGTCTGTCCACCCTCGAAATGCGGCTTGAACCCCCGGGCCCGGGCGTACTGACCTTTCTGACCTCGCCCCGAGGTCTTGCCGAGACCCGACCCGACGCCGCGACCGAGGCGCGTCTTCGGTCCGCTCGCGCCCGCCGGTTTCGCCAGCTTGCTCAACGTGTCAGCCATGATCGACCTCCTCGACGCGCACGAGGTGCAAGACCTTCTTGATGGCGCCGCGGAACGAAGGTGTGTTGCCCACGATGACCGAGCTTCCGGGTCCCTTCAACCCCAAGCCGTCGATCGTGGCTTGCATGTTGTGGCGCTGGCCGATCGTGCTTTTCGTCTGTGTGACGCGCAGGTGAGGTTTCATGGTGCTTCCCGCGCCTCAGGTGCCTGCCACCGGCTGTGCGGGGGCGGGCGAGACAGGCTCCGGCTTGCGCTCGATGAGATCGTCGGTCTGCCGGCCGCGCTTGTGTGCGACCTGCTCGAGGCTGCGCAGCTTCTTGAGCGCACCGACCGTCGCGCGGACCACGTTGTGCGGGTTGGAGCTGCCGAGGCACTTGGTCAGGATGTCGTGAATGCCCGCGCTCTCGACCACTGCGCGGACAGCGCCGCCGGCGATGACGCCCGTTCCCGCCGACGCCGGCTTCAGGAAAACCCGCCCGCTGCCGAAGTGCCCGAGCGTCTGGTGGGGGATCGTGACGCCGTCGAGGGGCACGAAGAAAACGTGCTTGCGAGCCTGGTCGTTGCCCTTTCGAATGGCTTCCGGCACCTCGTTCGCCTTGCCGAGGCCGACGCCCACGTGCCCCGCCTCGTCGCCGACCACGACGAGCGCACTGAAGCTGAATCGCCGGCCGCCCTTGACGACCTTGGCGACGCGGTTGATGTAGATGACCCTCTCCTTGAGCTTCTCCTCGTCGAGGTGCAGCTGTGCGGGTGCGCCGGCGCTCGAGAATCGAGACTCCTGGGCACCGCCGCCGGAGAACCTGGGACCTTCAGCACTAGCCATCGTCATCTCCGATCAAAACTTCAGGCCGGCTTCGCGCGCGGCCTCCGCCAAGGCGCGAATTCGCCCATGATACAAGTAGCCGTTGCGGTCGAAGACCACCTTGTCGACTCCCTTGTCGAGAAGGAGCTTTGCGATGGTCTTTCCGACTTTCTTCGCGGCGTCGAGCTTGCTGTCCTCTTCGATGCCCGTTCGCACGTCGCGTGAGAGCGTCGACGCGTGGGCAACCGTTTTCCCCTCCACGTCGTCGACCGCTTGCGCGTAGATGTGCTTCGCGCTCCGGAACACGCTGAGACGCGGGCGCTCCGCGCTCCCCGCGATCCGCTGACGGATTCGAAACTTTCGACGCTGTCGTCCAACGATCTGCATCGCCATGGCCGTCACTTGCCTCCGCCGGCCTTCGCCGCCTTGCCCGCCTTCTCGCGGACCTTCTCACCCTGATAGCGCACGCCTTTGCCTCCGTACGGCTCCGGCGGCCGGAAGGCCCTGATCTTGGCCGCCGTCTGACCCATGACTTCCTTGTCGGCGCCCGTCAGGATGACGATGGTCCCCTTCGAATCGCCGGGGATCTCGCATTTGACCCCCTTGGGCAAGGGAAAGGCGATCGGATGGGAAAAGCCGAGGCTCAGGTTCAAAGTCTGGCCCTTGAGCTCGGCCCGGTAGCCCGTTCCGACGAGCTGAAGCGTCTTCGTGTAGCCGTCGGCGACACCCGCCACCATCCCGGCGAGCAGCGACCGGGCCAGCCCCTGGAAACGCGCTCCGTCGCGGCCGGAGACCGTGGGCGTGACTCGGATGGTCGCGCCGTCCACCTTCACCTCGACGTTCGTGGGTACCGCGCGTGCGAGCGTCGCCTTCGGACCTTTGATCTCGATGGTGCCGCTCTTGAGCGCCGCCGTGATGCCCTTCGGCAACACGATCGGTCGTTTGCCGGTGCGTGACTGCCGGATGGACTCGCCGTCTCGGGGCTGGGCTCGAACCTGCGTCGTCATGGCGTCACCAAACCTCGCAGAGGAGCTCGCCGCCGACTCGCTGGCGCCGCGCCTCGCGGTCGGTCATGACCCCGCGGCTGGTGCTCAGGATCGAGATCCCCATGCCCGAGCAAACTCGTCCGATCCGGTCATGACGGACGTACACCCGGCGCCCCGGCGTGGAAACGCGTCGCACGCCGTCGATCGCCGACTGACGGTCGCGCCCGTACCGCAGCACGAGCGTCAGCTGCCGTTGCTCTTCGCCCTCGCTGACGCGAACGTCGTCGAGGTATCCCTCGGACTTCATCACCCCCGCGACGTGCTCTTTGAGCTTGGAATGCGGCATCTCGACCCGATCATGGCGGGCCATCGTCGCATTGCGGATGCGGGTGAGCATGTCGGCGATCGGATCGGTCATCATGGGTTCACCAGCTCGCCTTGATGACGCCCGGGATCTCGCCCTTCAGCGCGAGGATTCGCAGGCAAATCCTGCAAAGCTCGAACTTTCGATAGTACGATCGCGGTCGGCCGCACACCTTGCACCGGTTCCGGTGGCGCACGGCGAATTTCGGTCTGCGGTTGAGTTTGGCGAACTGAGAAGCACGAGCCATCGTTTTTCCTCTGCGGGTCTTGCGCTGCGGGCGCTACCGTTTTTCCTCTGCGGATCCGCCTCGTCCTCGTCGAGCATGATCCTCGTCAAGCGGCGCGGAACGGCATGCCGAGCTGCTGGAGCAGCGCGCGCCCTTCCTCGTCGGTTTTCGCCGTCGTCACGAAGCTGACGTTCAGTCCTTTGATCGCATCGATCTTGTCGTAGTCGATCTCGGGAAAGACGATCTGCTCGCGCAGACCCAGCGTGTAATTGCCTTTTCCATCGAACGCCTTGCGCGAAACCCCTTTGAAGTCGCGCGTCCGGGGTAGCGCGATGTTGACGAGCCGGTCGAGAAACTCCCACATTCGAGCGCTGCGGAGGGTCACCATGGCCCCGATCGGGATGCCGGCTCTCAGCTTGAAGTTGGCGATGGCCTTCTTGGCCCGGGTCACGACCGGCTTCTGTCCACTGATCGCTTTGAGCTCTTCGAGCGCGGTGTCGATGATCTTGGGATTCGCGACAGCGGCGCCGAGGCCCATGTTGATGATGATCTTCTCGAGACGCGGGACCTGGTTGGGGTTCTTGTAACGAAACTGCTTGGTCAGGGTGGCGACGGCTTCCTGCCGGTATTTCTCGAGCAGGCGCGGAGGGACGGCCTCGGCGGTCGACTGGACGGCCGGAGCCTCGTCCGTCGACGAGTCCTCCGCCCGAGCCTTTCGAGCCACGGACCGCCCGCCCTTCTCGGCGCCCCTTTCGGAGGCGGGCTTCGCACCCGCCCCGGGCTTGCCCGGCTTGCCGCCCTTGGCGGATTGCGGCTTCGCCTGCTCGTCCTTGTCGCCCTTGGCTTTCTTCTCGTTCGCCATGACCCGGTTACTCCGAAGCCGTCGGGAGCTCTTCCCCGCTCTTGACGGCGATTCGAACCTTGTTGCCGTTCTCGAGGACCTTGAAACGAATGCGCGTCGCCTGACCCGTCTTGGGGTCGGCGGGCATCACCTTCGAGGCGTGGATCGGTTGCTCGCGTTCGACGATTCCCCCCGACGGGTTGCGCGGCGTGGCGCGGCTATGACGCTTGACACGGTTGACCCCCTCGACCACGACGCGATCGTCCTCGGGCATTACACGCATGACTTTGCCCTTCTTGCCTTTGTCCTTGCCGCTGATGACGACCACGACGTCGCCGGCGACGATTCGAGCCGCCATCAAAGCACCTCCGGCGCAAGCGAGATGATCTTCATGAACTTCTTGGCTCGGAGCTCGCGCGCAACCGGACCGAAGATGCGCGTTCCGATCGGCTCGTGCTCCTTGTTCAGCAGCACGGCGCTGTTTTCGTCGAAACGGATGTAGCTGCCGTCGGGGCGCGACGTCTGGGTGCGCATCCGCACGACCACGGCGTGGGCAACTTCGCCCTTTTTCACTTTCATCCCCGGAAGCGCCTCCTTGATGGAGACCACGATGACGTCGCCGAGCTCGGCGTACCGCCGCCGCGAACCGCCGAGCACCTTGATGCACTGCACCCGCTTTGCGCCGGAGTTGTCCGCGACCTCGAGGATCGTCCGCATCTGAATCATGGCCGCTCACTCCTCCACGTATTTCTTCACGAGGCGCGTCACGAGCCAGCGCTTGTCTCGGCTGATGGGGCGGTGCTCCTGAATCTCGACCTCGTCGCCCGGCTTGAACTGATTCTGCTCGTCGTGCGCCTTGTAACGGACGCGGGACCGCACGTACTTGCCGTAGAGGGCATCGCGCCTGTGGGTCACCACCTCGACGACCACCGTCTTGCGCATCTTCGCGCTCACGACGCGGCCGATCATCTTGCGGCGGAAACCATGACCTGCCTCGTGAGGCTTCGACGCTTCATGAGACGTCGCGACGACGTTCGCCTGGGGAGCGCTCGTGCTCGGGCCGCCGGACAGTGGATTCTGGCTCATTGCTCTTTTGCCTCACCCTTCTTGGCCGGCTTCCTCGGGCGCGCGCCCTCTTCGGAAACGGCCGGCGTTCGGGACACCTTCGCCGCGGGATCGGCGCTCTCCACGGCCTTCGCCGCCTTCGCGGCCTTCTCGCCCTGGATCGCCGTGGGTGCGTTCTGCGGCGGGCGCACCTCGACCTTCTTCCCGCGTTTGGCGGGCGCCGGCCCGGGAGCCTCTTGAGGGGCAGACGCGGCAGGCTCCACCTTGGGCGCCGCGGCGGCGACCGTTTCTCGCCCCTGGCGCAGCAGGGTGAGAATGCGCGCGAGATCCCGGCGCGTCTTGCGCACTGCGCTCGTGTCGTCGAGTCGGTTGGTGAAGTTCTTCAGGCGGTTGCGGAAGACGTCGCGCGCGAGAACCTTCTGGAGCTCGAGCAAATCCTCGCGCGTTTTCTCGCGCAGATCGGCGGCCTTCACGACATCTCTCCGCGCGCGAGGAACTTGACCGCAATCGGCAGCTTGTGACCGGCGAGGCGGAACGCTTCGCGGGCAGTCGGCTCGTCGACGCCGGCAAGCTCGTACATCACCCGTCCCGGCAAGATGTCGGCGGCCCACTCTTCCACCGCGCCCTTGCCGCCACCCATGCGGACCTCGAGGGGCTTTTTCGTCACGGGGCGGTCCGGAAAGATCCGGATCCAGAGCTTGCCTGCGCGCTTGACGTGGCGGGTGATCGCCATGCGGGCGGCTTCGATCTGTCGCGCGGTCAGACGCCCCGGCTCGATCGCCTGCATCGCGAAATCGCCGAACGAGACGTCACTGCCGCGGCGAGCGGTTCCGCGGTTGTTTCCTTTCTGGGCCTTGCGGTACTTGGTGCGCTTGGGCGAGAGCATTGGGAGGACTCCTGGGACGCGATCCTGCGACGGACGCCTTTAGCTGAGCTGAGGCCGGCGGTTTCGGCGCTGCAGCACCTCGCCTTTGAAGACCCAGACCTTGACGCCGATGATTCCGTACTTGGTGCGCGCCTCGGCAGTACCGAACTCGATGTCCGCTCGAAGCGTATGCAGCGGAACGCGACCCTCGCGGTAGGTCTCCACACGACTCATCTCGCTGCCGCCGAGCCGACCCGAGCAGCGCACGCGGATGCCCTTCGCGCCGAACTTCATTGCAGTCGACAGGGCCTTCTTCATGGCCCGGCGAAACGCGACGCGTCGCTCGAGCTGCGTCGCGACGTTCTCGGCCACGAGCTGCGCGGCGGTCTCGGCCTTGCGGACCTCTTGGACGTCGATGAAGACCTCGTTTTCGGTGAACGACTGGACGCCCGGAAAGAGCGTCTCACCCTTGGCCGCCGTCTTCAGGTTCCCGGTCTTCAGCGTCTCGATGCCCTTGCCGCCCTTGCCGATGACCATCCCCGGGCGAGCGGTGAACACGATGACCTTGCACTTGTTGGCGGCGCGCTCGATCTCGACCCCCGCGATCCCGGCGTTCTGCAGGTACTCCTTGACCGCGCGCTTCACGCGAATGTCTTCGTGGAGCCACTTCGAGTACGCCTTGTCCTCGAACCATTTCGAGTTCCATGTCTTGATGACGCCGAGACGGAAGCCGTAGGGGTGGACTTTCTGACCCATGGTAAAGTGCGTCCTTTATCTTTCGCCCAAGACGATGGTGATGTGGCTGAGGCCCTTCTGAACTCGCGTGGCTCGTCCCATGGCGCGGGGCCTCCAGCGTCGCAGGTGCTTGTTCGGAGCCTTGTCCACGAACGCCGTTTCCACGTAGAGGGCGTCGACGTCGACGTTGGGCTTCTGCGTCTTGGCATTCGCGACCGCGCTCTCGATGAGCTTCTTCAGGAGAGGCGCGGCGGAGCGGTGGGTGAACTCGAGCACCTGCAGCGCCTCGCCCGCTTGCCGGCCGCGGACGAGGTCCACGATGACACGCGCTTTTCGCGGACTGATCCGCGTAAACCGGGCAATTGCCTTACTGACCATGGTCGGGACCCTTTGGCGACCGTCGTACCCATGGGCATCGAGCCAAAATGCTCGCGGCACGGGCCGTTACGAAACGCCTGGATGATCTGCGCTGTAGCTTTGGAGAGGCCCGCGAACGCTGTAGGCGCGGCGGGGGCCGGAACTTTAGCCCCAGCGCAGGAATATGCAAGTGGCCCCCGGTGGATTCCCTTCTCGTGTCGTGGGAGCGATCCGTGCAGTCGAGGGCTATCTGTGCAGTCGACGACTATTTGCGCGGACCGGGGGCGCCACTTCGCGCACCTCCGCCGGCAGCGGGCGCCGGCGCGCCTCCCCCGCCCGCGGGAGCGACCTTGGCCTTCTTGTCGCCCGAATGACCGTGGAAGGTGCGTGTCGGAGCGAACTCACCCAGCTTGTGGCCGACCATGTTCTCGGTCACGAAGACCGGCACGAATTTGCGGCCGTTGTGGACCGCGAATGTGAGCCCGACCGCGTCGGGGGTGATCGTGCTCCGCCGCGACCACGTCTTGATGACCTTCTTGCTCTGAGCGGCCTGGGCGGCCGCGATTTTCTCGGAGAGGTGACCGTCGACGAACGGACCCTTCTTGACCGAACGCGCCATCTGCCCTCGACCTAACCTTTCTCTCCGCGGCGTTTGACGATCATGCCGT
>DASPUY010000138.1:0-34814 GCA_035622655.1 Polyangiaceae bacterium
TCCAGAGATTCCTTCGTCCTCCGCGTCCCCATCCTCGGGCCGCTGGTGAGGATGCTCGCCGTATCACGATTCTCCCGTACGTTGGCCACGCTGCTCCGTAGCGGAGTGCCGTTGCTGAAGGCGATGGACATCGTGAAAAATGTGCTCGACAACACGAAGCTCGAAAAGGTGATCGAGACGGCGACGGGCAGCATCCGCGAGGGGGAGTCCATCGCCGGCCCGCTCAAGAGAAGCGGCGATTTCCCGCCGATCGTCACCCACATGATCGCAGTCGGCGAGCGAAGCGGTCAGCTCGAACAGATGCTCGAAAATGTCGCGCGCGCCTACGACACCCAGGTGGAAGCACGGGTCCAGGCCCTCACGAGCCTGCTCGAGCCGCTGATGATGGTGGTCATGGGCGGAGGTGTCGGGTTCATCGCGTTCGCCATTCTGATGCCGCTCATCCAGATGAACGAGTTCGTACAGCAATAGCTGGTGAGGTCTTTCCGATGTCGGTCGGACGCAATCAAGCGAGTGTCTTCTTCCCGTGGGAGCGACGCGGCGGTGTCCGTTCGGTGCTCGGCCGAGCCCGGTCGCGCCAGGCATTGGTCGCCATCGGAGGGGTCACGATTTTCGTGTTGCTGCACAGGCTCGAGCGCAACGCGTCGGAGGTGCGCGCAACTCGGAACCGTATCACGATGACCACCAACGCCGTCGCAGCATGGCGTGCGGACCACGACCGGAAATGTCCCCCGTCGTTGGCGGATCTCGTGAACGCGGGATATCTCACGGAGCTGCCGCGCGATGCTTGGGGTCGTCCACTTCGCGTCACGTGTCCGGGACGCAGACCGTCTCGGGATTTCGAGGTGTCGAGCGATGGTCCCGACGGCCGCCCCGGAGGGCTCGATCGGGTGGAATGAGAGCGAAGGCGCGAAACCAGAACAACCACCGAATTTTCGAAGGAGAAGCAATGCAACCCATCCATTTCTCGGAGGCAAGCTGGGCCTTGCCGGACAGTCGTCGTCGAAAATCCGCTCCCCGAGTCCTGCGAGGACGCAGCACGTCCCGTGGGCTGACGCTCGTCGAGCTCGTCATCACGATCACGCTCATCGGCGTGCTGACGGCGGCGATATCGATCGGCGTCATCGGCGCGCAGAAGAGGGCGAGCGTGCAAGCCGCCAAGACGGCTTGCAATACGGCCCGGCAAGCCACCATGCAGTGGAAAGCGGTCCATCCGGGCGAGGACTGTCCGTCGATCGAGCAGCTCAAAGCGGAGAAGGATCTCGATACGGGCTTCAACCTCAAGGACCCCTGGGGCTCTCCCTACAAGCTCTCGTGCGATTCGGACGAGATCACTTGCAGCAGCGCCGGTCCAGATCGCAAAGAGGGTACGGACGACGACATCATCGTGCCGCAGGTGGAAGCACAGCAGTCGGGCAAGTGAGGCCATTTCGTGGTCATGATGCCGCTGCACCGAGAGGAGTTCGCTCGCCGTGGGCCGAGGGGTCTCACGCTGGTCGAGATTCTCGTGGTGCTGTCGCTCATCGCGGTCGTGACCGGCGTAGCCGTGATGGGATCGATGCAGTTGCCGTCGGCCCGACTTCGGGGCTCGGTCACGATGATCACGAGCGCCATCAAGGTGGCCTTCACGCGGGCCACCGCGACGTCGAAGACGGTTCGTCTGGTCATGGACCTCGACCGACGAGCGATCTGGCTCGAGGAGAGCAGCGCGCCGATGCTCGTCCAATCGAAGGACAAGAGTCCAGCGGCGGGAGCCGATCCGGTGACCGCGGCCGAGCGCGCCGCGCTGGAGGACGGCGAGAAGCTTCTCAAGGGGCCTCAGATTCCGAGGCCGAGGTTCAAGCCGATCAAGTCGGTCGGTTTTGGAGATTCGGTCGCATCGAAGGGCGGTAGGCCCCTGGGGCGCGGGGTCAGCTTCCGGTCGGTGCAAACGGCGCACGACGACACCGTGCGCAAGGAGGGCCGCGCATATCTTTACTTCTGGCCGGGCGGCTTGACGGAGCGTGCGTCCATCCAGCTGCACATCGGCGAAGGCGCCGACGAGACGACGCTCACGCTCGCCGTGGCCCCGCTCACCGGCAAAGTGACGGTGAAAGCGGGTGCGGCCGAGCTCGAGCTGCCCACGGACGACACGACGGCATCCGATCGAACGGACAACGGATATTAGGTCATGATGCTGTCCCGGCGTCGATCGGTCGCGTTTTCGCTGCTCGAGGTGCTCTTCGCCGTGGCCCTCTTCGGAGCCGTCGTGACGTTCATCCTGTCCGCGCAGGCGGGGCTGGTCGCTGGAAACAAGACCGCCGCAAACATGAGCCAGGCGATGGAGATCGGGCGCTGTCGGATGAGCGAGCTCGAAGAAAAAGAGCTGAAGCTCGGCTTCCCCGAGATCGAGGAGAAGGATTCGAGCTCGACCTGTTGCGACGACCGAGAGGTGCCTGGATTCACTTGCGACTGGCAGATCGAGCGCGTGACGTTGCCCGAAGTGACCACGCTCGGCGGCGACGGGGGACTGGGGTCGCTCTTCGGAGGGGGCCTGGGGCTCGACCTCGACGCAGGCGCGGCTCTGCTGGGTACGGGCGGCGCTCCCACTTCGCTGCCGACGTCCTTGCCCAGTCCGGCAGGCTCCGTGCTTCTCAACCCGATGGGCGGAGCCCAGCTCGACTTCGACGGCGGCCTCCAAGGTATGGGGGCCGCATTCCAGCAGTCGCTGGGCGGTGGGGCGGGTGTTCAAGGTCTGCTCTCGATGGTCTTTTCCATCGTGTATCCGTCGCTCAAACCGGTGCTCGAAGCCGCGATTCGCCGAATCACCGTGGTCATCCGCTGGAAGGAAGGAGCCTTCGACAGAAACTTCACACTCACTCAGTACGTGACGAACCCGTCGCGTGCCGGACTGGCAGCGGCAATGGCGGATGCCGGAGTGTTCGCCGACGGGGGCGCCGCCGCCCCCGCGACCGCGGTCGTCGGTTCGCCGGGTGCGAGCCCCCTCATGGCGCCGGCTCACTGATGGCCCCTACACTTCGCACCCGAAGCCGTCCCGGCCAATGGTCACGCGCTCCCGCGCGCGGCATGACGCTCATCGAGGTGGTCGTCGCAATCGGCATCCTGGCGATGGTCGCCGTGCTCGTTCACGGAGTCATCGATTCGCTTTCGCGGGGAAAGAAGGCCGAGGCGATGCGCACCGATCGCGCGCATCAGGGCCGCGAGGCGATCGAGCGCATCATTCGCGACCTCTCGTCCGCATATCTTTCGCTCCACGTGCCCGCGGTCCCGGCACTCATCACCGGCAAGACCGCATTCGTCGGGCGGAGCTCGGTTCCGTACGATCGCGTGGATTTCACGTCGTTCGCCCACCGCCGAACCGACCGCGACGCGCACGAGTCGGATCAGGCCGAGGTCGGCTATTTCGTCGTGCCCGACCCGAGCGTTTCCGAAAAGATGGATCTCGTCCGGCGAGAGCAAACCCCAATCGACGTCGATCCCCTCAAGGGCGGCGTGGTCGATGCCGTCGCCGAGGACGTCTCGGAGTTCCATATGCGTTACCTCGATCCGACGACCGGGCAGTGGGTCGATTCGTGGGATTCGATGCAGATCAGCGGACAGCCGAACAGGCTGCCCCTCGAAGTCAGCATTCGCCTCGTACTGAAAGGCGTCGGCGGAGGGGCGCCCTACACGTTCGCAACCAAGGTATTCGTCCCCATGCAGCAACCCCTGTCGTTCGGGATCCCGCGTCAATGACGATCGACCCGCCCGCCCTCGGCGATTCCAGGCCGACGTCGATTTCCTCCCCGAGAATTTCCTCCCCGAGAATCGCTCGGCGCCTTCTCGCGGCGAGAAAGCGGGAGCGAGGCGTGGCGCTCGTCATGGTCCTCGGTGCCATCGCCGTCATGGTCGTGATGCTTGCCGAGCTCCAGGACGACGCGAGCGCCGAATTTGCCGCGGCCACGGCGTCGCGTGATGCGGTGCAGGGCGAATACTACGCACGCAGCGCGATCAACCTGTCGCGTCTCCTGGTCGCAGCGGAGCCGACGATGCGTCAGGCGATCGCGCCCCTCTTCATGCTGATGAAACGAACGCCGCCCCAGCTTCCCGTCTGGCTGTATGCGGATCGCATTCTTGGGGCGTTCAACGACAAGGAGGCGGCGCAGGACTTCATGGGGCTTTCGGGGCTCGACCTGTCGCGGGGGAAGAATCTCGGCTTGAAAGGGGGGCGATTCGAGGTCGTCATCGTGGACGAGGACGCGAAGATCAACGTGAACATGGGCGCGTCCAACGAGATTGCGCACGTGCGCCTGGCGAGAGAGCTCATGGGAAGGATGGCACCCATCCAGTACGATCCGCTTTTTTCCCAGCGCGACTCGACGGGCAACTACAGCGATCGGCTCGCGATCTGCTCGGCAATCATCGATTGGGCGGACTCCGACGAGCAGCTGTATTCCTGCGATCTCACGTCGGCGCCGTCGTCGAACGCCGTCGAGGACGGGTGGTATCAGCTTCTCGCCAAGCCCTACCGGCGCAAGAACGCACCGTACGATTCGCTCGAGGAGCTGCACATGGTGCGGGGCGTCAGCGACGATTTCTGGTCGACCTTCGTCGATCCCGAGCCGACCGATCCGACCAAGCGGGAGATGACGGTGTGGGGGCAAGGTACGATAAATGTCAACACGGCGAACCCGTTCACTCTGTTTGCCGTCGTGTGCTCGGGAGCTCCGACGGCGGACATATGCAACGACGCGACGCAAATGCAGCTCTTCGTTACCGGAGTGATGATGGCGCAGTCGCTCGCGATGGGCGCTCCCCTTTTCGGGTCGCCTGCGGACTTCATCGCGACGATGAAGGGGCAGGGAGCACTGGGCCCCATTCTCACGGCCGTCGGGATGAAGCCGGTCAAGTTTCAGTCCGAAAGCGACTTCGCGAAGAGCATCTCCACCGAGAGCAAGGTCTTTTCGATCTATTCGCTGGGGGTGGTCAAGGGATTCAAGCGGGAGACCCGCGTGCGAATCCATGCCGTGGTCGACTACCGCACGGCCCCCTCGCTCGGAGACATCGCGCATGCGATGACGGCGTCGATCGCGGGTGCGACCGGTGCCTCGAGCTCCTCCGCAACTCAATCGACCTCGAGCACACAGCAGGACCCCAACGCCCTCGCTCTTGCATTGCAGGCGAGCATCGGCGGTCAACTCCTGTACTTCGCCGTCGAATGAGCCCAGCGCCCAATCCCATCCCATGAACCGAGGAGAATGACGAGCTAATGCCGACCTGGTTGGGAATCGACGTCGGGAGCGCAAGCGTGAAGGCCGCGGTCGTGCGCTCCGCGTATCGCAAGCTGTCGATCGTGCGAGTCGCATCGGCGGACGTGGGTCCGAGCGGAGGCGTATCCGCGGCCGTTCGCTCGGCGGTGGCGAGGGCGCTCGAGGGCGAACGCCAGGCTGTCGATGCGGTTGCCGCGGCAATCGACGGCAACCGAGCGGCGATTCATCGACTCCGGGTTCCTGCGACGGCGCAGAGACAGCTCGGCGACGTGCTCGCCTACGAGCTCGAGGCGCAGATTCCGTTCGATCTCGAGGGCGCGGTGTTCGACTGGCGGCTCATCGAGGCCCCGGCCTCGGGGGCGACCGACGGGGCCCACGATCAGCTCTCGGTCATCGCCGCCGTCGCTCGAATCGACGACGTTCGTTCCCGCATCAATCTCATCAAGGACGCCATTGCCCAGGAACCGGAACGGGTCGGCGTGGGGGCGCCGACCCTGGGCGCCCTCGGCCCGTTCATCGCCGGCCTCACCGGCGAGGACGCGGCGGCCGTGGTCGATCTCGGGGCGAGGGGGAGCGAGGTATTGATCATGGAGCGCGGCGAGCCGGTCTTCGCGCGCACCCTTTCGACCGGCACGGAGGGGCTTCCGGGGACAGCGTCTCGCCTCGCACGCGACATCCGGGTCAGCTTCGCGGCACACCGAGCCCAGGGCGGGATGGCACCGTCGCGCCTGTATCTCTGTGGAGGCGGCGCATACGTGTCCGGCGCCGAGGGCTTTCTTTCCGGCGAGCTGGAGATTCCCGTCCAGCTTCTGCCCGAGCCTTCGCTCGACGTGGCGGGGCTGGGCGACGCCGCCAAGGACCTGCCCCGCTATGCGAAGGCCGTGGCGCTGGCGCTCACGCTCGCCGGACGCGGAACCGGGTTGAACCTGAGGCGGGGTCCACTGACCTTCGAGCGCGGCTTCTCCTGGGTGCGCGAGAAGATTCCGTTGCTCGCGGGGCTGGCGGCCGTCATCGTCGTGAGCTTCGCTTTCAGCTCCTGGGCGCGCCTCTACGGGATCCACAAGGAGCGCGACACTCTCACCGCGGCCCTCGGAGCGGTCACGAAGGAGGTTCTCGGCACCGAGGTGGCGAACGCGCGAGATGCGCAGGACCTGCTCACGAAAGAGGTCGGTTCCCGGGACGAAGATCCCATGCCGCACGCCGACGCGTTCGACGTCATGGTCCGGCTGTCCCAAGCGATTCCTTCCTCGATGACGCACGACATCGAGGAGCTCGACGTCCAGAAAGGACACGTCGTCGTGCGTGGGGTGGTCGGCTCGATACCGGACGCTCAATCGATCGCGACGACTCTGTCCGAAGATCCATGTCTGTCGGACGTGAAAATCAAGAGCACGACGCAAGCCGTCGGCAGCGAGCGTCAGAAGTACGTGATGGAGTTCGAGGTGAAGTGTCCCGAAGACGTAAAGAGCGCGTCGAAGAAAAAGGGGGATTCTGCGTCCGCAACCCCGTCCAACGGCGCGGGAGGGAAGTGACATGGCCGGTCCCATCCTGCAGATGAACGCTCGCGAGCGCAGACTCGTGACCCTGCTCGGGTTCGTCGGTGCGCTGCTTGTGCTCTGCGCGGTCCCCGTCGCGGTCAGCGCACTCATCCGGTCGCAGCGCAGCGACGATGACGACCTGCGCCAGGCCCTCTCGGACGTGCAAGAAGCCCGGGAGCAGGTCCACGAACGTCAGGCGCATAAGGGCGCGATCGTCGCGCGCTACGGGCGCAAGGCGCCTCCGCTCGCGGGTTACCTCGAACAGACGGCGAGGCTGCAGAAGCTCGAAGTGGCCGAATCGACGCCGCTGCCGGACGTGCCGCACGGTAAGCATTACTCGGAGCACGGCACGAACATTCACCTGAAAAAAGCCGGCATGCTGCCAATCTCGCGCTTTCTCGAAGCGATCGAAAAAAGTGGCTATCCGATCGCCGTCACGCGCCTGAACATACGCAAACGCAGCGGGGAGAACGACTCGTACGACGTCGAGATAGGCGCGTCCTCGTACGATCGATCCGAGAGCGCGGCATCGGGCCCGGCGCCGGGAACCACGGTGCCATGAAGGAACTCCTCGCCAGACTCGCGCCTTACGGGAAGTACGCCGGCATCGTCGGGTATCCCCTCTTCTACCTTTTTTGTCTTGCGCTGTTCGCGTCATTCACGTTCCCCTACGACAAGCTCAGGGATCGGCTGGTCGCGTCATTTGCTGCCGATCAGCGGGCGTCCGGCGGCCACCAGGAGCTGCAAATCGACGCCCTGTCGGGCTACGGATTGACCGGTGTACGAATGACCGGTGTGACGCTCCTCAGCGCGCCCGCGGAACCGGGTAAGCCTCCGGCAAGGCTGGTCGTCGACGAGGCGACCGTCCGCTACGGGCTGCTCTCGCTGCTGTTCGGAGGCGCTGACGTCGACTTCGACGTCATGGCTTTCGGCGGCGAGGCGCGCGGCGAATACGGGAGCCGCGGCAAGGACAAGGCGATCGACGTGGCGCTGGAGTCGCTCGATCTCGGAAAGATCGGGCCGCTCGTTCAGCTCCTCGGCGTGCCCCTGGACGGAAAAGCGGGAGGTACCCTGCACCTCTCGATGCCCGAGGGAAAGATCACGAGGGCATCGGGAGATTTATCGTTCGAATCGAAGGGCACCGCTGTCGGCGACGGGAAAGCCAAGCTGAAAGGAGCACTGGCTCTGCCGAAGATCGACGTCGGCACCCTGACGATTGCAGCGGAAGCGAAGGACGGCGTGCTGAAGTTGACGAAGTTCATCGCCGCGGGCAAAGACCTCGACGTGCAAGGGGACGGCAGGGTGACGTTGCGAGAGAATGTCACGGATTCTCTGTGCGACCTTCAAGTACGCTTTCGTGTCAACGACGCGTACCGGGCGAAGAACGACGTCACGAAAAGCCTCTTCGGAGCGCCCGGGTCCACGGCGCCGCCGCTGTTCGACCTGATGGACCCGAAGATCAAGCAGGCAAAGCGGGCGGACGGCTTCTATGGCTGGAGCGCTCGGGGCGCGGTGTCACGACTGGAGTTCTTTCCTTCGGCGCACTGAGGATCACGTCGGGCCGCGAGAGGCCAAGAGCCTCTTCACCGTGGCCGGGTCGAGCTTCCTTGCTCGCGCCCGGAGACGCTCGAGAAGCGCCTCGCGGTCGGACGGCAGCCTCGGCACGAGGTCCGAGCTCGACGCGTAGATGGGGGGGACGGGGGAGGGCCGCGCCGCAGTCGCCGGCAGACCTGGTGGGTTCGACGACGGCCGCGTTGCAATCGACGGCGGGCCCGGCGGGCTGGACGACGGCCGCGTTGCAATCGACGGCGGGTTGGACGACGGCCGCGCCGCGGCCGGTGGCATTGCACCCGGCTGAGGCGGTTCCGGCGGCGGCGCGACGGAGGCCAAAGGCGGGCGGGGGAGGGCAATCGACGGAGGAGCCGGCGGGTCGGAGCCGGGTGACCGGAGAGGCGGGCGTCTGCGCTCGCGCAGCGCGGCGGCCTTGTCGACCAGCGCTTTGGAGCGCGTATCGAGGCGCGTGAATCGCAGCGCCAGACCTCCCAGGCCGTTCAATGCATTCGGCTTGAATCCGACCACCCTGCCTTCACCGCGCAGGAGCACTTGTCCGGAGGGGAGCGCGAGCTCGAATCGCAAGACCGCGCCTTCGGCCCGAGGCTGGGCTCCGACGAGCGTGATGCTCGCGCGCGTCAACGTGTCCAGCTCGTGCTCCAGGTATTCGTCTTCCGTCGAATAGGGCCGGGTGATGCGGATCGCGGCGGGCGCGCGGAGCTCGGCGGTCACGCTAAGAAGAATACCACCCCTGGCTTGCGCGACGGCACCGTGTTACGCGCCTGCCGGTCAGATGGCGAGCCGCGCGCGGGTCATGATCGTGGGGGCCGGCGCGCGCGAGCATGCCCTCGGGGTGGCCATCGCAAGGGGGGGTCACGAGCTACTGGTGGCGCCGGGCAATGCCGGAACGGAGGCAGTCGGTCGCAATTTGCCGGTCGCTGCGGACGATGTGGGCCGCCTCGTCGACATCGCAGCGGCCCACAGGGCCGATCTCGTCGTCGTCGGTCCCGAAGCGCCGCTGTCGCTCGGCCTGGTCGACGCCCTCGCCGCCCGCGGGCTCAGAGCTTTTGGACCGACCCGCGCCGCCGCACGCCTCGAATCGTCCAAAGCATTCATGAAGCGCTTCTGCGAGCGTCATGGAATTCCGACCGCGCCGTTCGCGGTCTTCGATGACGCGGATGCCGCAGTGCGGCACACGCGCGCTTCAGCTCGTCCTCCCGTGATCAAGGCGGATGGCCTGGCCGCGGGCAAGGGCGTCTTCGTCCCGGACACGCTCGACGCGGCTTGCCTCGCGATCGATCGAATCATGTGCAAGCGCGAGTTCGGCGAGGCCGGGCGCTGCGTCGTCATCGAGGAGCGACTCGAGGGCGAGGAGGTGAGCTTTCATGTCGTGTGCGACGGCGCTCGCGCTGTCGCACTGGCTCCTGCGCAGGACCACAAGCGCGTCGGCGACGGCGACACGGGTCCAAACACGGGCGGGATGGGCGCGCTGGCACCCACCCCCGTCGTGACCACCGACGTGGAGCAACGCATACTGCGCGAAATCGTCCAGCCTACTCTCGACGGAATGGCCGCGGAAGGCGCGCCCTTTCGAGGGGCGCTCTTCGTGGGTCTCATGATCGAGCGGGGCATGCCGCGCGTGCTCGAATACAACGTCCGATTCGGCGATCCCGAGGCGACGGTGCTCGTTCCGACCTACGACGGGGACTGGTTCGAGCTGCTCGATGCCTCGGCCCGTGGAAACCTCTCGGGCGTCGGATCCATGGCCTGCCGTGGCGCTGCCCTGTCGGTCGTCATGGCCGCGGCCGGGTATCCGGGTAGGCCGCAGATCGGGGACCGGATCTTCGGGCTCGATCGCCCTCGCCCCGCGGGCGCATTCGTCTACCACGCCGGAACGCGGCGGCTGAATGACGGCGCGGTGGAGACGGCCGGGGGCCGGGTCCTGGCGGCGGGCGCCCATGCGTCGACTCTCGAGGTGGCGGCACGGCTCGCGTACGAAACCGTCGCGCAGATTCAATGGACGGGCGAGCACCATAGACACGACATTGGGCGGCGTGCTCTCGAAGAGATCCATCGGCCTTCGCTCTCGGCTTCACCACGCGCCTAAGAACGAATCGGCCCACCTCCTCGCGCTGCTGACAGCGAATCCCCGCACTTCCCCGCGCACCTGACAGCGAATTTTTCCCCTACGCTCCCCGAGATTCCCCGCATGGCGCAAATCGCTCCTCTCACTCCGCTTCGTTACGATCTGGCTCGCCTTCCCGGGGGCCTGAAGGACGTCGTCTGCCCTCCGTACGACGTGATTTCGCCCGAGGAGCGCGAGGTCCTCGCGGCCCGCGATCCGCACAACGTCGTCCGTCTGATCTTGCCCCGAGCCGAGACCGCCGCCGAAGGCGACGAGGGGCGGTACGCTTGCGCGGCCGCTCTCCTGGCGCGCTGGAGAACCGAAGGGGTTCTCGTCCGCGACGAGGAACCGGCGTTCTATCGCTGCGATCAGCAATTCACACCGCCCGGCGGCGGCGGCCGGATGCGTCGTCGCGGGTTTCTTGCGCTCGTGAAGCTCGTACCCTTCTCCGAGCGGGTCGTTCTTCCGCACGAGCGCACTCTGTCCGGTCCGAAGGAAGATCGTCTGAGGCTTTTCCGCGCGACGCGAACGAATCTCAGCCCAGGATTCATGCTCTATCGCGACCCCGCGCGACACCTCGAGGCCCCCCTCGAGCACGCCGTGCCTCTCGCCGAGTTCACGACACCGGACGGCGTCCATCATTCTCTCGCGAAGGTGCGCGATCCGGAGAGCATCCGCGCGATCGTCGAGGGTCTCGGTCGCTCCAACCTTCTCATTGCGGACGGGCATCACCGTTACGAGACCGCCCTTCGCTACGCCCAGGAAGTCGCGCAGGGCGACGTCCCTTCCGACGCCGAGCCGCGTTACTTCATGTCGTTCCTGGTCAGCGCTGATTCGCCGGATCTCGTCGTATTTCCGACTCATCGACACGTCCACTCGCTGCCGGCGTTCTCCTTCGACGAGCTCGTGAGCCGGGCAGGCGAATGGTTCCAGGTCGAAGAGCTTGCCCCCGGGGCACCCGCCGGACGAATCCTCGATGCGATCGGTCTGGCGAGCCGCCGAACCGATCGAGCCGGTCACACCGTCGCGCTTGCTGCGGCGGCGTCGGACGGGCGCGTCGTTCTCCTGACACTGCGGCATGACGTCCCGCTCGAGGCGCACCCCACACTCGCTGGTAAGCCGGCGGTGCTACGCGAGACGGACGTCACGGTGCTTCACGCGGGTCTACTGGAGCATGTCCTCGGCATCACACCGGAGGCGCAGGCTGCCAAAACCAACCTCTGGTATCCGCAGAACGCATCCGAAGCGCTCGCGGCCCTTCGCCAGGGGCAGGGTCAAGTTCTTTTCCTGTTGAATGCAACGCCCGCGGCCCAGGTGCGCAAGGTCGCCGAAGCCGGCGAGGTGATGCCTCAGAAGAGCACTTTTTTCTATCCGAAGGTGCTTACCGGTCTGGCTCTTCATACACTCGATCCATCCCGTCGCGTCGCGCTCTTCGCAGGCGCGCGCTAGCCTCCGGAGAGGGGTCACACGCGGAGACCACCTCGACAGGGCATAGCGCGTGCCGAGCGCCGTGCTTACGATGCGAGAATGGTGCTTCGGGACGGTCGCGGTTCCCACGAGAGGTAAGCGAGCCATGTCGGAAAAAAAGCAGAGCCCAGCACGGCAAGACGAGGAGGTCATTCAGTTCGGCGACGAGCTGCCGGTCCTTCCGATCCGCAACGCGGTGCTCTTTCCGGGAGCCGTCGCGCCCTTCGACGTGGGGCGCGAAAAGTCCGTCGCCCTCGTCGAGGACGTCGACAACTTGTCGTCGCCGGTCATTGCCATTTTCGCGCAGCGCGATCCGTCGACCGACGATCCGGGCAAGGAGGACCTGCACCAGGTCGGCTGTGCGGCCCGGGTCCTCAAGGCGCTCAAGCACAGCTCGGGCAACTACTCTCTCATCTTGCAGGGTCTGGAGCGGATTCGCCTCGAGGCGATCACGCAAGCGGCTCCGTACCTGAAGGCCAAGGTGGGTCGCCTCCAAGAAATGAACTCCGGCGATGACGAGGCCGAAGCTCTCAGCATGAGCCTGCGCGACATCGCCAAGCAGGTGATTCAGCTCATGCCCGAGCTGCCTCGAGAAGCGGGCTCGCTCATCGATTCGATCCAGGCGCCCGGGGCGCTCGCGGATCTGGTCGCCGGCAATCTGGATGCTCCAGTGGACGAAAAGGCCGGATTGCTCGAAACCATCGACGTCAAGGACCGCATCCGCAAGGTTCTGAAGCTACTGACCCGCCAGCTCGAGATCCTCAAGATGCGCGAGCGCATCAATTCGCAGATCAAGGAGGAAATGGGCAAAAATCAGCGGGAGTACGTCCTACGCCAGCAGCTGAAAGCCATCAAGGAAGAGCTGGGCGAGGACGACGGTGACCAAGGCGATCTCGACGGCCTGGAGGAGCGCATCGCCAAGGCAAACCTGCAGCCCGAGGCGGAGCAGGTCGCCAAGAAGCAGCTCAAGCGACTACGCAACATGCAGGTCGGCAGCGCCGAGTACACGGTCGTGCGGACCTACCTCGACTGGATCCTGGATCTGCCTTGGCACAATCAGACGCCCGACAACATGGACATCGGCGCCGTCCGCAAGGTGCTCGACGAGGACCACTACGGGCTGGAGAAGGTCAAGAAACGAATCCTCGAGTACCTGGCTGTGCGAAAGCTCAAGAAGGACAAGAAGGGGCCGATCCTGTGTCTCATCGGACCCCCGGGCGTCGGCAAGACATCTCTCGGCCGAAGCATCGCGCGTGCTCTCGGGCGCAAGTTCGTTCGAATCTCGCTCGGTGGCGTACACGACGAGGCTGCCATCCGTGGCCACCGACGCACGTACGTCGGAGCACTGCCAGGTCAGATCATCCAGGGAATGAAGAAGGCGGGGACCATCAACCCGGTTTTCATGATGGATGAGGTCGACAAGATCGGGCACGACTTCCGGGGGGATCCCGCCGCGGCGTTGCTGGAGGTGTTGGATCCGGAGCAGAACAACACCTTCTCCGATCATTACCTCGAGATTCCGTACGATCTGTCGAACGTGATGTTCATCGCGACCGCCAACATCGCCGACCCGATTCCTGCGCCGTTGCGCGATCGAATGGAGATCCTGGAGATACCCGGGTACACCCGTCGCGAGAAGCTGGCCATTGCCCGGCAGCATCTCATTCCGAAGCAGCTCGAAGAGCACGGCATCACCAAAGAGCAGCTCGACATCACCGACAAGGCGGTCGACGTCGTAATCGACACGTACACCCGGGAAGCCGGCGTCCGAACCCTCGAAAGGCAGATCGCGAGCATCATCCGCGGTGTTGCCGTGAAGATCGCCGAGGGAGACACGACCCCACGGAAGGTCGACGGCGAGGAGCCCGTTCGCGAATTTCTCGGCCCGCAGAAGTTCACGAGCGAGGTCGCCGAGCGCACGGAGGAGGCCGGGGTCGCCACGGGGCTTGCGTGGACGAGCGTCGGCGGGGAAATTCTCTTCATCGAAGCGACCCGCATGTACGGAACCGGCAAGCTTCAGCTCACGGGGCAGCTCGGCGACGTCATGAAGGAATCCGCGCAGGCTGCGCTCTCGTACGTCCGGACCAACGCGGAGCGTTATGGCATCAGCAAGGACTTCCTGGAGAAAAGCGACATTCACATTCACATCCCTGCCGGGGCCATGCCCAAGGATGGGCCGAGCGCAGGGGTCACGATGTTCACGGCGCTGGTCTCCATGCTGACGGGCATCCGCGTACGGCACGACGTCGCAATGACGGGTGAGATCACTCTTCGCGGACGCGTGCTGCCGATTGGCGGGCTGAAGGAGAAAGTCCTGGCGGCGCACCGCGCGGGGATCAAACGAGTTCTCTTCCCCGAGCGAAACAAGGCCGACCTCGACGAAGTGCCGGCCGAGGTGAAAAACGACCTCGAGTTCGTCTTCGTGAGCAAGATGGATCAGGTGCTCGAGGCCGCGCTCGAGGAGATGCCGAAGACGAAGCCGGAAGAAAAGGGAGTCCAGATGACTCCTCCGTCCAACTGAAACGTCGTCTCCACGCAGCGCGCTGCCGTCGCCCGGGACGGCGCCCTGCTCGTGACGTGCCTGTCGCTGCCCGACAGCGCTCGGGTGGAAGGAGCGTGTAAGCTGGCGCAGATGGAACCGATCCGTCTCGGCCTCTTGGGTTGCGGTACCGTGGGCGGCGGCGTGTTGCAGCTGCTGTCTGCGAACGCCAAATACGTTGCACAAAGCGTCGGCGCCCCCATCGAGGTGGCGCGCGTCCTCGTGCGAGACACGCACAAGAAGCGCTCGCCCGGGCTCGACCCCACCCGTGTCACCACGGACCCCGAAGCCGTTCTCGGCGATCCGTCAATCGACGTGATCATCGAGGTCATGGGCGGTGTGAACCCCGCTCGGAGCTACGTCGAGCGCGCGCTCGACACGAAGCGGAGCGTGGTCACGGCGAACAAAATGCTCCTTGCGCTGCACGGACCGGCTCTCGTGGACCGGGCGATCGCAAACGGCGTGGACCTTGCGTTCGAGGGATCCGTCGGCGGCGGCATTCCGGTGATCCGCGTCCTGAGGGAGGCGCTCGCGAGCGACTGGGTCGTGCGGCTGGAAGGGATCGTCAACGGAACCTGCAACTACGTCCTCAGCCGGATGCGGTCCGATGGGCTCGCATTCGAGGACGCCGTCCACGAAGCGCAGAGCAAGGGGTATGCCGAGGCCGACCCCAGCTTGGACGTCGATGGACACGATGCGGCACACAAACTCGTCGTTCTGGCGATGCTCGCCTTCGGGGCGCGCGTCGAAGCCGGGCGCGTGCCGACCGAAGGGATTCGTGGGGTCGAGCCGATCGATCACAGATTCGCCGAGCGGTTCGGCTTCGTCATCAAGCACCTGGCGATCGGGGCCGACCGCGGTGAGGGGGTCGAGCTGAGAGTGCATCCCGCGCTCGTGCGCCGCGACACGCAGCTCGCCAACGTCAACGGTGTGCTGAACGCCATTGCGCTCGAAGGTCGCGCTCTAGGCCCGACGCTCCTGTCGGGTCGCGGGGCAGGCGACCTGCCGACGGCCGTCAGCGTCGTGGCCGACGTACTCGACGTCGCGCGCGCACGGTTGAGCGGCGTCTCCGGTCTCGCGACGCGCGGCATCCAGATGGCTGCGCGCGAGCTCACGCCAATCGAGGACGTGCGCGGCCGATATTATTTGCGATTCAGCGCGAACGACCGCCCCGGCGTGCTCGCGCGCCTCGCGGGGGCGCTCGGCAGCGCGGGGGTCTCGATCGAACAGATGGTCCAAGACGGAGGCGCAGGGTCGAGCGGTGTCGCGGTGGACATCGTGATGTTGACTCACGAGGCTGCCGAGCGCGACGTACGACGAGCGCTCGACGAGATCGCCAAGAGTGGTGCGGTGGCGACGGCGCCGAGGCTCATTCGCATTCAGGACTGACCGACGTTCAGGTCGAGCGCGGAACGACGACGTCCCGACGTCACAGGTCGATCTGCTCGACCTCGCCGACGGCTGCGCCGAGAAAGCGCTCCGCGACCTCGCGGAACGTCCGGGGGACGTCAGTGACCAGCAGCCGAACCCCGCCACCGGTCGCGACGGCCCGAGCGAGGCCTCGCGAATCGAGAAAGGCGCCGACGTCTCCCGCCGTCGCGCGGGCACTGTCGACGACGGCGACGTGGCCGCCGATCCGGGCGCGCACCTCGTCCTCGATGACCGGCCTGAGAAGCGGGTAGTGTGTGCAGCCGAGGACCACTACGTCCACGTCGGCCGAAGCGAGCACTTCGACGTAGCGGCGTACCACCAAGCGCGGGACGTCCCCCTCGACCCAACCCTCTTCGGCCAGGGGCACCAGAAGCGGCGCTGGCTGCCCGAAGACCTCGGCGCGCGTCGAGATCTGCCCGACGGCGCGAGGATATGCGCCGGACGCGATCGTGGCGGCGGTCGCGAGGACTCCGATGCGTCCCGTGCGGGTCGCGAGCACCGCGGCCCGGGCCCCCGGCTCCACGACGCCGAGCACCGGGATGTCGAGCTCGACACGCAGTCTTTCCGGAGCGACCGCACTGACGGTGTTGCATGCGATGACCAGGGCTTTGACCCTTTGCTCGACCAGATGCCTGGCGCACGCGAGGGCGTATTTCACGACCGTGGCCGGCCCCTTGGTCCCGTAGGGGACACGGGCGGTGTCACCCAGATAGACGATGCGTTCGTTCGGCAACGCCTCGCGCAGTGCACGAACCACCGTCAAGCCCCCGAGCCCCGAGTCGAACACCCCGAGCGGCGCGTCCGGCCGCATCACGATGCCCGCGCCGTTCGTGACGCGGCCGCCGAGCGCTCCCCATCGCCACGCGCGATGATGCGCTCGAGCACCGCCATACGCACGGCGACTCCCGCCTCGACTTGCTCGAGGATCACGCTGCGCGGTCCGTCGGCGACGCGTGGGTCGATCTCGACGCCACGGTTGATCGGTCCCGGGTGCATGACGATTGCGTCCTGCTTGGCTCGCGATAGAACGCGCGCGCTCAATCCGAAGGTTCGTGCGTACTCGCGTGTGGTGGGGATGGCGGCTCCGGCGAGGCGCTCCGTCTGGATGCGCAACATCATGATGACGTCCGCGCCGACGACGGCGTCGTCGATGTTGCCGAACGTCGTCACGGTGGGCCCCATCGCCGCGGCGTTGTGCGGGAGCAACGTGCGCGGCCCGCAGAGACGAACTCGAGCTCCCAGTGCGCCGAGAAGAAGGGCATTCGAACGGGCCACGCGCGAGTGCAGGATGTCGCCGCATATGGCCACGATTAGCCCGGCGATCTCGCCTTTGTGGCGCCGGATCGTGAAAGCATCGAGCAAAGCCTGCGTCGGATGCTCGTGCGCGCCGTCGCCCGCGTTGACCAGGGATGCCCGAACCGTCGACGCCACGAACTCGGCCGCACCACATGCCGGGTGCCGCAGCACGATCGCGTCCGCCCGCAGGGCCTCGAGGTTTCTGACCGTGTCGAGCAGCGTCTCGCCCTTCGTCACGCTCGACGTCTGCGGGCTGACGTTCACGACGTCCGCGCCAAGACGCTTGCCTGCGACCTCGAACGAGGTGCGGGTTCGGGTCGACGACTCGAAAAAGAGGTTCACGATCGTGCGCCCGTAGAGGACACGCGTCTTCTTGACGTCGTCGCTCGGCTCGGAGGGCGCGGCGAACCAGCGGTCCGCCTCGCCCAGCAAGCTCAAAATATCGTCGCGAGAGAGTTGCGCGATGCTGAGGAGGTGACGATGGCTCCACATCCTAGTTCAGGTAGCGCTTGTCTTTCGGGGGGGTCCGCTTCTTGAGAACCTCGTCGAGACCACCGGAGACCACTCGGAGCGGCGGGCCCCCGGTGCGCGAACGTCGCGGAGGGCGGGATGACAGGACGTCCTGGACTCGCACGCTTCCGGATCTGCGCTTGAGCAGCGCGAGCCGCAGGTGCAGCCAGGCCGTGCGCGTGAGCGATGGGGAGCCCCCGAGAAGAAGTCCCGTGATGACCCCACCAAAGGGGGCCAGCACGCCCTCGGGCATCGCCGACGGGTAGACCAGATCGAGCACGCAGAACCCGATCGTGATCCAGAGCAGCATCTTGCCGCGCAGCGGAACGAAGAAGAACAGATTGACGATCGAGTCCGGATATTCGCGCGACCATGCCACGGCGATCGCCGCGATTGCAGCCGAAGGGCCGTAGACCAGACCCGGGTGGAACCTAGGCTGGCTGTCTGCGGGCAGCCAGCGATCGGCCGCTATCGTCACGAGATTGCCCATCAGCACCGAAAGGAGCAAAAGCCGGAGGAACCGCCACGGGCCCCACCGCTTGTCGAGGGGCGCGCCCAGGAAATAGAGACCGAGAAGCGAGAAGAGCAGGTGACCCCAGTGCTCTGGGCTCGTCAGCAAGCCTGAGGTCAGGAGTCGCCAGGGCTGGTGAAACGCTGAGCCGAGCTGGCAGGTGAGACCGTTGAAGACGAAGGCGGCTGCTGGAATCCAGGCCACGAAAAGGGCGCTGAGAATGCCCACGACCGAGAGGGTCGCCAGGACGGCCGACAGGCACCGTCCGGGTCTCGGGAGATTGAACGAAGCCGCCGGGGAGCCGTCCATCGCTCGATCACTTTAGTGGTCGAGTAGTGCGCTTGCCAGCCCAGGCGTCCGGTGATCCGCTCACTCCCCGGGTGCGGCGTCGTCCCCCGTGTTGCCGTCGCCGGTCACGGAAATGGACGCCTCGGCTCCCGCCGAACCGTCGGAAGCCGCGTCCGCGACCGGGCTCGGAACGAGCGGCAAGCAGGAGGCCAGGACGTTGTCCCCCGATTCGGGCGTCGCTGTACAGGTCGTCGTGTACGTGCTGGTGGTGCGAAGGATCGTCTGCACGTCGGAGAGCGAAAGCGGGCAAGTCGCCTCGACGCAGGATGCGAACCCCGGGACGACGGCGAGCGTCGCCGCCGCGTCGCCCCCTGCAAGCGCCTGAAAGTCGGCAAAATCGTACGCGTAGATCCACGCCTGGACGATCGGACCGCCGTCCGGCGAGGTCGCGCCCGAGCTGAAGACGCCGTTGGTGTAGCAGTCGACGAGGCTCGCGTAGAAGCCCGCCCCTCCGTCGGCAAGCGGGGAGAGGTTGGGGGCACCCGCATCGCTGGGATCCCCGATGACGACGACGTACTTGAAGACTTGATCCCCTGACGTGCCACAGCCGACGCCCGACACGATGCTCTGGGAGATGAAATTGATCCCGGTGTAAGGCGTATACGGAAGCGAGCTGCTCTGGCTCGGACACCCGGAAAGGACGGCGGCGAGGACCACACCGAGCGCAGCCGTGGTGGCCCAGGTGCACCCTCTCGCGACCCGAATCCTTCCGGGATTGGCCTGACCCGCTGCGTGGGGTGCGCGGCCGCGGGTGGCACCGGGCGACGCTCCGGGATTGGCTCTCACGACGCTTGGTCTCCCGGCACGGCCTTGCCAGTCAGGCGCTCGACCGTTCGCGTGGTCATCGTCCCCGCGACGACCTCGCGATCGGCGAGCAAAGCCTTGTGGAGCTCGAGATTGGTCCGGATGCCCGCAATGATGAACTCGTCGAGAGCCCGACGCATGCGGACGATGGCGTCCTTTCGGGTGTGCGAGTGAACGATGAGCTTTGCGAGAAGCGAGTCGTAGTCTGCGGGGACCCGCCAGCCTCCGTACACGCCCGAGTCGACGCGAACGCCGGTGCCGCCGGGCGGATTCCACTCGGTGATGACCCCCGGCCACGGAGCGAATGTCTTCGAGTCCTCCGCATTGATCCGGCACTCGATCGCGTGTCCGCGGAAGCTCCAGGGACGGGTGTCGGGCACGTCGAGCCTCTCGCCGGCCGCAGCGCGAATCTGCAGCGTAACGAGGTCGAGGCCCGTGACCATCTCCGTCACGGGGTGCTCGACCTGGACGCGGGTGTTCATCTCCAGAAAGTAGAGGCCACGCTGCTCATCCATCAAGAACTCCAACGTTCCGAGCGTGGTGTAACCCGTCTCGGAGATGGCTTTGCGCAGGATCTCGCCCATGCCCTGGCGCATCTCACTCGTCATGGCTGGGCTGGGCGCCTCCTCGATGAGCTTCTGGTGTCGCCGCTGAATCGAGCACTCGCGCTCCCCGAGCGTCCAGACGCCGCCGTGCGAGTCGGCCAGGATCTGAAACTCGATGTGTCTCGGCCGTTCGACGAATTTCTCACAGTACACATCGGGATTCCTGAAGCTGCTTTCCGCCTCGTTTCGCGCGCTCGCGAAGGCGTCGGCGACGTCGCGTTCGCTGCGCACGATGCGCATGCCTCGCCCACCTCCCCCGCCGCTCGCCTTGAGTATCACTGGATACCCGATGCGCTTCGCCTCGCGAAATGCGTGCTCGACGCTTTCCAGCACGCCGCTGCCCGAGAGCAGCGGCAAGCCGAATTTGCGGGCGTTTCCACGCGCGGTGACCTTGTCCCCCCACGCCCGCATCGCCTCCGGGCTCGGTCCGATGAACACGATCCCGCACTTTCCGCAAATGCGGGCGAATTCTGCATTCTCCGAGAGAAATCCGTATCCAGGGTGGATTGCATCGGCCCCGGTGATCTCGGCGGCACTGATGATCGCGGGGACGTTGAGATAGCTCTTTGCAGCCGGTGCCGGCCCGATGCACACGGCCTCGTCGGCGAAGCGCACGTGCAGCGCCCTCGCGTCCACTTCGGAATGTACGGCCACGGTCTTGACGCCGAGCTCGCGGCACGCCCGAATCACGCGGAGCGCGATCTCACCTCGATTCGCAATCAGGACCTTCTTGAACATGGGCTCGATGGTCGTCGATCACCGGCGCAGACGCCGGCAGGCGGTCTCAGGCCTTCTTGATGCGAAAGAGCTTTTGGCCATATTCGACGCTCTTTCCGTTTTGCGCGAAAATCTCGATGACCGTCCCGGCGCATTCGGATTCGATTTCGTTCATCAGCTTCATTGCCTCGATGATGCAGAGCGTCTGGCCCGGACGAACGACCGAACCTATCTCGACGAATGGCGGGGTGTCGGGCGAGGGAGCACGGAAGAAGCTGCCCACGAAGGGGCTGGTGACGTCGACGGATTCGCCGTTTTCCGCAGCTTCCGTGGCGACCGTCGTCGAGCGAGCCGAGGTCGACGGCGACGACGCCGTGGAAACACTCGTTCCGGTCGCGCCTGCAAGGGCTGCGGCAACGTTGCGCGCGACTCGCAGGCGGACGCCGCTTTCTTCGTGTTCGAATTCGGCGATGTCTTTCTCGGCGAGGAGCGAAAAAAGCGCGCTCAGCTTGTCCAGATCCAAATTCATCTTGCGGGTGCCGCACCTTAGCGCCGGAGCGCTTCCGCTGGGAAGCACCACGCCAGCGTCTATGTCCCCGACGCCGAGCCGCCACCCGAAGCACCCTCGCGACGGACGAGAAGACGCACCAGCCCTTCGAGGGCTACTTCGTAGCTGTCTGCGCCGAATCCAGCGACGCGCGCGACGCAGGCCCGCGCGACGTAGGAACGGCGCCGAAACGGTTCCCTGGCGTCCGGATTCGACACGTGGACCTCCACGCACGGCAGAGCCACGGAGCGGAGGGCGTCCAGCACTGCAATGGAGGTGTGGGTGTACGCTCCGGGATTGAGAAGAATCCCCGAAAATCCCTGGCGCGGCGCGTCGCCGATCCAGTCGACGATGTCTCCCTCGTGATTCGTCTGCCGAGCGTCGATCTCGACGCCGAGCGCGCGCCCGCGCGAAGCGAGCCGAGCGTGGATGTCGGCAAGCGTTTCGTGGCCGTAGATCGCCGGCTCCCGCGTGCCGAGGAGCTGCAGATTCGGCCCGGAGATGCAGAGGATGCGGAGCGTCACGTCGCTTCGACCGGTAAAGCGCTTTGCAATCGCGAAACCCCGTCTCGGCCCGGAGTCATCCGAGCTGCTCGAGGAGCTTGGGGACCGCGGCCCGCATGAGAAAGCGGCCTTTGCCGAGGTTTCCGTCGGGCCGAATCGCGATGGCCAGAAAATACGCTTCGCCGAGCGGGCGAATGAGGGCGATCATCTTGTCGGTGCCGATGGCGACTTCGTGTGTTCGCCCCGCATCGAGCGATTCCGCCGCTCGCTTGATCGAGCCGAGGACTACGCCGAACTCTACACCGACCGTCGTGATGTCGAAGGGTGCACCGTCGCGGGCGTAGCTGTCGAGTGCGATGCCCTCCGAGTCCATGACAAGACCGGCGACGCCGCCCTCGGTTTTGTCCACGATATCGCGGAGCGCGTCGTGAAACATACGCTCGACCATACCGCGAGCACCGGCGAAACGCGAGTTGTCATCGCGCCGGGACGAAGGTTGCACGAGGTCCTCGGTGCGTCCGCCGAAGCGGCTGACGAGCACCGCACGCGTGACAAGGAAGCCCGGACGGTTTACGGTTCGGCGCTCGGCGTTTTCACGAGCCAGAGCCACCCGCCCATGCGCGCACGAGCCGGGGATCCACCCCGCACCATGGCCCAGAAAATCCTCGCCGCGCGATCCGGCGCCGCGCCATCGTCGGACGACTTCGTGGAGGCACACGTCGATCAGGTCGTTCTCGCGCGAGCGCCTCTTCGCGCATACGGGGAGGCGCTCGCTCTCGGGCTCAAGAAGTCCCGCGTCGAAGTGGCCGTGGCCTACGAGGGGCGCTGCGTGGGGGAGGGCGATTTCGTCGACGATGCGCGTTTCGCTGCGGCCGATATGGTGGCGCACGGCATCGTCTTCGCGCGGGCGGGGGTCGGCTTCCCCGCGCCTGTCCACCTGGAGAGGTTCGCCAGCCCGGCGCGGCTATGCGTGACCGACGAGCCACGTCTCGCCGGCGTCGGTGGCCTCGGAATGCTGACGTTGATCGTTCCGACCGCGTCCCTCGGGCGTGCCCTCGCTCACGGGTCCGTGCTCATTCGCCCCCCGGCAAGCGTCCAGATCTTGCTCGGCGGGCGCCTGCGACCGTTCGTCTGCGCGCGGGATGTCGCGCTCGAGCTGATCCGCCGTGGTCTGGGCGAAGTCGTCCGGCGTGTAGAACATTCGCGCGCAGCTCCTGTCGTCATCGAGTTCGGAGGTCCGAGCGCGCGACTGCTTTCGGTCGCCGAGCGAAGCGTGATGGCCGGGATCGCCCAGCAAGTCGGCGCGGCAGCGGCGGTGTTCGTCGGCGATGAACGGACGGAGGTCTTCTTGCGCGACCAGCGTCGTTCGAAGGCGCATCGCGCCCTCTCCCCCGACGCCGGCGCTCCGTGGGAGGAGGTCATCAACGTCGACCTCGGAGCGGTCGATCCGCTCCTCCTCGACACGAACGGAAGCGTGCGGGCCGTTCGCGATCTCGCCGGTCAACCCGTGACGCAAGCCCTGCTCGGTGGAGACGGCGGCGTCACGCTGCGCGACTTGTTCGCAGCCGCGACGCTCCTCAAGAGCAAACGTGTCCCGATGCGACTCGATTTTCTCGTTGCCGCTCCGTCGCGTCAGATGCTCGAAGTGCTGTCGAGGGCGGGGGCGCTGACCGACTTCATCGCGACGGGAGCGCGCCTCGTCGAGCCCGACCCGCGCGTAGTTACGGGGGAGCTGTACGTCCCACCTCCCTTTGGCGTCAGCCTTCGAACCTGTGACCCCGAGCCGTGCGTGTCCGGGCGTCGGGCTTCGGTCGTGGCGTCCTCGGAGACCATCGCCTATGCGGTCGCAACCGGAGTGGTGGGCGATCCTCGTGCATTCAAGCGGCCGGTTCGCGTGACGGTTCCGCGAGCTCTGCCCACCGACGACGTCCTCGTCGCGCGGAAAGTCGACCGAAGCGACTTGCCGATCTCCGCTCGCGCCACCGCGCGGGCGGAGGTGATCTCTCGAGCGCCTTGGAATGGCACCCTGGCCATCTCGCTGGTCGAGGCGGAAGCGTTCGCACAAACGTCACGATGGACCAACGGGAGTGGCGGAGGCGGTCACGGTGCCGGGGATCTGGCGGTCATTTGCACGACGCTCGACGAGGTTCGCGAATTCTCCACCCGCGCAGGTGAGCTCAGCCAGGCGGTCCGAGCGGTCCTCGCCCCGCACATTCCGAGCGGGCTCGTCGCGCTTTTCAGCGCCGCCGGCATTGCCGCCCTGCGCATCGAAGAAGACGGGCTCGAGCAGCTCAAGGGCCAGCGCGCCGTCGTCCTCCCGGCGCCCTCCCGATGGCCCGAGCGAGAGCCCGCCTATATCGTGGCAAGCGGCGGCGCCCGCTTGGCGCTCACCTGGCTGGCGCTGGGCGCGGAGCGCACGTGGGTGACCCAGGGGCCCGCCGAGACTCGAAGCGGGGACGGTCGACCGTCCGTCGCGGAAGGAGCGGCTGGACCGCCCAGGAAGGCCGGATTGTCACGCAAGGCGAACCGGGCCGTGGCCGATTGACACCCGCGCGTCGGCGCCGGCGCCGGCTATGAGCTGGACGACCGCGAAGGAGCTCGGGCCGACCTGAGAACCACCTTGTCGCCAAAGCCGCGCCGGGGCCGCGTGACCTCGGGGTCCGCATCTGGCATTCTTCGCTTTACGTGTCCAAAGGCAGGCTCACCCGGCAGGAGCTTGGCTGGCTGCTCACCCAGGAAGCGCGCGGCGCCGCAGAGCGCCTGCGTGTCGGCGTAACGGCGCTGACCCAGGCGCCGCCCGCTCCCGGAGCGGACGCGAGCGGCGTCGATGCGACCCTGTCGGCGCTCGACGATGCGATGAAGATGCTCTCGAGCCTGCATTCGCAGCCCGTCAACAGTCGCGGACGCCGCGGCCGGATCGACCTGGCTTCGCTTCTCTGGGAGGTTGCACCGGAAGCCCGCGTCTCCATCGAACCCGGCGGCGGAACCGAAGTTTCGGGCGAGGAATCGGAGCTTCGCCGAATGCTCCACGTGATGCTGGGGCACGGAAGCGGGACGGGCAGTCACGTCGCCGTGCGACGCGAGGCGGACGAGGTCGTTCTTCGCGTCCTCCTCGGGCCCGACAGCTCTGCAACCGCCGACACCGAGCGCGCCTGGCTGTCGCGCATGGCCATCCGGTACGGAGGTCGCTACGAGCTCGAAGGAAGCATGGCCGTTCTCGCGTTGCCTGCCGAGGGGGTCGAATCGCGCGACGACCTTGCGCGACTGCGCAAGGAGCTCGATGAGGCCCGCAAGCAGGGTGAAGCCTATGCGCGGGAGCTGGCTGCGGTCTGGACCGGCAGCGACGACAGTGTCTCGTCGTCGACGTACCCGCCCCCGGACGGCCTCCCCGCAGCGGCCCGCTGCGGCGCGGTCACTCGCCTTTCAGGCGGCATTGCCGCGAGCCTCCGCGCCATGCTTTCCCCGGTCGGAAGGGACATTTCCGAGCTGAGAGCGTCTCTTTCTCCACGCAAGAGCTCCCCCGATCTCGAGACGGTCGCGCGAACGGGGCTCGATGATCGCCTCGAAGCCATTCGCCGCAAGCTCTTGGTCGTCCAGGATTTCGTGGCTGAGCTTGCCGCCGTCGGCGAGACCGATTCCGGAGAGGCCAAGCGCTCCGTCGACTTGCTCGAAATCGTCCGGACGGAGGTCGGCACCCTGGAGGCCCGCGGGGCGCGCAGCGGGATCAAGATTCGCGTCGACCCGAGCCCGGCGGAGTCGTCCGTGGTCGTGGCGAGAGTCGCTCCTCGTGCGGCAGGAATCGTCGTGCGCGAGCTACTCTCGCATGCCATCGCAGCCTCTGCGCGCGGATCCGTCGTGGGGGTCGTCGTGCAGGCCCCCGAACCGGGCGGCGGCCTGGGGGCAAGAATCGTCGTCGACGACTCCGGCACATCGCTTCCCGTGGGGGCCCGTCGTGCGCTGCTGACGCTCGAGGTCGAGCCCGGAACGTTTGGTCGACCGAGCAGTGTCGGCTTGTTCATCGCCGCCGAAATCGCCACCGCCCAGGGGGCGCTGCTCGATATCGCCGACGCTCCGTTCGCAGGCGGCGCCGGCGGCGGAGTACGGGTCACGGTGACCTTTCCAGCCTGACGCTGCCGTGCCACGCTTCCGTCGTACGTGAGGCGTCGATGCAGATCCTGATCATCGAGGACTCGGACTCGATTCGCCACTTGATCGAAACCCTGGTCGCGGCGCGCGGCCATCGGGTCGAGGCAGTTCCGAACGGAGCGAAGGGCGTCGACGCCGCATTGACCCGCCCTCCCGACGTGATCCTCCTCGACCTGTTTCTGCCGGGAAGCGTCGACGGGTTCGACGTGTGCCGCAAGCTTCGTGCGGCCGAATCGACACGGGCGGTTCCGATCATCGTCATCAGCTCGCTCACCGACGACGCTTCGAAGCTCCGTGCCGCCGAAGCCGGGGCGACCGCTTATTATACGAAGCCGTTCAGTCCAACGGCGCTTCTCAAGGAGATCGAATCGCTGGGGAGTCGCGACCGCGGCACGACTCGGGCACGGCTCACTTCGCCGTGACGCGCGCGATCCGGTTCGCGGTCGAATCTTCCACCTGAAAATCGCGTGGCTCGAGGTGCAGACGGCGCCGAAACGTCGTCGGCCCGGCGACCAGGACGTCCCAGTCGTGATCGCACCGAAGCTGCTCGACGCGCGCATCTGGGCTGATGCCGGCGAGAAGCCAGATCTCGGCCCCCCTAGGAGTCGAAACGATGCGAACTGTTCCGGGCGGGCCCTGACCTCCCACTTCGCTGCCTGGCTCACCCGCGGGCCACGGATCGGTCCCCGCTTTGGATGGGTCGAGCTGGACGGCGGTCTCCAGGCGGGGCTTTCCATCCGGTCCATTGTCCCAGCTCGCAGACGCAGGAACGACGAGCCGTTTCGGAGCGTATCCCTCTGCGGTCGCGACGAACTCGAGTCGGGCACCGACCGGCATCCGCTCGACTTCCAGCGGCGCCTGGCCCTGGCGCAACAATACTTCCGCGCGGGCCGGCACGTTGGAGACGACGAGCGTACCCCGGCACGTCGGAGCCGCGGAGGACACCGGGGCGATTGGCGGCGCAGGACGCGCGGGAGCCGCTGGCGTGTTGGTCGGCGAGATCCTCAGCCGAAGCGCCGCGTAAGCGCCGGCGGCGATGGCCAGCAGCCCGAGCACCGGCGCAAACCACTGCAGACGGGTTCTTCGGATGCGGGGCGGAGTCGAAATCGAGGCACGGGCTCGACGAAGCTGCGACGGTTGCGTCGTGAGCTGGCGGCTGTCCTGCGCGGGTGGCGAGGCCGGCTCGCTCGAGCGAAGGAGAGCGCTGATCTCGTCGACGCCGGCGTCCGAAGCGGGATTCGGCTGCGCTGTCGCGGACGGTGGCGGAGTGGGTTCGAGGCCGGCCATGGCTTTGAGCGCACCGGAATGATGCTGCGCACCTCCAGCCGGCACCGCGAACCGCTCGATCAGGGAGTCGACGTCGGCCTGCGACTCAGACCTTGCGCGGCCGTGCGCCTCGAACTGGCTCGTTGGTAGATCGGTCCACTCCGCAGGTGTGGCGCGGTTGAGCAGCTCGCTCGTGATGGGCCGCTTCGCGGTCGAATTCTCTTCGTGCGAAAAGCCTGCAGCGAGAGAGCGCGACCCATGGGAGGGCTCGGCGGCCGGCCCGTGCGACGCCGCCGCGCCGCGGCGCGCTGAGCCGGGCGAATCGTGCCACGACGGCAACGCGTTCCGGCCAACTCCGAGGGTCACCCGGCGCACCTCCCGCGCGAGGCGGGCGAGCGCTCGCCGACCGGCCGCGCGATTCACGGGAACGAGCGCCGTCTCCAGCTCGTCGGCGAGGGCGTGAAGCCCCCCTCCGCTTTTACGCTTACTGGCCGCGGCCAGCGCTGGTGTCTGCGATCCACTCGCCTCGAGCAGGTTCGCAAGCATGGCGCGCACGGAGGTCTCCGCGTTGCCGAGCGCAGCGTCTCGCTTCGGCTTCACCAGAGCGACTGTGCCCTCCTCGCCGATGAACACGCTGCGGGGGTCGACGTCTCCGCCGCCCGGGTCGGCGTGCTGAGCGACTTCGAGAACGAGGTATCCCGCCAGCTCGGGTGCAAGGGGCACCCGCCTTGCGCGGAGCACGGCGAAGACCTCCTCGAGAGTGACCGAGGATTCGAGCGTCCCTCCCCCGCTCATTCCGCAAGCTCCGCTCCGCGCATCGGTCGTACGGGCACCCCTGCGCGCGCAAGGATCCTCTTCGCCTCACCGATGGAGCATGACCCGTCGTGAAAGATGCTGGCCGCCAACACCGCGCTTGCGTGCCCCTCGATGAGTCCCAATCGTAAGTCATCCGGGGAGCCAACCCCGCCGCTCGCGATGACGGGTATGGGGACGGCGTCGGATACGGTACGAGTCAGATCCAGATCGTAGCCGGCGAGCGTCCCGTCCCGATCCATGCTCGTGAGCAAGATCTCGCCGGCACCGAGACGCGCGAGCTCGGTGGCCCAGAAGACAGCGTCCAATCCTGCGGCGGTTCGTCCGCCGTGGACGAATACTTCCCATCCGCGTCCGTCCGGCCGCTGCTTCGCGTCGATGGCGGCCACGATCGCTTGGGAACCCCAGGCATCGCTGCAGCGTCGCACGATGTCGGGCCTCGTCACGGCGGCCGTGTTGATGCTGACCTTGTCGGCGCCCGCAGCGAGCAAGGCGCGCACGTCGTCGGTGGTCCGCACCCCGCCTCCCACGGTGAAGGGGACGAATATCGCATCGGCGGTTCGCGCCACGACATCGAGAAGAGTGCCTCGTCCCTCGTGAGAGGCCGTGATATCGAGGAGCGCGATCTCGTCTGCCCCTTCCGCGTCGTACCGCCGTGCGCACTCCACGGGATCGCCCGCATCGCGCAAGCCCACGAAACGAACCCCCTTGACGACACGTCCCGCGCGCACGTCAAGGCACGGGATCACGCGTCTCGCGAGCATGGCCCTTCATGGCTTACTCGCGGTTTCCCCGCTTGTCACTCGCACGCAAGCGCTGCCGCTCTTCCGCTCACCCCTTGCCATCGTAAGCGTCGAGCAGCTTCTCGATTGACGCGAGGCTGTTTTCGATCGCGTCTTGAACGATCGAATGCATCATCGTGCTCGAGCCCTTGAGAGCCTCGTAGTAGCGCTGCCGCTCCGTCGAGTGGATGATTGCGGGCGGATATCCGCTGCGGAGAAGAAGCAGATTCATGACGAGCCGAGCCACTTTGCCGCTGTCGGTCGCGAATGGAAAGATCCTCAGGATATCGTAGTGCGCGCGTGCAGCGAGACGTACGGGCGTTCGCGTTCGTCGCGATTCGGGATCGTTGACCCAGTCGATGACCTGTCGAAGCTTGTATGCGATCTTGTCGGGAGGGGTGTACTCGTGAAAGTAAAGGCGATGCTGGGGGATGTCTTTGCGGTATTTGGCCGCCTTGACGTCGCCTTCTTCCGGGTGAAGGACCGTATAGATTCGTTTGACTACATCCACGGTGACGGGAAGGCGTCTTTTCGTGGCCTGCTCCCGAATGAAGTTCAACGCCTCGCGGTGCCGCCGAATCTCTTCGACGACAGGCTGCATGCTTGAGTCCGGTGTCGTTCCCGCCTCGCCAGCACCCATCGCCGCACGCAGCTCGGCGACCGTGTACACGACGCCCTCGAGCGCGCTGTCGTGCGCGATCCAGCTCGTGTCGAGATCGCTCCGATACTTGGCCTGAATGTCGGCCGGAGCGCTCTTCAACCGATCCTCGAGGTATGCCGTCCGCTCCTCGATCGAGAGCGTCTTGGGCCCCTCAGGGGGCGCCGATATTTTCTTTTTCGAGGTCGTTCGGGACCGCATCGCGCTCGAGGTGGCCGTCAAGGGATACTTCCGCGAAAATGTTATCTTTTCCGCCGCGGGCTCAAGGGCGAAGCCCGGGCGCAGGCTAATGAATTCCGCGCGAGCGCGTCAAGCCTGTACCGCTCGAGTCGCAATTCGCGCCGTCGCCGGACGGGGTCGCACCACTCGAGCCGCTCGACCTCACGCGACGAACAATGTCGCGATGTTTTCGCTGTTTCGAAGAGCGCGCGACCGTGCGGTCAAGATCTCGCAGCCTTCGCGCGTCACGAGGAGGGTGTGCTCGAATTGCGCGCTCAAGCTGCCGTCCGCCGTCCGGACGGTCCATTGATCGCGCGGGTCGATCTCGACCTCCCAGCCCCCGAGATTGACCATGGGCTCGATGGTAAACGTCATTCCGCGCCGCAATCGGTCGCCCGTTCCGCGTTTGCCGTAGTGCTTGACTTGCGGAGCTTCGTGGAACTTTCGTCCGATGCCATGGCCGACGAAGTCCCGCACGACGCTGCATCCTTCGTGTTCGACGTACTCCTGGATCGCGCCACCGATGTCACCGAGCCGCGCCCCGTCTCGAACCTGCTCGATCCCGATGTCGAGTGCCCGCCGCGCGACCTCGACGACGTGTCTCGCTTCGGGGCTCGGCATCCCCACGTAGAACGTCGCGCTCGTATCGCCGAAAAACCCGTCGTAAACGTGAGTGATGTCCACGTTCACGATATCGCCGTTCTCGAGAACGGTCGCGTCGGGAATCCCGTGACAGACGACCTCATTGACGCTCGTGCAGACGCTCTTGGGGAAACCCTTGTAGTTGAGCGGCGCGGGACGTGCCCCCTGGCGCAGTGTGTCGTCGTGAACGAGTCGATCGATGTCTGCCGTGGTCATCCCCGCGCAGATCTTGTCGCCGACCAGGAGCAACGTCTCGGCCGCAAGCCGGCACACTGTGCGCATCTGGTCGATCTCTTTGGGGCTTTTTATGTCGATCGCCACGTCGACACACCTAGCACCGATCTCTGCTCATCGCCCGCCGCTCGCCCGGACCGTCATGCGGCGCCCGTGTGTGCTATTTTGCCTGCGCTTTCGGTCGGAACGGAAGGGACACCATGAAGCGAGCTATTTTTGCCGCGTGTGTCATCGCAGCAGGCGCCATGCTGGCTGTCACGAGCCCCGCTGCGGCACCGGCGGATGCGCCGGTGGTTTCGTCCCTTTCCTCGTTGATGCAAAAGGAAGTTCACTGGGGAATGAACCACCTCGAAGTCACGGAGGCGTACAACAAGCCCACGGGGCTTTTCGATAGCGAGTACGCGCCGCAGCTTGCCAAATTGCAGCCGGGAAGCGCGATGGATGAGCTGGAGACCGACCGGGATAGCCGCAAGGCGAACTTTGCACGAAGTTACACGGAGTTTCTGGACTCCCCGACAGGATACGACGTGTCCGCACTTCACGTGGAATACACCTACAACAATGGCGAGGCGGTCCAGCGGTTGCTCAAGGACGGCAAGACACGCTATTTTTTTTATATCAAAGATCGTCTCTGGAAGATCTACGACGAAGTCCCCCTCAAGGCGGACGGGCCCCTCGGGGCGACGTTTCAGACCGCCGTCGCGAGTCTCGGCGCGGTAGTAGGCGGGGCGCCGCGACTCCGAAGCTCGGATGCGTCGCAAGGAATTGACCGTCCGACCGCCGACTGGCAGGACGGGTCCACGCACTTGCGCGCAATTGATCGATCCGGCGAGCACCTGGTCGGAGTCGTTCTCGAAGACAAGCGAACGCTGGCGAACCTGGCTTCGCTGCGCGCGAACAAGGCCGCTGATCCCTTCGCGCTCGATCCATCCATCGCCGCGCTCACGAAGCACGGCGTCAGCGATCCGAACGCGGCTCATCAGGCCGGCGCGGATGCGGGTGCGCCCAGGAAGCGCTGACGCATCCCGCACGTCCTCGTGCGCTCGACTAGGCGTGGGGGGTTCGAACCCCGGTCGTGAGGACGAGTCGGACTTTCGGCGCGGCGGAGCGCAGTGCGGGAAGAATCACGTGGCTCCCTGTCAGCGCGGAGCCCGGACAGCCGGCGCAAGCTCCCGAAAGGTGAATGTAAACATCGTCGCCCTCGAGGCGCACCAAGTGTAGCTCGCCCCCGTCGGTCTTTATGAGCGGCGCCACGATCTCTCGGCACACTTGTTCGATTTGTTCCTTCGTACGCTCGTCCACGGGGGAATGCTTGTGCGGAAAGAGGGGGGGAATCGGGGAGGACTTTGTGTGAAGAAAGGGGAAATGAAGGGGGAAATATGGGGAGAGGGACGCGATTCGTCAGCAATCCTGAGCGGGTATTTTCGCGGCTCTTGCGTTATAGTCCATCTGGAGCGCGGGTGCTCCGAGCTTGCAGCGACGTGAGTCGCAGACGGGATGGGAACACGTGGCGCGGTACCGTCTGAGGTTCGTGCTGCAAGAGTTCGACCTGCCGCGCGGTACGACGCTGATCGGGCGGAGCCTCGACTGTCATTTGACGATCGAGGACCCGCTCGTTTCGCGGCGGCACGCACGGATCGTCGTAACCGACACCGGAGCGCACATCGAGGATCTCGGCAGTCGGAATGGCGTGAAGGTGAATGGCGCGCCGATTCGCCAGGCCACCATGCTGCGCAACGGCGACCGCTTGCGAATCGGCACCCAGGAGCTCGTGTTCAGCCGGGTCGACGAAGCTGCGCGCGCCCACTCACGCACGACCGGTCAGCTCCGGCTTTGCGCGAATTGCAGGCAACCGTATCCACGGGAGATGCTCGCGTGTCCGAGCTGCGAAGCGACCGAGCAGACGGACGACGAAACGCTGACTGCGAGTGGCAGCAGTCTTTCGCATCAGTGGAGCATGCAGCTCTTCGTGGAGGCCCTCGAGCGAGCGTTGCGCCTCGGGCGGATCTCCGATGCCGAGCGACTCGTGCGGGGGGCGTCCGCGCAGGTCGAGGAGCTTCTGGCGTCGGGCGGACGCGTCGAGGACGTGGCGCTGGCCGCGTTGGCAGCACAAGCGGCCGCAACGACGCTGGCCACCGCCGATCCGGCGTGGGCCGTCTGGGTGCTGGAGATCTATGGACGTTGCGCGAAGATTCCGCCCAGTTCTGTAGTCGAGCGACTCGCGAAGGTGACCGAAAATCACCGGAGTGTCGCGCGCGAAGCGTTCGCGGCGCTGAGCGAACGGCTTCAGCCCCTGACCGGCCAGGCGTCCCGGTCGGAGCTCGATGCCTTGACCCTTCTGAGCGAGCTTGCTTCCGAGAACGCACTGGAGGCGTCCGCCGACTGGCCCTGATTAGGGGTCCAGGAGGTTGAGCTCGATGTCCCCGTTTCGAGGCTTGCACTGCGGAGCACGTGGAAGGTAAAGCTGGGTGCGCCAAGGCCCGTCAGGTCACCGGCGCCCTAGCCGGGTCCCCGCTCAATGCGCTTCCGACTGCGCTACCTGCATCACGATCTCGAGTTGACCGAAGGGCCGTTCGTCATCGGACGGAGTGCAGCTTGCCAGCTGTCGCTCGACGATCCGCTCGTCTCACGCAGGCATGCCATTCTCGTCGTCGGTGAAGAGGGCGTCACGATCGAGGACGACCAGAGTCGCAACGGCGTGACGGTCAACGGCGTGCGCCTGTCGGAGCGCACCAGCCTGTCCCCGGGCGATCGCATCGTCATTGGATCGCAAGAGCTCGTCCTGCTCGGACCGGATCACGATTCGAAATCGGCCCGCCGGGTCAACTTCGGAAACAAGACGCTTCCAAAAATTCCGAGCTTGACTCCCGCCGAAGATCCGCATCCGTCACCGACCATCGCACCCGCGGCTCCGGTGTCCCTCGTGGATCCCGAGACGAATCCCACGCTGGTGCGCAAGGCGCAGGCATTCGCGCTTTTGAGCGGGGTCGCGGAGAAGGCGCTTGCGATGGGACGGGCCGAGGAGGCCGAGCGTTTACTGGCGGTGCCCGTCTCGGAGATCGTGGACGCGTCGCGAGAGGGAAAGCAGCTGTCGCCCGCGCTCGTCGACACCGTCGCCCGATTTGCCGCCAAGCTCGCCGCCGCGACGGCCAACGGAACCTGGGTGGATCACGTCATCGAGCTTTACCGCGCGCAAGAGCGACCGTGCCCCGCCAATGTCATCGACGAGCTCAATACGGCCGTCCGTCGCGTCACCGCGATCGATCTCGCGCGGCTTCGCGACTACGTGGCCGTTCTGCACCAGAAGCAGGGGACGTTCGGTCCTGCGGAGCGCTTTCTGGTCCAGCGGATTGATGGGCTCGAGCGCCTCGCCGCGCTTCGCTGACGGCGCTTTCGGCTTTCGTCGGCGGTCCAAGCGCCGACTGCCACGCGAGGTTCGACGCCGCGGCGCGCGCAATCGCGTCTTTCAGGTTCGCATCCTCGATCGCGGCAATGACTTGCGCGAGCCCGGTCGGAATCTCCGGCGAACGAGGGACGATTCGCACCGACCGTCGTTCCGGGGGTCGCTGCGAAGCTGCAACGGCCCCGACTTGAAAGCGCAGCTCCCTCGCCTGGACATTGAGCTCGCGCAAGCGCGTGCAAACGGTCTCGGCCAGCAGGGACAGCTCGTGCGCCCAGACGCTCGTCGCGACTCGGAGTAGCAGTACGCCTCCGGAGAGTGATACCGGGATCGCCCGATCCGCGATTCTCGCCCCCACAGCTTCTCGCCAGACTTTGGGCGCAACCGGGGGACGCAGCCGAGCAAAGCGGCTTTCGCCTGCGCGGTCCAGGATGGAATCGAGCGATTCCGGCGCCGTGAGCGGGCCTCGCGGGGTTCGAGCCATCCCCGACGACAATAGCCCAACCTGGGGAGCCGTTTGCAATGGCGTGTCCGCGTGTCCGGTTCGGCCGCCGCTCTAGGGCGATCCTGACGAAACCGACACCAGCTCCACATGACCCTCGGGGGCTGCGGGATCGAACACGGCGCCTCGCCGGTCCGTCCTCCCGACGCGAAGGAGGCCGTCTGCCATGAGCAACGCGTAGGGCACTTGCGCCCGTGGCGCTTCGGAGCCAGCGGGAACGACGTAGACGAGAACGGAGTGAACGCTCGTCGGGAGGGTCAGGCGTGGAGCAGCGCACCGAGAAGCGACGGCACCGGCTGTATCCACGTGGGCGCACCGCTCGAGCGCGCGGCTGTCCTCGGCGTTGTACTGCACTGCCACCGCAAGCGCGGCCGCGGCGCGCACCACCTCGCTCGGGTCGTCCGCGAGCGC
>DASPUY010000139.1:0-35211 GCA_035622655.1 Polyangiaceae bacterium
GAGCGCGCGCGGGCGGTCACGAAGAGACCATATCGCGTACGACGTTTCGGAGCAAGCGCTCGCTGACGGCTTCGAAGCGGGCGAAATGGCGCTCGGTGTCGCGCCGGACCCGATCGATGCCCGCGGGCCCGTTGGCTCGAACGACGAACTCCGCGTCGCCTCGCAAGAAGCCCTCGATGTCGGACACGTCCACCTCCGCATGGAACTGGAGCCCGAACAGCCGGTCGTGGATCTGGAAGGCCTGCTGCTCGCACGCTCTGCTCCACGCCAATCTGCGAGCCCCCGGCGGCAGGTCGAACGTGTCCCCATGCCAGTGCAGCATTGGCGCCGCGTCGGGCATGCCCTCGAGGACACGCCGACGCGATGGCTCGAAGTGAACGTCTCCCCACCCTACTTCGTAGTGCGCGCCCCGGGGCATCCGGGTGCGCATCGGGTAGACTCGCGCCCCCGCGGCGTGAGCCAGCAGCTGAGCCCCGAGGCAGATGCCGAGCACGGGGGCTCGATCGCGGACGCGGCGGTCGAGTAGCTCGATCTCTTGCCCCAGAAACGCGTACTCGGGATCGTTCCGATCGCCCACGCCCATCGAGCCTCCCATGACGACGAGCAGCGCGCCCGGGTCGAGCACGGATGGAACCTCGTCGCCCCGATGCACGGCCCGCACGTCGAGCGAAAAGCCCTCATCCGTGAGGACCTTCGCCAGGCGTCCCGGACCTTCGCACTCGGCGTGGACGAGAATGACTGCGCGCGCCATGGGCCGAGTCAACTCTCGCCCACCTCGCACGATTCCGGCAAGGCGCACACGGCACCCGCCGAAAATCCCTGCGCCTGCAAGCCGAGCGCGTGGTTGATCCGCGCGCGAAAGTTCTCCCAGGCAATTGCGCCCGCGATCTCGACCACGCCCTGATCGCCGAGATGCTCCCTCAAATCGCTTATCAGCGCGTCCGACACGCGAACGGGCGTCTCGGTCATTCGGCTCGCGAGATCGAGGACGCTGCGCTCGAGGCCCGAGAAAGCGTCGCTCGTTCGGTATCGCGCAAGATCGCTCACCTGAAGATCGGTGACGCCTTTCCGGCGGGCGACAGACGAGCCGATGTCGAGGCAGAACGGACAGCCAACGAGCGCGGCCACCTTGAGCTCCGCGATCGCCCTGAGGCGCGGTTCGACCCGATGGGCGCGATCGATCGCGAGCTCGAAGCCCCCCACGGCCGCGAGAAGTGCCGGGCTGTGCGCGTACGTGTCGACCGGAGTCGGGACGCGACCGAAGCGCCGCCGAGCGAACCAGCGCGCGATCTGCACCAGAAGGCCGCGCCGCGCCGCAGCCACCGGCTGGATGCGGACGTTCGATAGGGCATCGCGGTGGGCCTGCTGGACCATCGGTCGCATCCTGTCATGAGAGAGCGACATTGGCGTCGTATATTTGCGACGAATCCGCACGCACGCGCGATCTTTGACCCGAAACGAGCGGGCTCGATCACCTTCATCTTCGTGAGGCCAATCGGGCACTGGGGGTGGCGCGCGGCCGCGGTCGGCGTCGTCATGGGTTGTGGGGGGTCGTCGAGCACGAAATTGCCTCAAGAAGAAACCAACACCGCGGGCCCCGACGACGCTTCGGCGGCAAGCGCGAATGGCGGCGGGAGCCACTCCGGATCGAGCACCACAGGTGTGAGCCCTGCCTCCACGGGGGTCACGGAAGCCGGGGCCGATTCGACGAGCGGCGGTTCCTCGACGAGCGCGGACTCTGCCGCCGCGTCGCCGAGCGACGGCGCAAGCGATTCGGCGAACGATGCCGGGGCGACGACCGATGGCGAGACAGCGACGGCATGCGCCGGAGGAACGACGTACGACGCGAGCAATGCGGGCGCGCCCGCGGAAGTCAATAGCTTCGGGTTCGTGCGCCTCGTCACGTCCAACGACAACCAGATCGTCGGCTTCGACACCACGCTCACCGTGCCCACCGAGCCGCCCCCGATGGGCACGCTTTTCCTGTGGCCGGGACTTCAGCCGAATCCCGGAGGGGCGAACTTCGCCACGCTCAACAACGGAGTGCTGCAGCCCGTGCTGACGTGGGGACCGACGTGCGCGCCCAACTCGCCGGGCACGGACCCGTTCGCATCGTGGTGGATCTCCGCCCAGTACGTGAACACGTTCATCACGGATGCGTCCGCGAACTTTGCCGCATACACAGGGTGCCATGGAGGCCCGGGCATGGACGTCGCCGTCGGCGACAACCTCGACATCACGATGGCTCTGAGCGGCATGAACTGGGTTCAGACCGTGACGGACGCCCGGAGCGGAACATCGGTCTCCTACACGATCGACATGTTGGGGCAGGCCCAGAACCTCGCCGAATTCGTCATCGAGCCCCACGGCCAGGAGCCGGTGTCCGACGTGATCTTCACCTCCACCACGATCACGTTCGCCTCGTCGCAGCCCTCGGCTTGCCAGCCGCAAGTACGGGGGACGAACGACTATTTCTCGGCGCCGCAGGCGTCGAGCGACGGTCTGCATTGCTGCATTGCGAAGGTCATCCTCCGTGCAGAGGGCGTCGCCGCGACCAGCCCCGATACGCCCTGAGCCTCCCGACCTCGCCGGATCCAGGGCAGGCATCGACGCGGCGGGCGCAGCGCCTTTAACTCCACTGTTGATTCGCAGTAGCGAGTTCGTGTATGCGCGTGCGGTGCGAAAATCGAGCTCTGCCTTTGACTACCGACGCTCTGAGAGTTTCCTCCGTACGGCAGCGGCCCGCACGCGAGCGACGCACACCGCGGCTCTGGCGCTCTTTCTCGGGGTCACGTGGACGCGCGCTGGCATGGCGCAGACGACCGTGGTTCCGAGCGGCACTGCGCCGTCGGACCTGACAGGGACGGTGTCCGCGCCGAAGGGGCCCGCGGAGGGGCCTTCGCTGAACAAGCTCGACGTCAACTCGCTGAACGCCGCCGCATCCGCGGGCGGGCAATGGCAGACAGGCAACTCGAAGATCTTCGCCGGCACCGCGACGGGAAAGTTCGAGCTGCGTCGGGGAGCGGACGACTTCGGTGCCTCGCTCGTCGGAAACTACGCCGAGACCTTCGTGTCTACGGCGGCCGTACCCGCGACCGCCACGATGCCCGCGACGCCCGCCACGGGAGAGTGGAAGCGATCGACCGAAAACTTCCAGGGCAAGCTCCGCTACGAGCGGTACCTCTTGCCCATCACAAGCGCCTTTGTCGGGGTCACGGGCACTCACGATCGATTCATCGCCCTGACGTTTCGATTCAACGTCGACCCGGGCGTCAAGGTCTTGATGATCGAAAACGCGGCGACGGAGCTCTGGGCGGAGGCCGGCTACGACTTCCAGTACGACGACAACTACACCGATTCGAATGGCATCGAGCAGGCCGGAGCGGGAGGCCCGGTCGTCGACTCGAGCGGCAACCCGTTCGTGATCAGCAAGAGCGACACGATCCATTCGAGCCGCCTGTTCGTCGGCCTGCACGAGGCATTCAACAAGGACGTCACGCTGGGGCTCGGCGTCGAATACCTACAGGGATTCGGCGGGAGCGGCGGCAGCCCTCCCGAGCTTGTCGCGATTCCTACGCCCTACACGGCCGTGGATCCCGTTTCGATCTCGCTCAAGGCGGCCCGGGTCAACTTCAATGCCCTGTTTGCCGCGAACATCGGAGGCGGCTTCTCGGTGGGATTCGGCTTCATGGCGAAGTTCAACAGCCAGCCGCTACCTGGAAAGGTGGACTGGGACACTCAGGGGACGATCGCGCTCATCTACGCGCTGAGCCTTCCCTCGCCCAAGCCCGCGCCGCCTCCGTGCCCGACACCGCCTCCGGCTCCGCCACCGCCTCCGCCTCCGCCCGCCGCAACTCCGGCGTCGAGCTCGCCCTCCACCGCCCCCGCTCCGACGACGCCGGGATACGCGGCACCCGCACCCGCCGCTCCACCCATCGTTCCCCCGCCGACGCCGGCGCCCGCGGCCACGACTCCCACGTCTGCGCCGCCGCCCCCGTCGGCCCCGGCGCACTGAGCTCGGCGGGGCGCCCCATCACTTGAAGACGGCGACGCCAAACGGTTCGTTCATCGTCGTGGCGGGGCCTTGAATCGGCACCACGGACATGACCGTGAGATCGGGCAGCGAGCCCGACGTCGGAGCCACGAAGACGGTATTGCCGCTGAAGTCGACGGCATACAGCACGGCGGGCGAGGCTTGTGTGTCGATCGCAAGCTCACCGGGGTACTTGATCGGAAAGGCATCGCCGGGAATCGTGAACGCCGGGGTGACCAAGCCGCCGTCTCCGGCCGTCTGGCTTTCCGGATACTCCTGGATGCCCGTCGACGGATCGGCGACGAAAATAGTATTCATCCCCACGGCAAGCCCCTGCAGATTCGAGGAGCTCGGCGTGAACGTCCGCAGTGGAGCCACGTCGCCGGTCGCACCCTCTGCGAAGATCTCGATGGCTCCGCCGAAGGAGTTGCCCACGATGAGGTTCTGATTGGAATCGAGCACGATGCTGCCGGGAGCGGTCAGCCCCGTGTTCGTGTTCGTGTCTCCGCCCAGGATGTGGTCGGGCAGCGATGCCTGGCTTGGAAAATGGTAAACGCCGATGTTGCCGTTGCCGCCGTCACACCCTGGGCACGTGGAGACATAGAGGTCGCCGCTCGGTCCGATGGCAATGCCCTCGGGTGCCCCCATCCCTTGCGCAGTGATCGTCCGCTCGGGCGCAGTGTTGCCGCTGGCGCTGGGACCGTACACGGTGACCGTGCCCGCGGAGCGGTTCGCGACGTAGACATTGCCAAGAGAGTCGACGCCGATGCCCAGTGGAGAGGCGAGGCCGGTGTTCGAGCCGGCGATCGTCCGCACCGGCACGGCGTTTCCCGAAGCGCCGAGCGCGAAGACCGTGACGGAAACGCCGCCGGCGTTGGTCACGTAGATCCCCGCGCCGCGACCGGAATCAGCCTGCGCTGCGTCCGGCCCCCCGCCGGGGGAGCTCTTGCTGCCGCTCGAACACGCTGCGGCAAGGAGGGCGGCGGTGACCGAAGGCACGACCTCGTACTTGCTCCTGTGCATGAAAGTCATTCCTCAGCGTGAGGTGAGCAAGCGGCAGTCAGCGGTATCACGATTGCGCTCATCTGTCGTCTCCCCCATTACTCCCCCCCAACACGCGAATCGTAGTCCCCGATCCCCGCGCCCGGGAACTTGATCGGTAAGCAAACCGGGTCGGCGGTATCAGTCGCCCGCACCTTCGCCGATGCCCCTGAGGTCACTCCTTGCGCGGTGGAGGGCGAAAGGCACGATGGAGGCGAATTCGGGACGACGGATACGAGCTACGCGCGTGCCGCTCGCCCTCGCATGTGCCCATGGAGAGACCGCATGAATCATGGACGAATGGCCCTTTCCGTCGCCGCCCTATCCTGCGCCGCCTGCGGAGCCCAAGGATCGACACTCGGCGGTGACGGCGGAGCCGGGGGGGCGCACGCCAGCGCGTCGGGTGAATCGTCGAGCAGCGGAGCCGCATTCGGAGGCTCGGATGACGGCGGCCCGGCAAGTGAGGCAGGCGACGGGATCGCACCGACCGACGGCGAGGCCGCCGGAGACAGCGGCTCGCAAGACTCCGGCTCAAGCGGGCGCATCGCACCTCTGGGTCTGCACGCTGCAATGGGCACGGGCGGGCGAGCGGGGCAAATCCTCGACGCCGACGGCAACGTCGTCGTCCTCCACGGGGCGGACGAATCGGGGACGGAAAACTTCTGCACCACATGGGTCCCTCCCATCGTCGTCTCGGCCGCGAATGGCCCCTCCCCGCTGACGCAAGACAGCCTCACGGCCATGAAGAGCTGGAGCCTCAATGCAGTGCGCATTCCACTCAACGAGGACTGCTGGCTCGGCATCAACGGCGTCGATTCGTCGACCGGGGGAACGAACTATCAGGCGCCAATCATGGACGCGGTCAATCTCATTACACAGACCAATTCGATGTATGTCATCCTCGACCTTCATTGGTCGGCGCCGGGAACGACGCTTCCCACGGCCCAGGGCACCATGCCCGATGTCGATCACAGCATCGACTTCTGGCAGGAAGTCGCCTCGGCATACAAGAACAATGGAGCAGTCGTCTTCGACCTGTTCAACGAACCCCTCATGACATCGGGCACGCAGGAGCAGCAGTACGACTGCTGGGAGAACGGCAGCACGACCGCCGACGGCGGCGCCTGTCCAATGGTCAATTTTGCTGTCGCCGGCATGCAGCAGCTACTGACGACCGTGCGCACCGCCGGCGCATCCAATCTCGTCATGCTCGGGGGCATAGGGTATGCATCCACACTGGGCCTCTGGCCCCAGTACGTTCCGACGGACACGATGTCGCCTCCGAACGTGGCGGCGAGCTGGCATGTCTACGACGATCAAGGCGGGTGCACCGACGTCGGCTCGACGACCGTGGCTACCCTCTGCGATCCCTCCGCAGGACTCGGCGCTCAGGCGGTCATGAATGCGGGGTATCCGATCGTCGTCGGCGAGACGGGCTACTATTCCTGCTCGGGAGACGTCGGCCAGCTGTGGTGGCCGTTCTTTCTCAGCTGGGCCGACGCACAAGGGCTCGGCTACCTGGCGTGGTCCTGGTCCGATTCGAACAATCCCGTGCTCCTCGCGAACACCACGAGCTTTGTCCCGTCGGCCGAGGGCACGGCCTATCAGAGCTACCTCACCTGCGTCGCGACGAAGACTGTGACGCCCGCCTCGAGCTGTACGTTCATACCTTCCACGGGATGCGAATGAAACGATAGCGACTCGCTCAAGCGTTGCGCGCCGCCTCGATCCGAGCGCGCACGAACGGTGACACGTAAAAGGCTTCGAGGTCGAAGGTCGCGAGGGCCGCGGCCAGAACGTCGATCCGGTCTGCGAGCGGCAGCGAATCGTCCACCAAGACGAATGATCGTCCGCGCAGCCGGCACAGGCCGCCCCGCGTCTCCGCGATGCCTCTCGCGAGAGGTTCGACGCGCACGATGATGCCGAGACGCAGCGCCAGTGCCTGAAGCTCGGCCAATAGACGCATCCCGCTCACCCCTTGGAGACTACCGCCCGCGCGGGCAGAGGGCCTCTTTTCCGGCGACTCGACTGCCGTCTCCGCGCACGCCATGGTAGAAAAGAGGTCGCCCTGCGTCGTCCCAGCGGGACCGGCTGACCGGTCTCCGCACGCGTCACCGAACGGTCGCCCCACGATCCGAACGACCCGCGATGGTCCCGCCGATCAATTACCTGCGCTGGGCGACGAGACACTACGGCAGGGTGTCTTACGATCTCGGGCGCAGCGGCGTCTACGGCCGCGACCGGCCCGCGCTGGGCGTCCCCTCGGACCTCGAGAGCTTCGAGCACTGGGACGAGCTTCGCGCGCGAATCGCCCGGTACAACGGTGTCGCCGACGACGAGGCGTTGCCGGTCCTCGGAGCCTCGCATGGGCTTTACATTGCGTATGCGACGCTCCTGTCACCGGGAGACGAGGTCCTGATCGAGCGCGTCACCTACGAGCCGATGCATCGCATTGCGGAGGGGATCGGGGCAAACGTTGCGACGTTCGAGCGATCGGCGGCCTGCCGATTCGCGCTCGACCCGGCGGCCGTCGCGCGCTCGATCACCGATCGAACCCGCGTCATCGCCGTCACGAACCTGCACAACCCCGGAGGTGTCCGCGCCGACGAAGCGGCGCTCCACGAGGTGGCGCGTCTGGCGGCGGCAACCGGAGCACACGTGCTCGTCGACGAGGTGTACGCGCCCTTCGGCTCTCTATGCGATGCGCGCGCAGTGTGGGGCAAAAGCGCACGCAACCTCGCGCCCAACGTCGTCGCCGTCGGGAGCCTGACGAAATGCTACGGGCTCGGCGCCCATCGTGTGGGGTGGGTGCTCGGCCCACGGGACGTGATCGCTCGTGCGGAGGATGCGCTCGTCGCGAGCCTGGGTCACGCGCCCGTTCCCTGGATGGCCTTCGGCCTCCGCGCCTTCGATCGGCTGCCGGCGTTCGCGGAGTGGTCCCGGGCGACGATGGCAGGCAAGAGCAGGCGCGTCGAGGCATGGTTCGCTTCGCGTCCGCACTTCGCGTGGTCCACGGCGCGCGAAGGGCTCTTCGGCTTCGCCGTCGACCTGCGCGCGCAGGACGATCTGACGCCGCGCATCGAGCAAGGTGTCCGGGATCACGGCGTCATCGTCGCGCCCGGAGCGTTCTTCGGCGTGCCCAATGCGTTTCGCCTGGCCTGGTCGATCGAGGATGACAAGCTCGACGAGGCCCTCGTGCGTCTCGGTCGCATCGTGGACTGAGGGGCACGAGCCGCAGATCGGCCCGACGGTCTCGCCTCATGGTCCGGCGCCGATGGCGCGGACCGTACCCACGGTGGCACACGAGGTCGACTGCGACGGAGAAAACGTGCCTGCGCCACCCGATGTCCCGCCGGCCGTGTTGATCCGAATGCGGCCGGCGCCCCCTCCACCTCCGCCCGCGTTGATGCCCGTGGACGATGATCCGGGTCCGCCATTGCCACCGTTGATTGTGGCACCTGCCGAACCGTTGCCGCCCGCGGCGTCGTCGGGGCCCGCCGCCCCTCCCACCGCCGCGCTCGCATTCGGCGTGCCGTCGCCCCCAGGCGAAGACGAGTAGTCCCCCCCGCCGCCGCCCCCATTGGCTGCAAGGATTCCGTCCACGACCACGGTCGGCGCCTCGAGCAAGATGGCTCCGCCGCTGCCGCCTCCGCCCGCGTTCTGATCGGCGGCGCCGCCGCCTTCCGGCCCCCCTTGCCCGCCGGCGTTCAAGTAACCGCCGCCGCCGACGGTGAGCGTCCCGCCTGCGCTGATCTGCACTGCGCCGCCGCCCGCTCCGCTCCCGACCGTACCCCCGCCACCTGCCGATCCACCGACGAGGGGCCGGTCGTCAGCGCTGCCGTACGCAACTCCCATCGCGCTCTGTCCCCCGCCCTGGCCGCCGATGCCGCAGAACGAGCCGCCCGATCCACCGATGATCGCGGCATCTTCGCCGCCCGATCCTCCCGCCGCGCCTCCGCCCGCACCGCCACCTGCGGCGTCCGATTGCGCCGCGGGAGCGCCGCCCGGCCCCGCTTCGAGCAGCTCGGAATGGCCGTCGATGCCGCCGGCGATGGTGGCGTCCCCCAACGAGACCACCACGAGCGGTACCGACCCCTGGACCCGAACGAAGGCTGCCGCCTCGATGACCAGGGATTCGACGACGATCAGGTTCACCACGCTCCCGTCGGACTGAGCCACGGGCGCGATGGTGCTGATGAAGCAGTCTTGATCCGGCGTGCTCGGATCCGTCACGATCGTGCAGGAAGAGCCGACGTCTTCGGCCCGTGCCCCGGAGACCCGATTCGAAATGTCGCTCAAGGTGACATTCGAAGGCTGAAAGCCAATCGGGGTGGTCGCGCCGTCTGCAGCCGGCGCGGTTTCCGGCGCGCCGCTGTCCATGGGTGTCGACGCGCCGGAGCTCGAGCTGCAATGGCTGCACAGGAGCGGCGCCCCGCATAGGACGGCAGCCCCGATCGGGTTCGCAAAGCTTTTTCGGGATCGCATGCGCGGCTTCCTCCCCGTTTTGTCCGCCGGCCTGGAAAGGCGCGTGGCAAAGGTCCGTGACGGTGGCATAAGCCTACCGTCCGATGATCCATGCCGCGCACGTCATCGTCTACAGCAAGGACCCGGCGGCCGACCGCAATTTCTTTCGCGACGTTTTGAAGCTTTCCTTCGTGGATGCCGGACACGGTTGGCTCATCTTCGCTCTGCCGCCCGCAGAGGTCGCGGTGCATCCGTCGGACGAGAATAGTGTGCACAAGCTCTATCTCATGTGCGACGACGTGCGCGCCTTCGTCGCCGAGATGACCGCGAAGAGGGTCGCGTGCTCCGACATCCGTGAAGAGCGCTGGGGGTCCATCACGACCCTGACATTGCCGGGCGGCGGCGAGCTCGGCGTGTACCAGCCGAAACACCCGTCACCGCCGAATTCGGCCGGGAACACGAATGGCCGGGCGCCGACCGGAGCTCGCAAGAAAAAGACGAGCTGACCGAATGGCCATGTCGAGTCTCTTGGCCCGCTGGCTGGCGCGCGTGGACGATGCACGGTGTGCGGTCGCGGCTCCGGAGGGTCCCGTCCCCTGGATCGAGATCGTCGAGAGGGCCGATTGCGTCGCTTCCGCGCTCCTCGCGGGACGCGGATCGCTCGAGGGAGAGCGTGTGGCTCTCCTGCTGGCGCCGGGCGCCGCGATCGTCGCATCGCTGTTCGGAGTGCTGCGGGCCGGAGGAGCCGTCGTCATGCTCTCGCCGGGTCACCCCGCACGGGAGACGAGCTACTACTGCGAAGATGCCGAGGTGAGCACCGTCATCACGTCGCGGAGTCTCGCGCATCTGGCGGGGGATCTGCGGCGGCGCGTCGCGATCGCCGAGGACCTCTTCGCCGGCCGGGCGGCCTCGATCGCCGCGGTCCCGGGCGAGGGGGTCGATGCCTTGCAGATTTACACCAGCGGTACGACGAGCCGACCCAAGGGCGCAGTCCTCACCCACGCGAACTTGGGCATTCAACAAGCGCTCCTGTCCCAAGCGTGGGGCCTTCGCCAGGACGACGTGCTGCTTCACGTCCTGCCGTTGCATCACATCCACGGCCTGGGCATCGCGTTGCTCTCGGCGCTCGGGTGTGCTGCGTCCGTGCGTTTTCTGGATTTCGCCGGGCGCGGGTTCGACGCACGCGCCACGTGGGACGCCATGGAGGGCGCCAGTGTTTTCATGGCGGTTCCATCGATCCATGCGCGATTGATGGCTGCGTTCGACGCGGCCGACGCGACGACACAGGCGCGCTGGACTCGGTTCGCTCGCGCGCTGAGGCTCGTCACGAGCGGTAGCGCGCCGCTTCCTGTCTCGCTCGGCGCGCGCTGGGAGGCCCTGACGGGAGCGTATCCCCTCGAGCGCTTCGGCATGACGGAGCTCGGGGTCGCTGCGAGCAATCCCCTCGCTTCCGAGAGGCGTCGGCCCGGCACCGTCGGCTTGCCCTTGCCCACGGTACAAACTCGGATCGTAGACGACGACGGGCGCCCGGCGGACACAGGGCACCTGTGGATTGCAGGGCCCAGCGTCTTCAGCCGATATCATGGTCGGCCGGAGTCCAACGAGGACGCGTTCGCCCTGGACACGACCGCCCGCTGGTTCAAGACCGGCGACACGGTTCTCCGGGAGCACGACGGCTACCTGCGCGTTCTGGGCAGGACGAGCGTCGACATTCTGAAGAGCGGTGGCTACAAGCTCAGCGCCCTCGAGATCGAGGAGGCGATCCGCGAGCATCCTTCGGTGGCGGAGGTGGCGGTCGTCGGGATCCCCGATCCACACTGGGGCGACCGGGTCGTGGCCTGTGTCGTTGCGCGCGAAGGCTGCGAATCGGACCTTCGGCCGGACTGGTTGCGCGGGTTCCTCAAGGAGCGCATCGCCGCCTACAAGGTTCCGAAGCAAGTCGTCGTTCTGCATGAGCTGCCGAAGAACGCGCTGGGCAAGGTGATCAAACCCGATCTGGTGAAGAAGCTCACGTGAGCCCCCACTGCGGTCGGGCTGGAGGTCGACCCCCGAGCTGCCGCGAGTGCTACGATCCATCGGAAGCGTGACGCTGTCGGTCCTGGACCTGTTCACGATCGGTATCGGCCCCTCCAGCTCGCACACGGTTGGTCCGATGCGCGCCGCCCGCCGCTTCGCGCTCGCGCTCGAGAGCGACGGACGGCTCGAGGACACGGCATCGATCCGTGTCGAGATGTTCGGCTCACTCGGGGCAACCGGCAAAGGGCACGGCACGGATCGCGCGGTGATGCTCGGGCTCGAGGGCGACGAACCCGAGACTGTCGATCCCGACGCGATCCCCAGGCGCATCGAGCGCATGTCGGAAGTGGGAGAGCTGCGCGTGCTTGGCAGGCGCAGGATCGCCTTCCGGCCGGCGGAGCACCTCGTTTTCGATCGCCTTCGCTCGCTGCCGGCCCACCCCAACGGCATGGTCTTCCTCGCCCGCGACGGCTCCGGCACGGCCATCGCGGAGCGGCGCTACTACTCGGTCGGAGGCGGCTTCGTCGTGGGCGATACCGCCGCGGAAGACGACGCGCAAAGAGCGGGACGGCGGAGCAGGGCCGTACCGCATGCGTTCACGACGGCGTCCGACCTTCTCGCTGTGTGCGCGCGACGCGGCGCTCCAATCAGCTCGATCGTTCTCGAAAATGAGCGCGCGATCTGGGGGGCCGAGACGGTCGTGCAGGACAGGCTTCGTGCAATCTGGAAGGCGATGAAAGAGTGCGTGAACCGCGGCTGCCAGCGTTCGCCGGGGACGGTGTTGCCAGGGGGCCTGAAGGTACCGAGGCGGGCGCCAGCGCTCCACCGGCGGATCGAGGCGCGGACCGCGGACGCGGACCCGCTGCAGGCTCTGGATCGAGTCAACGTCTGGGCGCTCGCGGTGAGCGAGGAGAACGCGGGAGGAGGACGTGTGGTCACCGCACCGACCAACGGCGCGGCCGGAATCATCCCGGCAGTGCTGCACCACTACGTGCACGAACGCCCCGGTGCCGGCGAAGAGGGTGTCGCGCGCTTCCTGCTCGTGGCAGGCGCAATCGCAATGCTGTACAAGACGCAGGCGTCGATCTCGGGCGCCGAGGTCGGCTGCCAGGGCGAGGTGGGCGTCGCGTGCTCGATGGCCGCAGCCGGTCTCGCCGAGGTGCTCGGAGGAACGCCGCCGCAAGTCGAGAATGCAGCGGAGATCGGCATGGAGCACAACCTCGGGTTGACGTGCGATCCGATAGGCGGGCTCGTTCAGGTGCCGTGCATCGAACGCAACGCGATGGGTGCGGTCAAGGCGATCAATGCCGCGCGCATCGCACTGTCGGGCGACGGGCAGCACAAGGTACCGCTCGACAAGGTCATCGCCACGATGCGGGCCACGGGCGCGGACATGCTCACCAAGTACAAGGAGACGGCGCGCGGCGGCCTCGCAGTCAATGTCGTCGAATGCTGAATGCCTGAAGACCACTCAGGGTGAGTGCGGCGCGACGTCGTAGGACATGTCGGCGTGAGCGTGTCGACCTCTCACGATGGGAACCGGCTTCCCCCGCCGCGATCGCACGGTACTCTGAAATGATGTGGCACCTGTCGAAATGGACGGTTCTGGGCCTCGCTGCCCTGATGACGGGGGTCGGTCTCGGATGCTCGGGAGCCAGTGGCCGGTCGACGGATCCGGCCGGCGCCACGAGCTCCGGGGTCGCCGACGGCAGCGCGAGCTCCGGCGAAGGCGGCGGCGCGAGCGCGAGCACCGCCTCGTCGGGCGATGCAGGCACGGTCGGTGGAATTGTCGGGGGAATCGTCGGGGTGGGGACTACCGTGGCCGGATGCACGATCTTTCCAGCGGACAATCCGTGGAACGTCGAGATTGACGGCCCGAACGTCCAGGTCGTTCACGCCTACGATTCGCAGATTCCTCAGGGCGGGCCCGTGCATCCCGATTTTGGGGGCTACACCTCGAACGTGGGCGGCATCCCGTTCAACGTCGTCGACGCAGGACAGCCGGACCTGGATACGGAATTCACCCTTTACGCCAGCGAGAGCGATCCTGGCCCCGACGGCTGGATCGGACCCAACCCCGTCACTTCCGGCAGCGCGACGGGCGAGACGGCATGGCCCTTCTTCGTGCCGATGGAGATCGAGGGCAACCCGGCTGCGGGGGGAACTCCCGGCAGCCTGCCCGGCGATCAGCACGCCCTGGTCCTGCAGCAAGGCGCGGGCGGGTGCACGGCCTACGAGGCATGGAATTGCGTGGTCGTCTCCGCACCGCCGTTCCAGTGCGCCAACGGCGCCGTATTCGACCTTACCTCGAACGCCCTGCGACCAGCGGGCTGGACGTCCGCCGATGCCGCGGGGCTCGCCATCCTCCCGGGTCTCGTCAAGCTTTCCGAGGTCGTCACCTCGGGAGTCGTGACCCATGCGATCCGGATGACGTTCGCCACGACGCAGCAGGGATACATCCCACCGGCGACCCATGCGGCGGGTTCACAGCCGCTCGGCAGCGCCTACCCCCCGATGGGACTACGGCTACGGATGAAGGCCACGGTGTCCACGACGAAGTACACAGCGGCGTCGCAGGTCATCATGGCGGCGATGAAGAAGTACGGTCTCATCGTGGCGGACAACGGATCCGACTGGTACTTCCAGGGCGACAGCAACGACGGCTGGAATGCGACGGCCCCGGACGGGCAGGACACCCTCATCGACGAGATCGTCGGCGACTTTCGCAGCCTCTCCGGATCGGATTTCGAGGTGGTGTACACCAGCGATCCGGTCGCGACGGGCCTGTGACCCGGAGCCACCGACGCGCGCACCCTGGATCGGTCGAGGCGGCGCAGATTCGTCATCGTCATCGTCACGTCATCGAAATTGCAAAATGATGTCCAATCCGAGCGATCCCGCCACTCGAGGCACCTTCCACGGCTGGGTGCCGGCGAGCTCGAAAGACTGCGGTACAAGGTTGACCAGCAGGTCGGAGCGCAGTCGCACGACCGTCCGGTCGCTCCCGAGGGGAACCTGCGTGCCGACCCTGCCGCCGGCCGCCCACCAAGGCGCCGACTTTTGCGCCAAGCTGGGGGCTTCGGCGGACGCGCGTATCTGCCCGCCCTGAACGAGCGCACAACCCAGCAGCGGCCCGACGTAACCGCACGGGGCGAGCGACACCAATGCCAGCGAGCTCGATACGCCGCCGCCCCCCTCGACCGGGGCCGACGCCGCCGCGTCGAAGCGACCTTCGAGAGCGAGCGACGCGTCACGCCAGCGCACGCCGCCGCCGATCGCCGCGCCGATGGCCGGCGCCGGTGCAACGCCCACCGAGCCGACGACCCCGGCGATGGCCTCCCCGATGACCGGTGATCCACGCGGTCGCGGGCGAAGCGCGGGCGTGGTGGCGGGCGCCGGCGCATCCGCGGCGACGGCCGAGGCTCGCTGCACGTTGGAAGGCGCGTCGGCAGGCGGTGGCTCGGGCGCGGTGGGACCGTTCGCCGCAGGGTCGCTCGTCAGGGCCGAGGATGTCGCCCGTCCCGTGGTGGGGACCGCGCTGCCGAGGAGCGCGAGCGCGACGCCCGCGGCCCGGGAGACGCGGCAGGGAGGCGCCGCCGCATTCGGCCAGCACGCGTGGGTCACCATCGTCACTGCGCAACGCCGCCCACGGCCGCCGGCGCGCGGGCGGCCACGGCTCCCTGGAGCATCGGTGCCCCGGGCGCCACCAGCGAAAGGTAAACCTCGAACCACCTTGCGTACGGGCGCAGCGACGGCTCGCGCCGTGCGGTGATCTCGCTCGACGCCGCGGTGAGGCGCCTGGCCAGATCCGCCACGAGTGTCGCCTTCATCGACACCGTGAGCTCCGCCGCGAGCCAAAGGACGTCGAGCTGCTCTCGGTCGAGCTGACCGCTACCCCGGGCGCGAAGGTCGTCCGCTCTCGCGAGCGCGCGGGTCAACCACCGTGCGGCCGATGGCGTATCGCGACGCTGACTCGCATTCAGGGCGAGTTGCGCCTCGCAAAGCATCTCCTCTCGAGCGACCTCCGCTCGATGCGACTCCTGGAACCGAGCGTCGAGAAGGGTAAGGCGCGTGGTCATGGCCCGCGCCTCCCCGTCCAGACGGCCAAGCTCTCGATTGGCGTTCGCGCGCAGTCCGCTCGATATGATCCTGTACGCGCGGGCCACGTGATCGATCGTCGCGTGCGGCCACAGCAGCGTCGCAACCGTCGTCGGATCCTCGAGACGCCGGTCCACGTAATCCAGGTCGGCAAGAGCGCGCGCGGGCTCGTTTGCGCCGACCGCCGCCGCCGCACGCCCGAAGCGCGTCACGATCCGATTGCGCTCGGCCTGGGGGCCGAGGGACCGGTCGAGCAGCGGGATTTCTTCGTCGTACAAGGCCAAGGCACGCGCAGGGCGCTCCGCCGCGAGGTTGTCGAGGGCGGCCCAGTCCAGGGCCAGAAGACGGTAGGGTGCGAGCGCCGGATTGCGGCTGATCATGGCGAGCGCCGCTTCTCCCGCGGCCGCGGCCTCGCCCTCCTTGCCGACGTGAAGCAGCGCCTGGGCTTTCGAGAGCAGGACGTCCAGACCTTCCGTGTTGTCGCTGTAGGGGAGCTTGTCGCGCTCGAGGAGATAGCCGAGCGCGATTCGGTAGTTTCCCACGTCGGTGTGGAGAAGGCCCAGCTCTCCGAGGATCATGGCGCCGAGGCGCGGACTGTCGCCCACGAGCTCCAGCGCGATGAGGTAGTGCACGTTCGCCCGTTCGGCGGCCGCGAGATCCTGCGACTCGATGTACTCCTCGTGCAGGAGTGCGCCGAAGAGCGCCTGAGGAACGCGCTCCTCCTTGAAGTCGGACCAGGATGCTTCGAGCGCGTCCAGCGCCTCCGCAGCAGCCTTCGCGTGCGCTTCCCCTTCGAGCTTCGGGAGCTGCCGCGCGCCGAGATAGGCCTTTGCGAAGCGCGCACGTGCTACGGGGATCCCGGGCGCCTCGTATCGCGCCTCGATGGCGGTGGGGGTCTGACCCGTCTTCAGGCGCATGTCGATGGCCCCCACCACGGCCTCGTAGGACCCGGTCTGCTCGGCGACGGCATCGTAGTCTTGCGCGGCTTCGGCGTAGCGCTTTGCCGCGGCGCGCTCGTACGCGCGAGCCAGGATGAAGCGCTCGTAGATATCCTCGACCTCCCCCCGCTCGTGCGTCCCGGGTTTCACCTCCCGGATATCCCGCTGGAGCAAGGCGTCCAGGACGTCGTCGGCGTCCGTGTCGTCGGCACGTTGCACCGCTTCCACCACGAGCGCGCGTCGCCGACCGGGGCGACTCTGCGCGGAGTACAGCGCGAGGAGCGCATCTCCGACCGCCTGGGGCGGGTGAGAGTTGCGAATGGCAAGCACGTTGCGAGCCAGGTCGATCGCGAACCCCAGCTCCGAGTCGCCGTTTGGCCCCTGGCTGGCTACGGGCCGCTCGCGCTCGAGGCGAGCCTCCGCTTCCGCGTACGGGAGACCGCGTACCATCGCTCGAACAGCGGCCCGAGCGTACTGCAGACGTTCGTCCAGTTTCAGGGCGGCATTGGCCGCCAGCTGCCGACAGACCGCAACGAGTGCCTCGCGGTCATCGAGCTGGCGGTAGAGAGCATCGGCGTGACGGTAGTAGGCCTGGACGATCGGCGAAGGGGTCGTCTCGTCGACGGTGACCGCTTCGAGCTCGGCCCGGGCCGCTCCCTCCTCGCCGAGCGCATCGAAGACCTCACTGCGCGCGAGGTGCGTGAGGTCCTCGGCCATCGGGCTGTCGAACTTGTCCGTGCGCAGTTGACTGAGCCGCCCGCGCGCCTCGATGCGAAACCCCTCCGACAGGCGCCCCTGCTCGCGTCTTCGCTCGGCTCGCCGCTCCTCGACGAGCATTCGCAGCGGCAGCGAGATCCCGGCCGTCGCATCGTCGCGCAGCGTATCGACCTGCTCGGCGTAATACTGGGCAGCCCGGAATTCCTCCCGCTCGAGGTGGATCATCGTGAGAGCCAGCATCGCTTCGCGACGGCCGTGGGCGGTGCTTTCGCGCGCGAGGCGACGGCTCAGCAGAAGCTGCTCTTCGACTCGCGTGTCCGCGTCGTCGATCGCGTTGAGGAGCTGGGGCATCGTCCAGGCGGCGGGGACCTCGCCGTCGAGGGGCAGCGAGTACACGTCGAGGCTCGCGTCTTGTGAGCACGTGGCGATCAGGCGATCGACGTACGGCGTCGGATACTCGCAGTTCCACGAGGTCTCCGTGAGTTGCTCAGGGGGCCCGGCGACCGGCGACGGTCCCTCGAAAGAGATGGGGATGCGAAAAAGAACCCCGTGGTCACTCGCGTCGATCGCACCGTCATGGTTCGTGTCCGTGAAGAACTGCACCACGAACAGCGACCGACCGTCCGTGGCGAACGCTGGCTGGCCGGTCTGCCCCGGAAGCGCCAGAGCGATCTTCACCGGAGCCGTCGAGGGGGCTGCGAGCGGAACCGCCTCGAGCGTCAGGCCCGCGTGCGCCGCGAACCCGGGCCCTACCGTTTTCACGGCCCGCGCGACCGGTACGTAGACCAGCCAGCGCCCGTCCGGAGAGACTGCGGGGCTCGTCACGTTCCGATCGAGCAGCGGGCGCGACGACAGATCCGAACCGAGCGTCACCTCCACGATGCGCAGATCGCCTTCGATCGAACGACGACTGACGAGGGCAATCCGTCGGGGATCGATCCATTCGGCCTGAAGCGCGGCCGAAGAGTCCCTCAAGCACTGGCGCCCGTCGCCTTCCGGCAAGCGCCTAACGCAGAGCTGCCCCGACGCGCTCTCTCGAAACGAGATGTAGAGCAGCGATCGTCCGTCCGGGCTCACGCGCGGCCAGGTGACGTCGGCGCCGTCGTCGAACAGCGGCCGTGCGCGGCCGTCGGCCATGCCTTGGGCGAAAACCTGATTCGTCGTGTCGCGGTTCGAGACGAAGTAGAGTGTCTTCCCGTCGGGACCGAGTTGGCCCAAAAGATCGTCGGCCACGTCCACGGTGAGTCGCTGGGGCCTCACCAGATCGTCGTCGTCCGTGTTGTCGGCCGACGAGCGACCGCCCACCAGCAGCGCGGCGAGAGCGAGCCGAACCGACAGGGCGACCGGCTTCAGCACGACTTGCTTTGCCACTTCCCGTCGCTCCCCTCGATCCAGCCGCCGCACACGACGTTGCGCAGGTGGTTCTCGCGCCATGCGCGCCCGAGATCGGCTTCCGGAACGTCCGCGCGTTGCTCGTGCATCCATCGCCAGAGCTGCCGGCGCGCGCGGTTGACGCGCTCGAGGAGGATCTGCAGCTCTTGCTCGTCGGCGCCGCCCTTGCATGCATCGCGCGTATCGACGATGAGACCCTCCTTTCCCTCCCCGAGACAGTGCTGCGCGAGCAGACCGTCGAGGCGATCTGCGTCGGTGAGGTCACTCTCGTCGACGAGCGGCGGGGGGCGCACGCCGAGCGCGTCGAGCTGTTCGGGGGTGAGCGGCACGGGGCGAGGTTCGATGGCGGCCCGATCGAGCTTGCGCTCGATGTCGTCGAACGAACCGGAGGCCTGCTGCTCGAGCGCAGTCGCCCGATCGACCATGACGATCTCCGGGGGCTTGAAGCACGCCCCGAGACCGGAAAGGACGGCCACGGCGAAGAGGACGGGGAGAGCTCGGGTCACAGTGATTCCTTTGTTTCACGGTCTTCGAGCATCGACGCAATCATCTTATCGACGATTGGCCCCATCGGAATGCCCCTGATCTCTCCGATGCTGATGAGCCGCGCGAGCCCTCCGAGCTGCAAGTGCGCGCTGGCGAAGCCGTGATCGAAAACCAGGCGCAGCGTATCCGGGTAACCGAAGGTCAGGGCGCTGCGGATGCGATTCATCGCAGGGTCCACGTGCGAGGGGTCTTGCAGGTCGAGTAGGTCGAGCAGGTGTCGCTCACCGATCCGCAGAATCTCGGCTCGTCCTTCGATCGTGCGATCCGCGGCGGAGATGCTGACCGCGATGTTGCCGTCGAACGGTTCCCCGTGGGACGACTGCACGCCACTTGCACGCACGTGAAGCTCGAGAGTCGACTTCGGCCCGTTCCAGTCGAGGCCGCACTGCCCGGTGATCGTCCCGCCGCGAACGCCCATCTCGAATTGCCGGAGCGAGACCACATTTTGATCGATCGACAGGTTGCCCACCAGCGGCGCGATCGCCACGAAAGGCGTCTTGAGGCGGGCGATTGACAGAAAGCCGCTGTGCGCGAGAAGGGGGTGCTGATCGGCGAAACGCAGCATCGAGTAAGGGCTTCGATCGACGCTGCGTCTGAGCTCCACTCCGTTTGCGGCCGTTTCGAGCTCCACGGTGATCGGCACGTCGCCGTTCGCCGTGTCCACGGCGATTCCCGACCGCGGAAGCGAGACCGTGACGTTCTCGCCCTTGACGGCCGCACGGACCTGGTAGAGCGACAAGTTGGGCGATGTGACGTTCGCCTCCACCGCGACGGTTCCCTGCCCCGTGAAGCGTTCCGGGACCGTCGACAGGCGCGCGAGATCCTGGGTTGCCGAGGTGGCGACCGAGAGCGTTCGACGCCCCTCCCCGAGATCCACGTTGCCGCTGATCGAGAGCTCCGTGCCGCCGCGGCCGTTTTTCAGCTTCAGCTCGGAGATGTGGACCACGCCTTCGGGGGTGCGCTCGGCAACCAGCGCGAACGCCACGTCGCCCATGGGGTACTCAGGGATGACGTCTTGCTCGACGGCGCCGATCGAAAGGCGCTGGGCGAGCTCGATCTCCGGGTCACGAAGGTCGCCGACGATCGACAGGCTGGCCTCGTCGCGCGTTCCGTCCAAATCGACGTCTCGGGTCCCGAGATCGAGGTGCAACGTTCCGACCTCGACGCGGCTGTCCAAGGTCCGGCGTGGACCCGAAGCGTGAGCCTCTGCGTGCCAGGCCAGCGAGGGTGTCGCGACCGCAGTGTCACCACGAGCCCAGCGCAGGTGGTCGACCCGGAGATCGGTCGTTCCTTCGACAGCAGCCGTCCGAGCGGGGTCCGGCTCCAGCATCATCGTGCCGTCTCGCGCGACGCCCGCCACGACCCCCAGGAGCGTTCCGCGCGACGACAGTGCGACTTCGAGGTGCGACAGATCGAAGCCGTCGAGCCCCTTCGTCTTCGAGACGAAGCTCGCCATCGGGGAAAGGCCGCCGAGATGCCCTTCCGTCTCGTAGAGCAGCGCTCGCCGCGCCGGGTCAAACGACGCCGATCCCGAGACCTTCACCGCGGCGTGCCCCTCGCAGGCCAGCTTGAACTGCAAAGAAGGACGGGCGCGATCCACGGTCGCGGAGAGCGTGAAGTGGTCGTCAGCCGGCCGGCCGTCAGCCAGCGTGAGCCCGGGCAGGGTCAACTCGGCGTCGGCCTGGTGCTGCAGAGCCGTGCCTTGTGATTGGATCTTGAACGAAAGGGACCGCGCGGCGACGTTCTCGAATGCTGCGTTCTCGACGTCGACCTCCGTCTTCTGCCGGAGCACCGGCGTGTCGCCGCCGAGGTGCTCGAGGTGGCCGCGCGAGCGAACGGCCAACGACATCCGATCCCAGGGCGCGGTGTCCGCCATGGTGGTGGGCAGAAAGGGCCGCACGATCTTGAGGCTTTTCGCAGCGGCGCGAAGCGCGAAATCGACCGTCTCGCTTGCCTTGGTCGCCTCGAGCGAGGCTTGCATTTCGCCGATATCGATCGCGAGATCGACGCCACCGGAGCTCGCTTCCGGACTCGCGGCATCGGGGACGAGATCGTGAACCTTTCCTTCGATGTGCGCGGAACCGTCCAGGATCGCCCGGCCGTCGCGTCCGACGACGCGAAGTCGCGGCGCGCGGGCGTCGAGCTCCGCGGCATAAGGAGGGCGCCCCTGCAGGGCGGTATGTCCATGCAGCGTCAAACCGTCGACCGTGGCGTCCATCCCCGACGCGCGCGCGTCGAGCGTCTCCAGCTCGATGGCCAGAGCGACGTCACCCTCCGACGCCAGCGGCTCGTGCGGGTCCAGGTGCACGCCATCGAGTCGGAGATCGACGTGGCCGTTCCGGCAGACGCCGGACGTGGCGCCCGCACGTTCGAGGCTCCCGATGCGCACTCCGACGCGGCCGCCGATCCGCTCACCTTGCCCCCGCTGTCCGTCGAGATCGACGGCCACGTCGGCGACGGCGAAACGGTCTCCGCCCATCTCGCCTCGGGCCCCGGCGAGCTCGAGGGATCCGGATGCCTTGATCGCTGCTCCGTCAGCCGACTGGACGCGCCCCGACAGCTGCGCCGCGTCGATCCTGACCGATCCGGCACCGATCGGAAGGGTGAGGTTCGAGACGTCCGCGTCGACGGCAAGCGATGCGCCCGCGGAAAGAGCCATGCGCTGCCCCATGACGAGGGAATCGATCTGCCAGCGCATGCTCGCATGCTCGGCGGTGACGGGAACCAGGTCGGCCGGGAGCCACGCGAGCAGCCTCGCGAGGTCGACGTTGCCACGGGCACGGCGTACGGTCGCATCTCCGACGTCGGGGAGCTCCACCAAGGCGTCGACACTTGCCGCTCCATCGGCCGCCTCGACGGGATCGAGGGTGATTTCCGTGCGCCCCGCGGCCGGGTCGAAATGGAGGTGCGCTTCGGCGTGGAGCCAGCGATCCGCCGAGAGCGTCGACAGGAGCGTCTGGTCGATCACGCGCAGGTCCAGAGTCGCGTGCAGCGCTTCCGAACTCGCGTCGACCATGGCCCAAAGCCTCGCGCGAGCGTCGGCAGCCGGGACATCGGGGCCCGCCCGCGAGAGCTCGAGCTCGACGGGGCTCGAGGGCGAGCCGAGGCTCGCGTCGGCGCGCCAACCCGCGACGGCCGACGCCGCCGGCCGCACGTGCAGGGCGACCGACAAGCCTCGCAGAATGGTATGCTCCGATACATGTCCGCCGTCGGTCCGGACCAGTCCGAGCGAGACGCCGTGGACGTCGAGCCGCCCGATCGGCGGCGTGGTCGCGAGCAGCCTCGACGCTTGACGCGATAGAGGCACAGTGGGCTCGGCGCTCGGGCGCGCGGGCAGCAGCGCGTCGAACGACGTCCTTCCTCGTTCGTCGACCACCACGTTCAGCGCGACGTCGGAGACCGCAATCCTCTCGACGAGCGGCCGGCCACGCAGAAGCTCGCCGAGGGACCAGTGTGCTTCCACGTGTCCGACGCGGAGAAGATCCTCCGGGAATGCCCGAAAGTCCGGCGGCGTCGTGATCACCAGCCCGTCGATGTCGGCCTCGGAGAACAGGTCGACCCGAGCCGCCCGATAGTCGAAGTCGACGCCGAGCGACCTCCGCGCGAGCTCCAGCAACGGGCGCTTGAGCCATTTCTGGTGGAGGCAATGGAGAAGCATCTCGTGTGCCGCCAGCCCGAAGACGGCCGCCGTACCGAGCAGCACCGCGAGCGCCCGCAACGCCCAGGACGCGTGACGCCACGGTCGATCCGACTTGTCGTTCGAGCCGGTCGGGCGCGAAGTTCGAACGAAGCGCATGGCGACTCAACCGGGCGAGCGGAGAGGTGCGCGACGGCTCAGGATCACGAGCCTGAGAGTAGCATCCGCGAGGCGATCTCCTGGCGCGCCGTGACGCCGCGGGTCGGGCACCGCGGGTCCTTCATTCTCGCCCTCCAGGGTGGAAGGTAGGCGCTATCGTCGAGTCTCTCTGGCCCTCATGTTACGATAATGTGGTGGACGTCCCCGACCGGCGACGCTCGCATCCCCGGGTGAGACCGACGGCCCGGCAGCGAATCGAGGTCCACATCATGGGAGAGGGGTTTCTCGACGTGCTGCCGGCGTACGACATCGGCATCGGCGGCGTCGCCGTGTCCGTGTCGCATGATTTTCGCGGGTGCGACATCGACGAACCCGTAAAGCTCATCATCACGATCGGCTCGGATCGCCCCTTCAGCGCGCAAGGCATCATCCGTCACCTGTCCAAGCACGCCAGCGGTCACCTGTACGGCGTCCAATTCACCAAGATCGCAGTGGGGCACGTCCGGCGCATTCAGCGATACGTCGAAGCCGTCCTGGCCGAAGGCGGCGAATCCAAGTAGCGGAGAAGCCGCCAGATCGCATAACCGGCGGCGGGCGAGAACGCCGCGATCGAATACGCAAGACCGAACGCGCCCCGGTCGAAGAGACGTCCGAACGCCGGCATGACGATCGCCATCAGGGCCGACCATGCGCCGGCTCCGATTCCGGCAAGGTACGCGCCGTGGCCCGCGCGACCGCGCGTCACCTCCGCGAGCGAGACGATCACGAAGCCGGCGGAGGCGAACATCGCGAGGAACATGAGGGCGAGAACGAGCGGGCCGGATCGACTCACGCCGGCCGCCGCGAGCGGGACCGCGAGGACGGCGAGAATGCCAAAGAGGAACCCGAAACGCCGAGGCGTCGCCCGCCGCGAGGCTCGATCGACGACCCACGCCCAGAACAGGTAACCCACCTCCCAGCCGAGAGGAGGAATCCACAGGACGTGGCCCAGCCGTGACTGATCGAATCCGAGCTCGCGCCCGAGGTGGATCGGTGCGCCGTACAGGACGAAGCCCAGCGGAAGCCCGCCGAATGCGTAAGCTGCCACGAATCGGAGGATGGATGCCTCGTGGAGGCGAGGCCGGACGCCGGCCGAGCGCTGCGGCCGACGGCGCAGACGCACGTCCCGTGCGGTCATCGCCCAGAGGGCCAGCCAGCCGACGCCGAGCACTCCGGTCGCGATGAACGCTCCGCGCCATCCCCATCTCACGGCGACGGGAGTCACGAGAAGCGGAGCGGCGATCGCTCCGATCGACCCGCCGCTGTAGGCGATCGCGATTCCACGTGAGCGGTGGCTCGGTCGAAGCGTCTGCACGGCCGCGCGCAGCCCTCCGGGGAAGGTGGCGCCCTCACCGAACCCAAGCAATGCGCGGGCGGCGGCGAACCCGACCGCCGTCGTCACCAGCGCATGGCAAACCGACGAGCACGTCCAGAGAGTGACCGAGATTGCGAGGCCAGCCGGGAGTCCGAACCGATCGAGGGTCATTCCCCAGACGGGATTGCCTACCAGGTAGGCCGCTGAAAACGAGCTGATCATGAAGCCGTATTCCTCCGCGCTGAGGCCTGTGTCGCGCAGGATGGTCGGCGCGAGCAGCGCGAGGACATTGCGATCGACGTAGCTGACGATCGAAAGGAGCGTCATCGCGCTGACCGGAAGCCAGTACCGAGCGCGGCGCAAGACCGCGCCACCCGTCGTGCGTGATCGCGCCTTCATCGTCCGTGCGGGGAGATGTTAAGCGGCCGAGTGCGCCCGTGATAGCGTGCCCGCTCCGGGACATGCTGCGCGCCCTCCTTTTCGACATGAACGGCGTGGTGGTCGACGACATGCGATTCCACGAGCTCGCGTGGATGGCGCTCGCAGCGCGGCACGGGCGCACAGTGACCGCAGAGCAGTTCCGTCGCGATATGAGCGGGCGGCGCAACCGGGACAATCTGCGCCGCATCTTCGGCGACTCGCTGTCCGACGCGGAGGCACGCACCCTTCAACTCGAGAAGGAGCGGACGTACAGGGACAGCTATGGCCCGCATCGGGCGCCGCTTGCCGGCCTCGTGCCGCTGCTGGATGCGGCGCGAGGGCCGGAACTTCGTACGGCCCTGGCGACATCAGCCCCGAAGGAGAACATCGACTTCGTCCTCGATGGGCTCGATCTGCGCGAGCGATTCGACGTGGTCGTCGGCGAGGCCGAAGTCACCCGGGCCAAACCCGATCCGGAGATCTATCTGACAGCGGCTGCGCGCCTCGGACTGAGGCCCGCGGAGTGCATCGCGTTCGAAGATTCCCTCGTCGGGGTCGCTTCGGCGCGGGCGGCCGGAATGCGGGTCGTCGGCGTGACGACGACCCATACGCCCGAGGACCTTCACGACTGCGCCCTCGTCATCGCGGACTTTCGGGGCCTGACAATCGCGACACTCGCGCACCTCGCGTAACTTTTCGTCCCAAAACGTCACACAATTGCCACACGATTCGCGTCGACTGCTCATTGATGCGGTTCGCTGATCGGGCATTTCAGCAATTGTTTCGACACCTGTTCGTTTACAACATGCTGTTCGAAGACACCGAGGTCGACGAACGGTTTCTGGGCGTGAGCTCCGATTCGCGCATTCTCGGCATCTCCGGGGCGGGCTGCGGGATCGCCAACCACCTCAGCCGCCAGCCGCGCAGCATCGATGCGGTGGACATCAACGCGAGACACCTGGCGCTGACCGCTCTCAAGACGTGCGCGTCCCGGGAGCTCTCGAACTACGAGGAGTTCTACGGGCTCTGGGGACACGGCTGGCACCCGCAACCGTTGAAGATGGTAGCCCGGCTCACGGCGCGACTGCCCCGCTGGATTCAGGACCACTGGCGCCACAACCACGGAATCTTCGCTCATTCTTTTCATCAGCGCGGACTGACGGCACGCCTGTTCGCCGCGCTGCGAGGCCAGGCGGGCGTGGATGCTGCGTGGCTGCGGGCATTGATTGACATTCCCGTGTCGGAGCGACGCCTGCGAGTCGCCGAGCGGTTCGGACCCATCTTGCGGTCGCCATGGATCTCGGCCCTGCTCAGATCGCCCATTCACCTCGTCGCCATCGGCGTCAATCATGCGCAATGCGAGCGCATGCTGAGGGCGGAAGGGCTGAACGACATCGTCGATTTTCTCATCATGCACTTGTGCCGCGTGGCGGAAACCGATCTCGAGCGCAACTGGTTTGCCTGGTTCGCGGTTGCCGGGCATTTCAATCACGCGGTCGAGGACGCTGTGCCGCCCTTTTTGCGCCGCGATCACCACAAGGCCGCGCTCGGCGCGAAGACGGAGGTGCGCTTTCACCACCGAAACATCTTCGACGTGCTAGGCGCCGCGGGCCGAAACACCTGGACGCACTACACCCTGCTGGACGCGCCCGATTGGATGCCCAACGAGGTCCAGCGAAAGCTCCTGCATGAAGTCGTCCGCACGAGCGCCGACGGCGCCGTGGTGCTTCATCGCTCGGTCGAGGAAGGCTCGCTGCCCGAACGTCACGGAATGAGTCGCCACTTTCGGCCGATGATCGAAGCGACTGAGCTTGCCACGAAGCTCGACCGCACCCGCCAATTCCGACGTGTCAACCTGTATCAGGTCGAGCATTGAACGGCACACGCGCCGAGCATCGTGCGTTCCTCAATCGGTACTACGGGGTCTCGCGCCTGTTTTACGACCTGACGCGCAAGTACTATCTCTTCGGGCGAGACGCGACCCTGAGAGAGCTGGCGCGCGACGACCGATGGCAGAGCCTCATCGAGGTCGGCCCCGGGACCGGCCGCAATCTCAGACAGCTGCACAAGGCGCGCCCGACGGCCCGGCTGGCGGGCATCGAGGCGTCCGATGTCATGCTGGCACACGCACGCGCCCGCTGCCCGTGGGCGCTGCTCGAGCATGGCTTCGCCGAGGACGCTCGCCTGCGCGAGCTGCTCGACGCGCCTCCCGACCGGATCCTGTTCTCGTACTGCCTCTCGATGGTGGAAGATCGAAGGGCTGCCCTGACGAACGCGCGCCGAGCCCTCGGCGACCGAGGGGAGGTCGTCGTCGTCGACTTCGGGGATCTGGCCGGGATCCCGGCGCCGCTTGCGGACGTTTTTCGGAACTACCTGCGCGCATTCCACGTGGTGCCGCTGGACGGAGCAAGCCTCCAAGAGGCCCGCTCGGTCCGCTGGGGCCCGGGGCGCTACAGCGTCTTCGCGCGGTTCGCGCCTCTCGCATCGTGAGCTGCGCGGCCGAAATCCGGCGCATGGTTGCCCTGACGCCGGACGTGCTCCACGTTCGCACCTGATGCTGCATCGTCGCCGCGAACGTCGCGCAGCGCGTGCCCCCTCCGCGACGTTCGAATACAAGTAACGGATGAGACGAGCGCGGCCGCTCCGCTGCTACGTGCCGACCCCGACCAGAGCGCTGCGCGCGAGCGCAAGGCGGACTCGCCACCGACGCGCGGTGAGGGCCGCGCTGGCGGTCCTCGTGGCAACATCGTGCGGATGTTCGGGCGCCCGCGGGGGTGACGTGAGCGCCGGGTCGAACGAGACGAAAGGCTCGAGCACCACGGCGTCGGGCGCAACGACCGGATCGACCGCGATGGCATCCGCGACCAGCGGCGCAGGAGCGGGCGGATCGAGCGGAAGGAGCGGTGGTTCGGCCGCTTCGAGCAGCGGGCCGAGCGTGGCCGGCGACGCGTCGACGACGCCCGGGGTCGGAGCGCTCGAGGCGAGCGCGCCGGCTACCGATGGAGGGTACCCGGCCGGGTGGCTCTACACCCAGGGCGCCGCCATCTACGTCTCGGCAGGAACCGGCGCGGCCGGCGCTCGGTGGGTCGGTCGTGGGGTCAACATCGACGACATCTTCCTGTGTGGCTACAACGACAGCCTCTGGCTGACGACGCCCGATCAAACCCTCGAAACAATCGTATCCGGCTTGGTGAGCGGGTGGAAGCCAACGTTCCTGCGCGTCTCGCTCGCGATGGACAGCTACGGCACCGTGGTGAGTTGGCTGAACAGCCCTTCCGCGTACAGGACCCCGATGACCAACGTCATCGATGCCATCGGGGAAAATGCAGGCATCTACGTTCTGCTCACGCTCCGCAGTGATGCGTCGATGATCGGGCAGGACACGGCGAGCGGCGATGCCGAGGCGACGGGATTGCCTTCGGATTCGTCCACCACGCCGAGCTCCACGTCGTTTCCAACCGGCACGGACGCGGAGTACGTCGCTCTGGTCGACACGTTCGCGACCTCGAGCTTCGTTCTGTTCGGCCTATCGAACGAGCCCGGCGGCAACACGCTGTCGGACGCGACGATTGCGGCCGCCATGAGTCACGCGGTGAGCGTCATTCGCGCGGAAGAGGATCGCCTCGGCGTCTTCCACCACGTCGTGTCGGTCCAGGGCAACTCTTGGACGAGCGACATCAGCTTCTACGCGACCACGCCACTCCCTTACGACAACGTCGTTTACGAGGTGCACGGCTACCCGCCGACCGCCGGCATGTACACATACGACAACATCCCGGTCATTCTCGGCGAGTACGGAAGCTTGACGAGCAGCACGGCGTCGGCGTTCTACTCGGACATCGATTCCAAGCAGATTCCGAGTCTCGCGTGGGACTTCGAGCCGTACAGTGACTGTGCGCCGGACCTCCTGAACGTCACCGACAGCAGCACTTCGCTGACCGCGACGACGTGGGGCTCGATCGTCCAGAGCTACCTCTTATCACACGCGCCGTGACGTCCTGCGCCGCGCGGAGTGCTAGCATCGCGCGGATCGACGTTGCGCTCCGACCGACGGATCCTCGGCGCTGTCGCCATCTCCGCGGCGATTGCAACCGCGTCTTCTGCACGAGGGCAGACGGTCGCGCCTCCTCCGGCCGAGCGCCTGCACGAATATTCTCCCTATGAAAAGCAAACCATCGACGAGGTGCTGCGCGAGCGGCACCTGACGGTCGACGCCGCGCCCGAGGGAAAGCTCGTCGAGCGCGTGGTGATCGTGACGCTGCCCGTTTTCGAGAAGCGCGACGTCTTGCCGGCATGGCTCAATGTCTTTCACGTCACGACGCGCGAGCACGTCGTGGACGACGAGGTCCTCTTGCGCGCGGGAGACAGGTATCGCCAGGCCCTCGTCGACGACACGATCCGCAACCTTCGCCGCTTGCCCGGCGTCCCCCAGCTCTCCGCGGTGCTCGTCGTCGCCGCGACGGGCAGCGGCCCCGGGCGCGTTGTCGTCGTCGTCATCACGAAGGACGTCTGGAGCCTCAGGCTGAGCTGGGATGTCGTGGCCGACCCCGGAGGGCTCGACCAGCTCTATCTGCAACCCTCGGAGACGAACTTTCTTGGCACACACCAGATCGCCGGCGCGACCTTCGTGCTGGAGCCCTCGGCATACACCGTAGGCGCGCTCTACATGCTTCCGCGCCTGGGTGAATCGCGGATCGCCATGCAGGGCAACGCCGACGTCATGATCAACCGGCAGAGCGGAACCGCCGAAGGCACGTACGGCTCGCTCGTCGCCGGCGAGCCGCTCTTCTCGGGCGATACGGAATGGGCATGGGACTCGGCGATCGCGTGGCAGGACGTGATCGACCGCCTCTACCAGAACGCGGCGCTCGCATACTACTCGGATCCCGCCACCCATCAGGATTGCGCCGTCGCGGGCGCAGGCTGCCTTCCGTTCGAGTGGCGCCAGCGCAGTTACATGGCCGGGTACGAGGTGACGCGCTCGTTCGGCTGGGCGGTCAACCATGACTTCACGCTCGGCGCCGGCGTCAACCTCGGCGTTTACCGTATCCCGACGCCCCCTTCGGGAGTCAGTCCGCGCACCATCGCCGATTTCACGAACCAGTACCTGCCCGTCAGCGATACGCGCATCGGGCCCTCCCTGCAGTACCACACGTACGAGATGCGCTTCGTGCGTGTCGTCGACTTCGACACGCTCGCGCTGCAGGAGGACTACCGGCTGGGGCACGATATCGTGCTCCGCGTGTATCCGAGCTTCCGTGCGCTCGGAGCCACCCGCGACGTCTTCGGCCTGTACGGCGCCGCGCAGTACACCTGGGCCGTGAGAGATGGGCTCTTCCGCGTATCGCTGCAGTCGACGACCGAGCCCGAAAGCGCGCCGACGAAGCAGATCGCCGACGCTTCGATCCAGCCGACCGCGCACCTCGTGACACCCACGGTCGCAGGCATCGGCCGCATCGTGCTCGATGCAACGATGCTCTGGCGATGGCGAAACTATCTCAACGTGACGTCGACCCTCGGCGGCGCCGACCGGCTGCGGGGCTATCCCACGAATTTCTTCATTGGCAGCAGCGTGATGTCTTACAACGTCGAGCTGCGTTCACGGCCCGTGGAGCTTCTCTCGTGCGAGCTTGCGGGTGTGGCCTTCTTCGACGTCGGGGATGCATTCAAGAACCTCTCGCAGCTGATCCCGTACCAGTCGGCCGGCTTCGGGTTCCGGGCGCTCTTTCCCTGGCTCGATCGCACCGTGTTCCAGGCCGACATCGGCTTTCCTGTCGAAAGGCCCCTCGACGCATCGACGGGCGCGCGGATCCCCGGGTACTCCTTCATCGTGTCCTTCGGGCAGGCGTTCACCACGCCCACCGTTGCGCCGCAACCGGTGCTCCCGACGGGGCAAGGACCGGACGCTCCGTGACCTCGAGACGCCAGCGCGCCTCCGCCGGGGGGGGGCGCCCGCTGGCCACCCGCGCCGCCCGCTGGCGTGCTCTGCCTTTCCGCAGCACGCGGCAACATGTCAAGCGTTTCAAAGTGTTGATGCAGGTGCGCCACCGCAGCGGGATCCGCAGCATCGAAGCCTTCGGGGCGTCTCGCCCGTGTGCTATCGGTCCCGTCCGGATCGGACGCCTGCGGAACCGAGACGCGATCGGGTCGACGTTCTGACGACCCGCCGCGTTACGACTGCATGCTGGTGGACCCGACGTCCGGTGGAGAAATCGATGCTCAAGCGGCTACGCGCCTTCGTGATGGACAAGAAGAGGATGTCGCACGTGACGGAGGGCTTCGGAGAGCTTTTCGCGCGGGCCGAGGACGCCGGGCTCTTCGCGCGCGCGCCCGCGTTCATCAAAGACTACCGGAACGACTATCCGGGCCTGGACAGCCTCGAGTCGGGGTTTGCGCACGTGCGCGCGGAGTGTGAGGCGCTGGTGCGAGTGCGCGAGCGCATGGTCGACGTCGAGAACCTGGCGGGCAAGTACACCGCCGGGGGCATCCATACCCTCGCGTGGAAGGCGTTCATGTTCAAGTCGCACCGCTTCATCGCGGAGAACTGCGCCCTCGCGCCGCGCACGGCGGAGCTCTTGCGGGGCATCCCGGGCCTCTACACCGCGTTCTTCTCCGTGCTGGAAGGTCACCAGTACATCACCCCGCACTGGGGCTACTGGAAAGGGTTCTTGCGCTACCACCTCGGCGTGATCATCCCAAACAACAACGCCGACCGGGCGTGCTGGTTACGGGTGAACGCCGACCCCCAGGACAATGCCCGACACGACAAGGCGCTCATCGAGCGCGGCGAGAAGTACTACTGGCACGAAGGCGAGGGCGTCATGTTCGACGATACGTTCCTGCATGACGCCAACAACGGCTCGGACGAAGTGCGCGTCGTGCTCTGGCTCGACATCCGTCGAAAGATGCCGGCGTACCTGAACGCGCTCAACACGACGCTCCTCGAGATCGCCCATCGCGCTCCGTCCATCGCGGCGGTCCGGAAAAACGCGGTCATCAACCTCGCCCCCGCAGCGGCGTCAAAGGCGGCTGCCGCGTCGAGCGCAGCGGGCAGCTGAATCAGGCTTCGCCGATGGCTTCGGGCAAGCCGTCGAGCATCGGAACGTCTTGCTCGCGAGGCAACACGAAGCGGAACGTGGCGCCGCCGCCAGGCCGGTTCTCGCACCAGATCCGGCCGCCGTGCACGGTGATGATCCCGCGGCAGATGGTCAGCCCCAGCCCCATTCCGCCTTCGTGGGGAGACCCGGCCCGTCGAAACTTCTGGAAGATCTCCTCTTCCCGCCCGGCGGGAACTCCCGGCCCGCGATCGGCGACTTCGACCTGGACGCCGCCCTCCACGCGAGTCGCCCGAATATCGATGGGGCTGCCCTCGGGCGTGTAGCGCGTCGCATTCTCGACGAGGTTCAACAGGACCTGCTCGAGAAGGGTGGCATCGAACGGGACGATGGCGGCATCGGGGGCAATTTCCACCCGGATCGGGCGCCCGCCCAGGGGCTCTTCCAATCGGTTCAGCGCGACGCCGACGACCTCCTCGAGCGGCTGCCACTCCTTTCGCGCCGTCAAGGCTCCCGCCTCGAGCGATGTCATGTTCAAGAGATTTCGGACGAGACGATTCAAACGATTCGCCTCGTCGGAAATCGTTTCCAGGTATTCCCGACGGCGCGTGGGTGCCATCTCGCCTCGGGGGTCCAGCAGAGCCGTGACCGCTCCCTTGACGACGGCCAGCGGCGTACGGAGGTCGTGCGACACGGAGCTCAGAAGGGCGTTGCGCAGGCGTTCTTTTTGGACTTCGAGCTGCGCACGCTGGGCGTTTTCGGCAAGCTGCGCGCGCTCGACGGCCAGCGACGTCTGACTCGCATAGGCATCGAGCAGCTCTCGATTCGCGGGATTCGCAAACAGCTCGGTGACGATCGGGTGAATTACCAAGACGCCCACGACTCCGCTCGACGCCCGAAGACCGATGAGCTCTTCGCCGGAAGGCAGCTTGAAGGACGACCCCGGATCGCCCGCGAGGCTCTTGCCGCCGATGAGCGCAAGAGCCGCCTCGGCAAGGGGCGCAGAAATGGGGGGGACGTCCGCTTTCGCCTCGGGCGGCGCCATCCCGGCGCGACGCAGACCGCCGCCGCCGTCGGGCAGCAGGATCGAGACGTCACTGGCGAAGGTGTCGTGCAGGTGACGGCAGGCCACTCGAACGATGTCTTCACTCGAGCGGGCGATCGAGACTTCCCGGCTCATGGCGTAGAGCCTGGACGTACGGACCTCGCGCTCGCGGACGTGCGCCGCGCTTCGCCGGATCCGCTGCATCAGGTTGCTGATGGTGAACGCGACGAACAGCATGATCGCGAACGTGACGAAGTATCCTTTGTCCGCGACGGCGAAACTCAGGTACGGAGGCGTAAAGAAGAAGTCAAAAGCGGCGACGCTGAGCACCGCGGTCGCCAGCGACGCCACGTAGCCGAAGCGCATCGCGACGACGACGACCCCCAGCAGGTACATCATCACGACGTCGGCGGGGCGATGGGGGACGGCGAAATGGCACACGACCGTACCGAGCGCGACGAACGCAATCGCCGCGAGCAGTGACACGCCGACCGTCGATCGCCGAAGCACGACGGTCACGTTCTGTCGTGCGAGGTACTGGGGCTCGATTTCCATGCGCAGGGCGGCAGCTTACACCGCGCCGCCGGGCTTCCGTTTCACCCGAGCTTGAGCCGGTAGCCGCCGCCGGCCTCCGTCACGAGATATCGTGGCTTTGCGGGGTCACGCTCGAGCTTCTGACGGAGCTGCCGCACGTGGGCCCGGAGGTATTGCGGTCGCGCGGGCGCCTTGGAGCCCCAGACGGCCGTCAGAATCTGCTCTTCGGTCAGACTGCGCCCCGGGCTATGAGCCAGAATCAGGAGAAGCTTGCATTCGAGCGGAGTGATGTGGACCTCTCGGCCATCGACGTAGAGAGTCCGGCGGTCGCGATCGATCCGCAGTCGCTCCGCCGGCGCTTCCGACGAGAAGCGCTGAGCCTGCATCCGTGCTTTCTCGCGCAGCCACACGCGCATTCGGGCCAGAAGGTCGGCGGTGGCAAATGGCCGTATGAGGTAGTCGTTGGCTCCGGCGTCCAGGATGGCCGCCCGCTCGCTTTCGCGCGAACGCGAGAGAATCGCAATGATCGGCGCGGATCTCCAGTCGCGCAGGCGCTGCGTGAGCCCCACCCCGTCGACGTCGCCGTCGCTGACGTCGAGCAGAATGAGGTCCGGCTCGTGCCCAACGGCGCGGGTCAGCGCGGCAGCTCGCGGCGGCGCCTGAAGGGTACGAAAACCCTGCGCCGCCAGCGTCGAAACGATTGACCGACCCGGCTGCTGGTCGTGCTCCACGACGAGGATGAGCGGCTGGACGGAGAGTGTCCCGGTCATGACAAAGCACGCGCCTCCAGCCGCCTTCGCAGACGCATCCGGACCTTTCCTGTACAGCGCCATGCCATCAAAAGGGCGTAAATTCCGCGCAGGCGTTGCGCGAGCTATTTTATGTCTTGCTTATGTTTGGGAACCTATATTTATCGGCATTTTATGTCTCCGTGCGTATATGGAAGGTGGCCCCTTGCTCTGGGTGGTCACCGTGATGAACGCGAGCCCGATGACCGCGACACATGACAGCGAGCCTCCTCCTCCCGTAGAGGACGGCCCCCGCCCGGTGATGCCGCTCGTACTCGTCGTCGAGGACGACGCACGCATGCGAAAGTATTTGCGGTCCACGCTGGTGGATCAGCGCTTCCGTGTCGTCGATGCCGAGACCGGTTCCCAAGCGCTCATCCAGGCCGCCGGGCACAACCCCGACCTCGTGGTCCTCGACTTCGCGCTGCCGGACTTCGACGCCGTTCACATCACGACCAAGCTGCGGGAGTGGACGCCGGCGCCGATCTTGATTCTCTCGGCCCACGACGAGGAGCATGACAAGATTGCGGCCCTGGACGCAGGCGCCAACGATTTCTTGACGAAGCCGTTCGGCACGGGAGAGCTCATGGCGCGCATCCGCGTCTGGCTCCGGCACACGCAGCGCACCGATTCGGACTCACTGGAGTCGGTGCTCGAGCTGGGTGACCTGCGCATCGACTTCGCGCGGCGTGTCGCCTCGGTGCGTGGGCGCGAGGTTCGTCTGACGCCTACCCAGTACAAGCTCTTCGGCGTGATGATGCGCAACGCAGGCAAGGTGCTCACGCACGAGCAGATCCTGTTCATGGTGTGGGGGCCCGCGTACACGAAGGAGACCCAGTACCTGCGCGTGTACATGGGCAAGCTGCGGCAGAAGTTCGAAGAGGATCCCGCGCGGCCCAAGTACTTCGTGACCGAACCGGGCGTGGGCTATCGCCTGCGCGCAGAGTGATGCAAAAAAGCGCGTGCATTTTTAC
>DASPUY010000140.1:0-15592 GCA_035622655.1 Polyangiaceae bacterium
TTCTCCGACTCGATCACCAACCTGTCATGCGGCGTGGGTCAGCAAGTGCTCGAGCCGTTCTTCAAGGGCGTCGCCTTGTTGCCTTACGGCTGGATCTGGTCGCATGCGCGGCTGTGCAACGTCTCGCCGCGCTCGCCGCTCGCGTGGATCGGTGTGCTGCTGGCCGTCGATCTCGCCTACTACGTATTTCATCGCGCCTGCCATCGCATCGGCTTCTTGTGGGCCATTCACGTCGTCCATCACCAGAGCGAGGAATACAACCTCTCGGTGGCCCTGCGGCAGCCCTGGCTCCAGACCCTGGTCTCACCTTTCTTCTATATGCCGCTCGCGCTCGTCGGCGTGCCGCCGGTCATGCTGCTCGGCGGCATCACGATCGACACCCTCTACCAGTTCTGGATTCACACTCGTGCGATCGGGCGCATGGGCCCCCTCGAGTGGGTCCTGAATACGCCGAGCCATCATAGGGTCCACCATGGCATCGACCCGGAGTACCTTGACAAGAACTACGCGGGCATCTTCATCTTCTGGGATCGGCTCTTCGGCACCTTCGAGCCGGAGCGGCGCGAGCCGGTCTACGGGACGGTCAAGGTGACCCCGACCTGCAACCCCGTGTGGGCCAACGCGTGCGCGTGGGCCGATCTCGCCGCGGCGTCGCGAAAAACGCGATCGCCCGTCGACAAGATTCTCGTGTGGCTGGCGCCTCCCGAATGGAGACCGGCCGATCTGGGAGGCCCTGTTGCGCGGCAACCTGCCGATCCGGCGGCACACCCCCGTTACAATCCGCAAGCGCCGAAGCCGGTTCGCGTGTACGTCGCCGCGGCCTTCGCGTTCGTCGCTGCCGCGATGATCGTGTACCTGTGGGACGAGGCAACGGCGTCGCGCGGGATGCTCGCGGCCGCCGCAGCCGCTCTGCTCCTGAGCGGAGCGGCGTACGGCGCCCTACTCGAACGAAAAGCGTGGGCGTGGCGGCTGGAGGCCGTCCGTCTCGCCGCATCCGCGGCGCTCATCCTGTGGATCGCGCTCGTCCTCTAAGGCGTGACAGCGGCCGTCACGCGTTTCGCATTTCCATCGGTCCGGGCCGCCCTGCAGCCGACCTGGGATACGCTCGGTGCCTATGACGATTCCCGCGCGAACGCACGAGCGCGAAGGGACGATCGCACGCATCGCCGCGCGATTCACGGCCTGGGCGGAGCATTGGATTCCCGACGCGTTCGTGTTCGCGCTGGTGGCGACCCTGGTCGTCTTCGTCGTGGGCCTCGTCGCGGCGGGAGCGGCACCGTCGGCGCTTCTCGAAAGCTGGGGAAAGGGGTTCTGGGACCTGCTGCCGTTCACGATGCAGATGACCCTCATCATCGTGACGGGTTACGTCCTGGCCTCGTCGCGACCCGTCGCCCTCGCCATCGCAAGGATCGCACGCATCCCGCGCACCGCACGCGCGGCGGTGGTCGTCGTCGCCGTCTTCTCGATGCTGACGTCCTGGATCAACTGGGGCTTCAGCCTCATCTTCGGCGCGCTGCTCGCACGCGAAACGGCACGTCATCGGCCGGAGGCGGACTACCGAGCCCTCGCAGCCTCGAGCCTGCTCGGCCTCGGCAGCGTGTGGGCGCAGGGCCTCTCGGGCTCGGCTGCGCTGCAGATGGCGACGCCCGGGGCTCTGTCGCCCAAGACGCGCGACATCGTGGCTGCGGGCAACCTGGTCCCGGGCGGCATCATCCCGCTGCGTCAGACAATCTTCACGTGGCAAAGCCTGGCATCCGTGGCCATCGAGGTTGCAGTCGTCGCGCTCGCCGTGTTCGCATCGACTCCCACAGGCACGCGGGCGCGGACCGCCGCCCAGCTCGGCGTACAGCTCGACCCGATCGCGCCCGAGCGAGCCGTCCTGTGCGACACCACGCACACCGCGCCGACACCTGGGCAGCGACTCGAGCAATCGCGGGCGCTGAGTCTTGCGGTCTTCGCGCTAGGGGCCGTGTACGTCGTGCAGGTTCTGGCCCGCGCTGAGGATCGGCTCGCAGCCATCAACGTCAACACGATCAACTTCGTCTTCCTCATCCTCGGCGTGCTCCTGCACGGAACGCCTGCGCGGCTGATGCGCGCGTTCCGCGAGGGGACACCCGCGTCCTGGGGCGTCCTCTTGCAGTTTCCTTTCTACGCGGGAATCGCCGGGATGATCACGCAGACGGCACTCAGCGCCAAGATCGCCCACGTGTTCGTCGACGTGTCGACGCGGCTCACCTTCCCCGCCCTCGTCGCGACTTACTCGGCGGTCCTCGGGGTGTTCGTGCCCTCGGGCGGGAGCAAGTGGATCGTCGAGGCCCCGTACGTCATGCAGTCGGCTCACGAGCTACACGTGCATCTGGGCTGGACGGTCGCCGTGTACGACCTCGGCGAAGCACTCGCGAATCTCGTACAACCCTTCTGGATGCTCCCGACGCTCGCGATCATGGGGTTGCGTGCGCGCGACGTCATGGGTTTCACGCTCCTGGCCTTCGTCGTCCTCGCGCCTGTCGTGCTCGTCATGGTCACGCTCTTCGGGGCGACGTTCCGATACCCCCTTGGATGATCCTCACCCGGCACCTCCGAGCAGCGCATCGAGCCCAAGGTCCACGCCTATCGCGGGACCGACCACGGCGCAGGCCCAGAACAGCGCTCGATCGAGCCCGGCGGCGAAACCGCGCGTACGCACGAAGTGGACTGCGAACAGCACGAGCACGCAGGCGGGGTTGAAGCCGAGTATCCACATGGAGAAGATGGCGGCATCGCGGGAAATGGGGGGCCATGCGCGCGCCGCTTGCTCCGGCGGCAGGCGGCGTTCGTCGCGGACGAGGACGGCAGTCGCAGCGGGAACCACGACGGCCCAGTACGCCAGGATCTCGATGAGCTCGAGGTTACCTTCCGTCACGGGTCCGTCCCGGGGTCCGTCGCGGCGGCCGGATCGACGACGTCACTGCCACTGGAAGGCGCGCCCGTAGTCGCCCTGGACGGCGCCATGGTGCTCGTGAATGTAACCGAGGAACGTGAGCGAGAGCGCGAGCTGGGCGGTCCACAGGGCGGCGAGCCAGCGGCGTGGCCTGCGTACACTTGCGAGGGCGACGCAGGCGAGCGTCGTCCACTCGAGCGGAAACGTGACGATCAGGTAGTGGCGCCATACGTACAGCCCCGTCGCCGTCAGCAAGAGGCCGTAGCCGACGAGCGCTGCGCCGCCCGTGAACGCAGCCTCCGACGCGGTCCTGAGGACGCTCGGCGCCTGGCGCCATCGTCCCCGGCACGCCCATAGGCGCCCACCCGCGCTTGCGGCGACGTAGACGCCCACGCTGAACGACAGTCCTTGCAGATAGAGCGCGGGGTACGTGTCCCCCGAGCCGAAGATCGGATATCGAAGAAAGTCGAGGTATTGCCCTCCCAGGCTGTAGTCGAGACCCAACCCGAAGGTGTCGGAGAGCCAAAGCCGGTAAAAGCGAAGGGACTCGATCTCGCTCCAGGCGAACATCGCCGCTCGGTGATGCGCTCTCAGCGCGTAGCCAAGCCAGGGCACGAAAGGCACGACACCAAGCGTCGTTCCGGCGAGCCACGGAACCCAACGGGTGCTCTTGCGACGATCCGTCCGAAAGCGCCCGGCACAAAGCTCCCAGACCACGAAGCCGGCCGCGAAGAAGAAGCCTCCCATGTGAATCTGGCCGAGCAGCGCGCCGACGACGCCCCAGCTCAGGGCTCCCCACCACCGGTCGCGCCGCAGCCAACCGATGAGGAACGCAGCGCAGAAGATGGGCAGAACCGATTGCGCCCAGATCTTGCGCTCGAGCAGGACGGCGATCGGATTCACGGCCGCCAGCGCGAGCCCCCAGAGCCACGGCTCACCTTCGTGGGAAGGCATCCCTCGGACGACGAATGCAAAGAGCAGGACGAAGGCGCTGACGTCGCACGCGACGACGGCGCGATCGAGCGCCACGGGATGATGAGCGCCGAAGATCCTCGCGAGGACCACGAAGACCCAGACGCTCAAGCCGGGGTTGCAAAGCCCCACGCTCGAAGGCATGCCGAGCGCGGGCCAGGGCTCGGCCGAGCCGACGCGCTGCGACCGGTCGAACGACCATCGCTCGTCGCCTTTGTACTCCATGTCGGAGAGCCAGCCGAAGCGCAAGAGCGCGCCGACGACGATGGCCCCGCCGACGAAGACAGGCAGCAGACTTCGCGCCGTCGGCCATCGCCAATGAAGCAGCCCCGCCGGTGACCAATCGCGCGGCATCGGAAGGGCTCTCGATACCACGAATCACGCCGACGACGTCGCCGTACGAGCGGTGGGGACGGACGCCCGGACGGGGCGCCTTGCAGATCGACGACACGCGGGAGCGCGTCTACAGGGGGTCGACCGGGGGATCGTCCGGACCGCAGATGCGAAGCGCGCTCGATTTTTGATAACAGCCCTCGGCGGTGAGCTTGGCACGAAGGTCGTCGAGCTCTTTCATGAGATCGTCGGGCTTCTCGCAGGCGAAGTCCGTGTCGGGCAGCCAGCCGAGCGACGTGGCGATTTCCTCGCAGCGCTCCAGCACCGTCGCAGCGCCGAGCGCGAACTGGCGAAACATCACTTCGGGGTTGAAGGAGTAGCCGGCGGCGTTGAGCCCCACGAGGTCGGTGCCCACGAACCTCTCGAATCCTTGCGGAACATCGCGCGGTTGAAATACCTGACTCGACTGGTAGAGCGGCTCGAGCGCATGCAGCACGGCCTTGCCTCGGAGCCCGCCCAGCGGCTCTTCGTCGGGTCGGCGGTAGGTACAGAACCGATTCGCGCGGTCGTAGTCGAAAGGGAGGCCCTGCGCCGCCGCCCGAGCCTCCGATCGGTCCATGCAGAGCTCGTATTCGGCGGAGCGCCGCGTGGCGAGCTCGAACTCACCCTGACTCAGCTCTCCGACGATCGGCTGGAACGTGAAGAGGTCGATCGAGCGAAACAGCGATGCGAGCGCATTGGGCGGATAGTCCTTCAGCGGAAACATGTCCGATCGCTGATTCACGAACGCGACCATGTGCTCGGCCCCGCCGAGGATCGGCGGCAGCACCGGGAGGCCGGATCGGATGCCCCCGTCGATGAAGAATCCCTGGTTCTTGCCGACGTGGTACATGGGCTCGGCCATGCCGGGCTCCGGGATGGACGAGAGCACGGCCTGCTTGAGACTCGCAACGTCGGTGATGTCACCCGGATCGGCCGACGAGAAGTCGAAGAGCCGCCCCGATTTGAACTCGGTGGCGCTCGCGAAGTATTCGACGGGGGACGCAAATGTCGCCGAATCGATATGGGCGTCGAGCAGCCTGGAGACCCCCGAGAAGCGCACGAGCCCCGTCTCGCTGCCCGCAGACCCCGTGATCCCGAGATCGATGACCCCGGCGTTGGTCACGCAATAAAGATCGGCGTCACTCTTGCACAGGTAACTGTCGGTCATCGTATCGAGCGCTGCTCGCTGGCGCTCCGGACCACCGGAGTAGAAGTCCTTGATGAGAATGCCGATGAGCGCGCCGGTGCTCGCCGCCGCCACCATGTCGACGCGCGCCTTGGTTGAGAGCGCCGGCTTCTTGGCCACCTGGTGCAGGAGAAACCAGATGCCGCCCGTAGAGAATGCGCCGTTGCCGGCGCCCCCGGAAAGCACGATGGCACTGGGGCTCAAGTCGCGCCGCGCAAAGCGCGCGTGAGAAACCTGGTAGGTCGTGAACCTCTCGAGGCCTCGCTGGACCCCTTTCCGGACTTCCTGCCAAACCTTCGCCGCGGGCTCGGTGACGGGCAGAGCATCGTCGGGGTCGTTGACGCGCAGATCGGCCGGGTAGTTGGAGCGCATGAAGGTGACTGCCGCGAAGACGGATGCCTCGAGCACCGTCTCGACGCGGATGATGTCGCGTTCGAGGCGGGCTTTCGGTTGCGGCTTCGGCTCGTAGGCGAGCGCCAGTGTCGGATCCTGGGCCGGCAGGCCGAGCTTCGTGAACAAGCGCTGGAAACACGGCCGGTCGCTTTGCTTGCGCGGCTCGGCATTCGGCGTGAGCCGCTTGCCCGTGCACCAAATGGCGGTGGCGACGGGATCCGCGGCCTTCGCATCGAAGGGATCGGACTCCCGCCGGGTCCAGAAATCGAAGTATGCGTCCGTCAGGCCGCGCTGGTAGAGCTGCGCCATCTCGGCAGCCACATCGGGCGTGTTCGAGACGGGCGTGTTCGTGTTACGCATCGCGACGATCGTTTGCGAGCGAATGGCGAGGTTTGCGCCTGTTTCGAGGAGGCCGCACCCCGACGACAGCGCGCCCGCAGCCAGCACGAATGCCGCCGCGGGAGCCCAACGGAGCGCAGCGCGCACTTCGGATCGAAAGAGAGCTCGTCGAGCCATAAGCTTCTCCGTGCGCCCGTCGGCCGAGCGCTCAGCGTCAGAGAACTGCCTGGAGCAACCAACGGCTCCCGCCGCTAGAGAGCTCGGACTCGGGGCCGCGTCAACGCCTTTTCAGAACTTGACGCCGACCTGCCCGTTCGCCATGAAGGCCGCCTTCGAATCGGTGAGTCCCGGCGTCAGAAACACGTCAGCATCGGCGCCGACGAACCAGAGGCCGATGCCGAGGAGGACCATGAGGCCCGGTTCGACGTAGAGGTTGTGAACGTCCTGAATCGCCTGGCCGGAGACCGTGGAGTGAATCGTGTAGTTTCCGACCCCGACCACCGGGCGCAGAGTCAAAAAGAGGAACTTGAAACTATAGCCCCCGTCGAAACCGTAAAGCCACGACGAGGTCGTGAGCTTGAACGAGCTCGACCCGCCGCCCGTGGGGGTCACGGCGCTCTCGGTCGCGCTGCCGCCGAAGTAGTACATCCCCGAGACGCCGCCGTAAATCCCGAACACCGATAGGCCCGCCCGGCCGCCCACCCCCAGACCGAGGATGTTGGTCGGAGGGTCGTCCTTGATGGGGCCCGAAGCGCCCCCGACGCGGGCGCCGACCTCGATGTCGAGGGGCCCGAGGGCCGAAGCCGGACGCGCAACCACGAAGGTGGACGCGCCGGCCGCAGCCGCGAGAAGAGCGATCGCGCCTTTCATTGCCTCTAGCGTCCGCGGATTCGACACAAAGGACAAGAGCTTATTTGCGCTCCTGCGCGTTGGCTACGAGCGGCGTTCGCCACCGCTCCCTCGTCCCATTCCTCGGAACGCCGCTCTAAGCTTCGACGGTGATCGTGTACACGGTGGGGCATTCGACGCGGTCGATGGGCGAGCTCGCCCATCTGCTCGCGAGCTACTGGGTGGAAACGCTCGTCGACATACGCAGCGTCCCTCGCTCGCGCAAGAACCCTCAGTTCAATGTGGACGTTTTGCCGGCCGAGCTTGCAAACGTGGGCATGCGGTACGTGCACTTGGCTCCGCTCGGAGGCCTGCGGCGCAAGAGCAAAGGGGCCCCGTCGCACAACACCGGCTGGCAGGTCGAGTCGTTCCGCAACTACGCCGATTATGCGCAGACAGAACCTTTCGCACAGGGTCTCGACGCGCTCGTCGCGCTCGCGGCCCAATCGGCCTGTGCCCTCATGTGTGCCGAAGCGGTGTGGTGGCGGTGCCACCGGCGCATCGTCGCGGACTACCTGCTCGTGCGGGGAATAACGGTGAGGCACATCCTGTCCGCGGGCAGGGCGGAAGACGCGACGATGACGCCGTTCGCCACGCGCGCGCCCGACGGCACGCTCACGTACCCCTCGGGTGACCCGTACGGCGCACTCATGGAGTGACGGCGCGGCAGGAGCGGCGCCCGGGGGTCACGGGCGCCCGCGACTGTGACCGGTCGCGATTCCTCCGGCGATGAGGTGCGCGAGCCGGAGCGGCTCGGGGATGTTCCCGTGGAGCGTCGTGGCCAGAACGAGTCGCCGAGCCGCGTCGAGAGACAGGCCGACACGCTGCACCCAGAGGCGCGGCGCGTCCTCCGGGCGCAACCCCGTGCGCTTGAGCGAGCGGCGCGACACGCCGAGCTGCTCGATCGGGCCTGCGCGCTCGATGAGCCGCCACTTGCCGGCTGCCCCTCGAACGCGCGGCCGGGACGACGGGGAACCTTCGAAGAGGGCACGCTTCACGGCCGCCAAGTCGGGCGCCGAGCGCATCACGACCAGCACTGGCACGCGCAGCCGATCCGAGAGCGTGTGGATGTCGACCACGTTGAACCCGCCGACGGCGATCCCTTGCAGCAAGACCGCTCGGACGTGGGCCGAAAACGCGCTCTCGCTGACCAGGCGGACCATTTGCGCGGTGGAGTTCGCACCGTCGCGGCGGATCCAGCCGCTCACGATGCCGTCCGGTCGCGTGCGAGAGCAAACGACTCCGACCAGAAGAACGTCGCCGCGATGCCCGCGCGAGAAGGGACCGTCGTCGAAGCCAATCACGTTCATGAACCGAGAGCGTATCGCCCGGTCGCGGCGTGAGCTTCTTACAGAGCCAATTGAGATTCGATGGACCGCGCCGGCTGCGCGCCGGTGATTCGCCGGGCCTCGCGACCTCCGCGGAACACCATCAACGTCGGGATGCTGCGGATGCCGAAGCGGCCGGAAAGCTCCGGCAGCGCGTCGGTGTCCACCTTGGCCGCGACGAGACCACCTGCGTGAGCCGCGGCGATCTTCTCCACCTCGGGTGCGACCGTGCGGCAGGGACCGCACCACGCGGCCCAGAAATCGACGAGCACGGGGACGGGAGCGTCGCGCACCAGCTCATCGAAATCCGCCGCGTGATGGATGGTGATCGGCCGCGAGAGCGGCAGCAGGGGCGCCTTGCATGCTGCGCATTTGGCCCGCTCCGCGATACGCGCGGCCGGCAGGCGGTTGTTCTTCGTGCAAGACCCGCATTCAACGACCATACGTACGACGGAAGGTGCGACCGGACGGGGGCGTGTCAAGTGCCTCTCGGGCGCGCAGTAGCGGCCTGACCAGCGGACGGGCGACATTGGTTCGAGCCAACATGCCGCAACGCTTCGACGTGATGATCGTGGGCGCGGGCCCAACAGGACTGGCCCTGGCGCTTTGGCTCCGGCGGCTCGGAATCGGCGTGCGCATCATCGACAAGGCGCCGCAACCGGGCGCAAGCTCGCGCGCCCTGGCCGTTCACGCGCGCACGCTCGAGCTGTATCGCCAGCTCGGGATCGCCGGCGACGTGGTCGCCCGCGCCTTGCCGTTCGCTGCCGTCAATCTGTGGGTGCGTGGCCGCCACCGCGCCCGCGCGGCGTTCGGGGACATTGGCCGTGGCCTGAGCCCTTTTCCGGGGGTGTGGATCTTCCCTCAGGACCAGCACGAACGGTTGCTCGTCGAGCACCTGCACGCGAGTGGGGTCGACGTCGAACGAGGCACCGAATTGCTCGACTTCCAGCAAGGGAGCGGGAGCTTCTTGGTGAGTACGCGGGGCCCTGACGGCACGGAGACCGCGTGCGAAGCCACCTACCTCGCCGGCTGCGACGGAGCTCACTCGCGGGTCCGTGACGTCCTGGGCGTGGGACTGCCGGGCGGCACCTACAGTCGCGTCTTCTATGTGGCCGACGTCGTTCTCCGTGGCCCCGTGGACAATCACGAGCTGCACATCGCGCTCGACGACGCGGATCTGCTCGCCATCTTTCCCATGAAGGGCGACCACACGGCGCGCCTGGTCGGCACCCTCGAGGCCAGCGCCGACGCCCGGAACAACCTCGGCTGGAGCGACGTCAGCCACGAGGCCATGCGCAAGATGACGATCAGCGTCGATCGGGTCAACTGGCTCTCGACATACCGGGTGCATCATCGCGTCGCCGAACGATTCCGGATCGGACGCGCCTTTTTGCTCGGCGACGCGGCCCACATCCACAGTCCCGTGGGCGGACAGGGGATGAACACCGGAATTGGTGACGCGGTCAACCTGGCGTGGAAGCTGGCCGCGGCGATCCGAGGACAGGGGCCGGGACTGCTCGACAGCTACGAGCCCGAGCGGCGCGCGTTCGCCGAGCGTCTCGTGGCCACAACCGACCGCGTCTTCACCTTGGCAAACCGCGACGGAGCGATGGCGCGCGTCCTGCGCATCGGCGCACTGCCTACGCTAATGCCATGGGCGATGCGATCGTCGGCGGCGCGCGGCCTCTTGTTTTCCACGATCTCCCAGATCCGCATCAACTACCGCCACAGCGCCCTCAGCCACGGCAAGGCGGGTGGCGTGCACGGCGGCGATCGATTGCCCTGGGTGGCGCGCGACGATCCATCGGGCGAGGACAACTTCACCCCGCTTGCGTCGAACGACTGGCAGGTGCACGTCTACGGTGCGGCGTCGAGCGAGCTCGAGCAGGCGGCCGCACGAAGCGGCATTCCGCTGCATCGTTTCGCCTGGGAGCCTGCGGCCGAGCGGGCGGGGCTCGCGCGGAATGCCGCATATCTGGTGCGACCGGACGGATACGTCGGGCTCGCCGACCCAGCCGCTTCTCCGGAGACGCTCGAGCGTTATGTGAGAGGGCTCCGCGAACCCGGAGTCACGCAGGGCGGCCCCCCTGCGACGGCCGGGTAGTGCTGGATTCTCTTGGCCGCGAGCTTCGGCTCGAAATCGCGGCAACGGGGCTGGTCAAGAGGGTCGCGGCGACTCCAGCCCGCGTCGCTTCCGGCGCACCCAATCCGGAAAAATTCCCGCGGCGAAGATGCAAAATGCCATCCCGGCGCACGCAAGGGTGGCGGCAAGAAAAGGGCTCAGCATCGTTACCTCGACCTCGGTGTTTTCGGAGACATCGGTTTTTTCGCGCGAGCGACGGCGTCCTCAGGACGGGCGCACCCAGCGTCGGTGCATGGATGGAGAGCCAGGGGAGCATGGAGGTTGCGAATTTCTCGCCCGGACAGGTCGATTTCGGCCCACCTGACGGCCCCGGTTCAGCGAACGCCGGACGTCGCCGCCGATCGCCAGTGGCCGTGGCGCACGTCGTCCGCTCGGACCATGAAGATGACCTGCTCGGCGACGTTCGTCGCGTGGTCTGCAATACGCTCGAGGTAGGTCGCCACCCGGATGACGCGCAGTCCGCTGTGCACGTCACTGCGGTGCTCGGAAAGATGCGCGGTCATGAGCGAAATGATGGACGCACATCGCCGGTCGACCGCGTCGTCACAGCGCAGGACCCGGTCGGCAAGGGCAACGTCGGACCGTACGAAGGCGTCGAGCGCGTCATGGAGCATGTCGAGCGCCGCAGCGGCCATGAAGGTGAGCTCACCGGCGGCGCGCGGGCTGGCATGACGGTCGCCCCTCACCGTTCGCTCGGTGATGTTGACCGCCTCCCCGCCGACTCGTTCGAGGTCCGTGATGAGACGCAGCGCACCCGCCAGGAAGCGCAGGTCGTCGGCAACCGGCTGCCTCAGCGCGAGAATCCGCAAGACGAGCGCCTGCATTTCCGCATGATCGCGATCGATCTGAGCGTCGAGGTAGGCGACGTCGGCCACGAGCTCGGTGGCTCCGTGGCGGAAGGCATCGAACGCGACCCGGGCCGCTCGCTCGCATCGCGCACCCATCGCAGGGATCCGCAGCCGCAGCTCGCGAAGCTCCGTTTCGAAATCCCGGCTGGTGTGCGCGGATCCCGCCCCTGACACTCCACAAGAATGCCACGAAGCGGCGAGAGGGGCGACGACGACCGCGACGACCGGGTGTATTTCATCCGACCGGTGCTCATGTCGCGGCGTCTTTGCCTTCTGGCCGCCCTTTTTGCAACGCCGACTGCAATCGCTACGGCGTGCGCCCACGCGCGTCGTCACGATGTTCCTCCACGGCGCGACCGAAGCTTCCCCGCTCGTCGTCGGTCTTCACGGTCGGGGTGCAACTCCCGAAAACTTCTCGCGTTCGTTTGCCGCTTACCCCGGCACGATCGAGCTCGCTCTGGTCCAGGGGTTCTTCCGCGTGGGGCCCGGCTTTCAATGGGTGGACGTTGCCGGATCCGACGACGAGGAGCTCGGGACGGCGCTCGCCGCATCGGAGGCGCGTCTCTGGCCGATCATCGAGAAGATTGCCCACGGTCGCCCCATCATCGTGGCCGGTTTTTCCCAAGGCGCGTTCATGACCTACGCGCTGGCGACAAAGCACCCGGACGCCATCGCGTACGCTTTTCCCATCGGGGGCGGCGAGCCCAGCATGCTTCGGCCCCGCGACCACGCTCCGACTGCGCCCATTCACGCGCTCCACGGAACCGACGACAGACGCGTTCCGATTGCCTACGACCGAGGGACCATGGACGCGTTGCAGAAGAACGGCTCGGTCGCCGACCTGCGCGAGTTCCCCGGCACGGGTCATGTGATCTCTCCGGACATGCGCGAGGATCTGTTCGCGCACCTGCAAGACGTCGCGGCGTCGCGCCTCGCTGGGCCGTCCGCCGCTCAGGCCGACGGTTCCAGTGCCGCGTCCGTCGCCGGTTCAGGGGCGTCGGCGCCATCGACCGAGGTGGGGCTATTGCAGCAGTCTTTGCTCGGAACGCACGGCGTCGCGGATACGGTTCAGTCGTTGACCGACGAGGTCGGACCCCGCCTCGCCGGATCGAGCGGGGATGCGCGCGGTCGCATGGGCCGAGCGCGCGATGAGGGAGCGGGGACTCTTGCATGTGCGGACCGAGCCGGTCAGCGAGCCGGCATGGGCGCGGGGCACCGAGACCGCCGCAGTCGTCGCCCCGGTCGTGCAGAAGCTGGCGGTGACGGCGCTCGGGTGGAGCGGCGCCACTCCCGCCGCAGGAATCGAGGCGGACGTGGTTCGATTCGACTCCCTGGAGGGTCTCCGCAACGCGGAAGAAAGTGAAGTTGCCGGGCGGATCGTGTTTCTGGACGTACCGACCGCACGGAGCCGCGACGGTCATGGCTACGGCGCCGCGGTCCCGGCACGAAGAAACGGCCCGATCGAGGCTGCGCGCAAGAGGGCTGCGGCGATCGTCATTCGCTCGATCGGCACCGACAAGTCCAGGTTCCCGCACGCGGGCGCGGCCGAGCGAGCGCCCGGCCAACAGGCAAAGGATGCCATCGCGAGCGGCGCACTCTCGAACGCCGACGCGGACCTTCTGACGCGAATCCTCGAGCGGCACGGTCGCGCGCGCCTTGCGCTCAATCTGCGGCCGAAGTGGCTCGGCGAGGTCGGCTCCGCCAACGTCGTCGGAGAGATTCCCGGGGGCGAGCGACCGACGGAGATCGTCCTTTTCGGGGCGCACCTGGACTCTTGGGATCTCGGCACCGGAGCCGTCGACGATGGCGCGGGTTGCGGCATCGTGCTCGAGGCCGCCCGGGCGATCGCCGCATTGCCGGTCAAGCCGGCGCGGACCGTACGCGTGGTGCTCTTCGCGGCGGAGGAGAGCTCGCTTGCGGGCGCGGAGGCGTACGCGAAAGCGCATGCGGCCGAGCTCGCGATGCATGTACTGGCCTTCGAAGCCGACAGCGGAACGGATCGCGTGTTCGAATTGCGGTACCTCGGGGCCCAGGACGCGCGCCCGCGCCTGCAGGCGCTGGCTCTCTCCCTCGCGCCGCTGGGCGTCACCACCAGCGACGAGCACGCTCGCGGAGGTGCTGACGTTCGCCCCTTGCGGATGCTGGGTGTTCCGGTCATCGATCTCCAGCAGGACGTGAGCGGTTACTTCGACGTGCATCACACGGCCAACGACACGTTCGCTCAGATCGATCCCGAGGGCCTCGCGCAAGCGTCCAGCGCGTTCGCGACCGCAGCGTGGCTGGCTGCCACGATGGACGGCGATTTCGGGCGCGTCGCAGAGTCCGATCGAAACTGACCGGACCCCCATGCGCCGCTGATCCTACGGGTGGGGCGCGGCGGCTGCGGGCTTCGTGTCGGCGGCGGCCGTCGTGGTCGTGGCGTTGATCACAGGCGGATTGAGTCTTCGTTCCACGGGCCGGGCCGCAGGCTGCTTCGAGAGGTCCTCGCCAAGCTGGGCCCAGAAGCTCGCTCGTTCGACCTCCCGATCGACCTCGCGCTCGAGACGAGCGTCGATGGCCGCGCGCTCATCCTTCAACGCGCTGCGCTCCCGGCTCAAAGCCTCGTCCGCTCTCTTCGCCAGAGCGTCCCGCTCGTCGCGCAGCGATGACCTCTCGTCGCGCACGAAGGCGAATGCGGCATACAGGACCGCGAGAGCGAGCAGCACCGGGACCAGCAACGCGCCTCCGAGTGGGGCGCGCCGGGGCGACGATCGATCCGGAGCGATCGCAGGCAGCTCCTTTCCTGCTGACGGCGCCTCGACCTTGGACTGCGGAGGCGAAGGCGAAGCTTGCGGCGGCTGCGGAAGCGAAAGCGGGGCTCCAATCCGCTCGGGGGCCCGAGAGGGGGCTTGCACCGGCCGCTCCATGAAGGGCTCGAGCGACGAGGCGTCGACTTCGACCGATGCGATCCTGTCCATCGCTTCTTCGTTCGAATTGTGCTTTCCGAGGGATGACGCCCATACGAGACTCTCGGGGACCAGGGACGCCAGGACGGCCTCGCAGAGATGGGTGTCTTCGTCGAAGAAACGAAGAAACTTCGACGCGCCCGTGACGACGAGCCCGAACGACTGGCTCTCGTAGTCCACGTGATCGAGGCGCAACCAGAACGTGATCCCCCCATCGGGCGACTCACCGTGCGGGGCCTTTCGAGACTCGCCATCGTGAAAATCCTGGTTGCGCAGCAGGGCGTTGCGGAGGCCCTCCCCGAAGTTTCGCGTCAAGGCGTTCTCGTGAGCCGTGGTGCGGTCCTCGGCCGAGTCTTCGTTCGGAGAATCCTTCGAGCGCGCGGGATAAAGCCGGCTCCAGAACGCCGAGCCTGCGGACGCCCCTTCGCCCGGCGTGCCGACTCCGGCCAGGCGCACGGCGATGCGAATCGTCGCGTCCCGCTTGGATGGGACATCGGCCGGCACGACCGCTTCCGCGGTCAGCGCCGATGGCTTTTCCTCTTCCCTCCGCTCCTTCGACATCGGCACAACCCTCGAGGCAAGGAAAAGTCCGGCGGACGGCCGCTGTCAATCGTCAACGGGCGTTCGAAGCGGCTGGGCTCAGATTGGCAGCAACGCCCCCCGGCCGGGAACGGACCTCGATGGGGGTCGACGCCACGCGTCAGGCGCGATGCAGGGGATTTGTTGGGACGGGGCACCGCGGCCGGCGTCTACAGGGCGGAGCTTTGCAAAGACTATGCGTCAGGGGAGCGCGGCCACGAAACGTGGCCGCTGGTTGACACGACGTACGCTTGTTTTCCTCGCGACCCCGCTTGCGGCAACTCTCACGTTCGCAACCGCAGGATGCAATGCGCTGCTCGACAATGTCGAGCACCGGCTTGCCCCGGACGCCAGTGTCCCGCCGAATTCGGCCGACGACGGCTCGCCCACGACGGACCACGCGGAAATGGACGCCGCCGCGGACGGTGCCCTGGACGCGCGGGTCGAGCTCGCCGCGGACGCGGAAGGCGGCGCCGGCAACGACGCCGATGCCGATGCCGCATTCGTGTGCACGCCCCCGAGCGGGACATGCACGCCGCCCGGGGAATGCCAGCAGCCCGACGGCGTGTACGTGTGCGACGGGGGTGCGGTCGTTTGCGTCAGCGCGGCGGTGCAGAACGGCACGTCGTGCGGCGGGGCGGACAGCGGGATGGTGTGCAGCGACGGCGGGTGCGTG
>DASPUY010000141.1:0-9868 GCA_035622655.1 Polyangiaceae bacterium
AGCCCATCATCTCGGTGACATACAGTCCACGAGCCGTCCCGCGAACGATGGCTTCGTTCGAATCGCTCCCAGGTTGCAGAATGAAATTCGACGTGCTGGGTCCCACCGACGCGCCGGCGCCCCGCGCCGCGTTGCCCGTGCTTTCCCGTCCGAGCTTGCGCGCCGAGTAGCTGTCGCACAGGTACGTTCTGAGCACGCCCTTTTCGACGACCACGTTCCGACGGCTGGCGAGCCCTTCGCCGTCGAAGGGCCGCGAACCAGGAGCTCTTGCAATCAAGGGATCGTCCACCACCGTCACGTGCTCACTCGCGACCCGCGTGCCCTCGCGCTCGACCAGGTAGCTCGCCTTTCTCCAGATCGCGCTGCCGACAACGCAGCCCGCAAGCATGCCGAGAATCGCCCTTGCAGCATCCGGATCGAACACGACGGGGACCTCGCAGCTCGGAACCGTCCGTGCGCCGAGCTTGCGCAGCGTGCGCCGGGCCGCCTCGCGCCCGACTTCGCGGGGCGAATCGAGGTCGGCAAAGTGGCGCCGCGCCGTCCAGTGATGACCACGTCGGTTCTTGCCCCCGACGTCGGCCGCGACGGGAACGACGCTGAGCGATTGGTACGAGCCCTTGGTGCCGGCGCGAAAGCCGCTCGAGAGCACGACCGCCGAACCGCCGGCCGTACGCCCGAAAGTCGCTCCCTCACTGTTCGTGATCCGCGGATCGAACTCCAGCGCCGCGGCCTCTCCCTCTCGCGCGAGGGCAATCGCTCGAGCCGCATCGATGGACCCGCCGGTCGGATCGTACAGGTCGAGGTCGGGCGCGCGGCCGGGATCGCACAGAAGCCGGGGGTCGGCGGGTCCCGCGAATGGGTCCTCCTGCGAGAGCCCGACCAGCTCGATCGCGTCGGCGACGAAGCGCTGCAGTCCGGCGTCGGTCAGGTCGCTCGTCGATGTCGTCGCGACGCGTCCCCCCTGAATGACACGAAGCCCGGCCGATCGGGTGCCGGCCTCTTCGACGAGCTCGGGCTCCCCCTTGCGCACCCGAACCGACAGCTCGCCCCCGAAACGCAGGATGCACTCTGCGATCAGGTCGCTGCCGCCCCGTTCGCAGGCCATCCGGATGATTCGGTCGCCCAAGTCGAGCAGCTCGTCGAGCTCGTGGTCGATGGCGGACTTCATGGCGGCGTCGGCCAGGGTAGCGCGAGGCCGGCGGGCGTCGAATCGGCTCCGTCTCGCCTGCCGTGGTAGCGGTGCCCACGCGTCGGCCCCGCATCGCGATGTCGGTGTACACTCGAGTCGTGGCCTCTGCCGCCTGGACTGCGGCCACCCCGCTCGGCTCGCCCCCATGTCCGCTTCCGCCGTCGCACCTCATGCCGCCCTCACGGTCGATCTACTCTGCCGCGTGCTCGAGCGCGGCGGCTTGTTGACCGAAGAGCAGCGTCGGGATGCCGTCGCGCGGGGAGACGCGATGCAGGCCCGCCTCGCCCGACAGCGCGCGACGGCCGCGCGCAAGCGCAACGCAGGCGGCGAGCAAGTGCATCCGGCGGAGGTCGTCGCGGCCATGGGCCTCGGACAAGGCGGCGACCCGCGTTTCCCGCTCGGCGAGCGCGCGATCATGCAAGCGCTGGCGCAGCACGTCGGCTTGCCGTTCGTCGATCTGGACCCCCTCAAGATCGACGCAAAGCTCGCTCCGCAGCTGTTGTCACGCCCTTTCGCCAGGCGTCACGGCGCGCTGATTGTCGCGGCCGACGACCGCACGGTGACCGTCGCCGTGGGCGATCCGCTCGACCACGCCCTCGTGGAGGCACTGGAGGCGCACGTTCGACGCCAGCCCCGTCTGGTCGTGGCGTCCCCGAGCGAGATTCAGCGCCTCATCACGGATTTCTACGGCTTTCGAGGCGCGGTGGCAGCCGCCGAGCAGCAGGCCAGTGCCGGCGTCGACATCGGGAACCTCGAGCGATACGTCAAGCTCAATCGCGTCGAGGAGATCGAGGCGACCGACAGCCACGTGGTTGCCGCGGTCGAGTACCTGCTTCACTACGCCCTGGATCAGCGCGCAAGCGATGTCCACATCGAACCTCGCCGCGACCATTCCGCGGTGCGCATGCGAATCGACGGCGTGCTGCACAACGTGCACACGCTTCCCAAGGTGGTCCATCCCGCCGTCGTGTCCCGGATCAAAACGCTGGCCCGACTCGACATCGCCGAAAAGCGCCGCCCACAAGACGGCCGGATCAAGACGTCACGGGGCGACCGCGAGGTCGAGATGCGCGTGTCGACGATCGCGGTGGCGTTCGGAGAGAAGCTCGTGCTTCGCATTTTCGATCCGAGCGCGCTGCTTCGCGATCTGCCGGAGCTCGGGATGTTCGAGCAACAGCTTCAGCTCGCGGAGAAGTTTCTCGCACGCCCGTACGGGCTCATCCTGGTCACGGGACCGACGGGCAGCGGCAAGACTACGACTCTTTACGCGGCTCTCCGGTCGATCGCGACGCCCGACTGCAACGTCGTGACCATCGAAGACCCCATCGAGATCGTCGTCGACGCCTTCAACCAGGTCGCGGTTCAGCCCAAGATCGGAGTTGGCTTCGCCGAGGCGTTGCGACACGTGCTGCGCCAAGATCCCGACGTCATCATGGTCGGCGAGGTACGCGACGGGGAGACCGCGGAGATTGCGCTGCAAGCCGCGCTGACCGGCCACATGGTGCTCGCTACCTTGCACACCAACGACGCTTCGAGCGCGATCACGCGACTTCTCGAGCTTGGAGCCGACCCTTTCGTCCTGTCATCGACGCTCGTCGGTGTGGTCGCTCAGCGACTCGTCCGGACGGTCTGTGCTTCGTGCCGCGTCGAAACGTTCTTGACCCAGGACCAGATGACTCTGCTCGGGCTCGACGTGCACGAGCTGCGTGCTCAGGGCCAAGAGCCGGAGCTGATGGTTGCCCTTGGGGAAGGGTGCATCCAGTGCCGATCCACCGGCCTGCTCGGTCGCACCGGCGTCTTCGAGGTGCTGGAAGTCGACGACAAGATCCGGAAGCTCATCGTCGTGAAATCGAGCTCCACGGAGATCGCCAAACAAGCTCGCCGCGATGGTCTCTTGACGCTGCGTGAGGCGGCCATCAAAAAGCTCGCCAAGGGCACGACGAGCTTCGAGGAAGTGCTTCGCGTCACGACGGAGGCATGAGTGGGCTCCGTCCGGAGCATCGCGTGAGCGAGTCTTTCCTCCGCGATCTGCACGCAGCAGCGGGGGCGGCGGTCCCGATCGTATGCATCGTCACGCACGAAGAGCGCCGCGCCATGGCGCTCGTGCGCGATGCTTTCGAAGACAAGCGCATCGCGTCATGGTCGGCGACTCGCGGTCTCGACGGCGACCCCTCCACGCGTGAACCGCTTGCCGCTCTCGAGCATCTGGGACGAGCCGGCCAGATGGGCGTCGCCACGGTCATGCTCGATCTGCATCCGTGGCTGTCGGATCCGCGCGTCATCCGCGCTCTGCGAGACGTCGCGGACGGGCCGCGCAACGCACCGCTGCTGCTCGTCATGCCGTGGCCCCGGCTTCCCGCCGAGCTCGACCGCGACACGCGGGTGCTGACGCTGCCCCTGCCCGGCGTCGAGGTTCTGTCGGCGGCGTTCGACGGGGAGATCGGCGATCGTACCGCCGGCGTCGCGGATCACGCCGGCGTGGCGCGCGACGCCTCGGGCCGTCCATCTCGATCTCTGCGCGAGGTCCTCGTGCGTGCGGCGCTCGGACTCACGCTCGAGGAGGCCCGGCGCGCCTTCAGGATCGCCGCAGGGCTCGTTCGCGCGGGCGATCCGCAAGATGCCGTGCGTCACATCATTGCAGAGAAGCGCGGCGCCCTCCGGCGGACGGCGTGCCTCGAGCTGGTCGATGACGAGGTCACCCTCGACGAGGTCGGCGGGCTGGACGTGCTGAAGAGCTGGCTGCGATCTCGCGTGCTGGCGTACGGCGAGGAAGCCCGCGCATTCGGTCTCGCCGAGCCCCGCGGAATGCTGGTGAGTGGTGTTCAGGGCTGCGGCAAATCCCTCGTCAGCAAGGCCGCGGCGCAGGTGCTGTCACTGCCGCTCGTCCGCCTCGATTTTGCCGAGGTGTTCGCGGTTGCCTCTCCCGAGCACGCCATCCACGAGGCCCTGCGCGCCGCCGAGGCCCTGGCGCCTCTCGTTCTCTGGGTCGACGAGATCGAAAAGGGCCTGGGCGGACTGGAGGGCCAATCGGCAGACGCGCGCCCGGCGCGAGTCTTCGGCGCGTTTCTCACGTGGCTGCAAGAGCGGCGTGCGCCCATTTTTGTGGCGGCAACGGCGAACGAGGTCGAACGTCTTCCCCCCGAGCTCGCCCGCCGCGGCCGCTTCGACGACGTGTTCTTCGTGGATCTTCCATCTCCGCTCGAGCGCGCGCAGATCCTCGCCGTTCAATTGCGCCGGCGCGGACGCGACGCGGCCGCGTACCCCGTCGCCGACCTCGTCCGTCCCCTCGAGCACTGGTCGGGCGCCGAGATCGAACAGATGGTCACCGGCGGCCTCTTCCGCGCATTCTCCGAGAGGACAGAGCTCACCGACGAACACCTGCGCGCGGCCGCTCGCGAGCTCGTTCCTTTGGCGACGCTGTACGAGGAGAGGATCCAGGCATTGCGCCAATGGGGTCTGACGCGAGCGCGGCGCGCCTCGGCCGATCGACGAACGCTCGATCTCTTCGGCGACTGAAACCGCACTCAACTTCGCGCTCCATCGCGCCGTAGTCCGCTGCCATGGACGCCCAATACGAGCTTCCTCCTTGCGTGATCGCCTCGTCCGTGTTCAAGCGGCGCGGCCGCTGGTATGCGGAGGTCAGTTGCCCGCGATGCTCGGGCAGACTGCGAGTCAAGCTTTCCCTCGGTCCAATGGTCGCGCACTGCGCGGCCTGTACGGCCGACGTCGAGACCGACGTGGGTCCCCTCGTCCGCTGCGGCCGCGCCTGACCACCTCTTCCCCCAGCGGCGGCGCCCTGCTCGACCTCGCGCTCGGTCCGCACTAATGCTTCGGCTCCTCGATGGCCGAACCTTCCACCGCTGCCTTGCTGCTCGAGATCGGGGTCGAAGAGCTTCCGTCGTCGTTCGTCGACGGCGCCCTGGTCGCGCTGCCGAAGATCGTCGCCGACGAGCTGGCCAAAGCTCGCCTTTCCCACGGCAGGGTCGTGGCTTTCGGGACTCCGCGGCGCCTCGCAAGCCTGGTGCACGACGTGTCCGTGCGACAGCTCGATCTCGACGAAGAGATCGTCGGTCCGCCGGAGTCGGCGGCATTCATGAGCGGTTTACCGACGAAAGCGGCCGAGGCCTTCGCCGCGAAGCTCGGGGTGCCGGTCGCGGCGCTTTCGGTCGTGGAGAAGTCCGGCGCCGCGAGGCAAAAGGCCGGACGCTACGTCGTGGGCCGTCGGACCGAGAAGGGACGGCCGGCGATGGATCTCCTGGGCGCGGCGATGGCCGCGACGTGCGCCGCAATCCCCTTCCCGAAGTCGATGCGGTGGGGCGAGCTCGAGGTCTCGTTCGGACGCCCCGTTCAATGGCTGGTGGCGCTCTTCGGAGAAGAGGTCGTCGGGGTCGACTTTGCCGGGATCAGAAGCTCGCGCACCTCGCGCGGCCACCGGTTCCTCTCCCCGGAGCCCTTCGAGATCACACGCCCGGAAACTTACGTTGCCCAGCTTCGCAGCAGGCGCGTGTACGTCGATCGGGACGAGCGCCTTCGTACGATGATCGAGCGGCTGGACGCGGCCGCCCGCGAGCTCGGGGGCGCACGCGATCCGGAAGCGGTGCTCGTCGACGAGAATGCGTCGCTCGTCGAGGAGCCGAACGTGGTCGCCGGAGCGTTCGATCGTGCTTACTTGAAGCTGCCCGCACGCGTCATCCGGGCGGCCGCACGCGGGCACCAGAAGTACTTCTGCGTCCAGAAGGGCGAGGACGAGCTTCTGCCGAACTATCTCGCCGTGGTGAACACGGCGAATCGTCCGGATCTCATCGCCCGCGGAATGGATCGAGTGATGCGGGCGAGGCTTGCCGACGCCCGGTTCTTCTGGGACGAGGACGGAAAGATTCCCCTCGCCGATCGGCTGGAAAAGCTGGGGGGTGTCGTCTTTCACCACCGGCTCGGGACGCTGCGCCAGAAGGTCGCACGGATCACCCGCTTGGGAGAACGGATCGCGAACACCGTCGGCATCGACGAAGCGGGCCGCGCCAGCGTGCTTCGCGCGGCGCAGCTCTGCAAGTGCGATCTGGTGACGCTGATGGTCGGCGAGTTTCCCGAATTGCAGGGCCACATGGGCTACTCTTACGCGCTCGCCGGTGGTGAGTCCGCTGCCGTGGCGGTCGCGATTCGCGATCACTACAAGCCGGCCGGCGCTCACGACGACGTACCAGGCGACGACGTATCGGCCGTGGTCGCGCTGGCCGACCGTTTCGACACCCTCGCGGGCTGCTTCGCGGTAGGGCTCGCGCCGACGGGTGCGGCGGATCCGTTCGCGCTGCGGCGGGCATGCATCGGCGTGCTGCGAATCCTGGCCGATCGGGAGTACGCCGACGCACCATTCTCCGAGCTGGCCGGGCAAGCCTACGACGGCTTTGCAGGATTCGAGCTCGACCTATCGCGAATCGAGACCGTCGCGAAGCTGGAGGAATTCGCGACCGAGCGATTGCGCGGGCTGCTTGCCGCATCGAGCAGCACGGGCGTGGCCGACGCCGTGATCGCGAGCAGCGGGCCCGCAGCACTGCGCAATGTCGTGGCCGCCGTCGCGCGGGCGCGCGTGCTTCAGTCGGTCGTCGACGCCGAACAGCCATGGCTCGGCAAGGCAAAAACGGTGGCGAAGAGGCTCGCGGGAATCAGCCGGGAGGCGCACCCTCGAATCCATTCCCTCTCCGCGTTCGAAGGCAGCGCCAAGCGAGACGACCGAGCGATCGTACAGCTCGTCCAGTCGCTCGATCAGGCGACGCTGCGCCTGACGTCGGAGGAAGCCGTCCGAGGCGCGCTCATGAGCATGGAGCACGTGGCGACCGAGCTCGATCGAATCTTCGTCGAGACGCTGGTGAACGACGAGAATGACCCGTTCACCGAAAGGCGGCTCGAGACCCTGGCGTACGGAGCGAAGTCGATGCTTCGAATCGCGGACTTTTCGAAGCTCTCCTGAACGGACGCATATCTCGAGCGCGACGCGTTCATCAGCGGGATTGACCTGCAGAGAACTCGGCCTCATTTTCATGGGTGAGGCGGAGACCCCGTATGGGGCGCCGACCGGAGGTAACCGTGCTGCGCCAATTTCTGCTCGGGAAGATCCATCGCGCGACCGTGACGCGCGCGGACGTGGACTATGTAGGCTCGATCACCATCGACGTGGCGCTCATCGAAGCCGCGGGATTTCTGGAGAACGAGAAGGTCGACATCTATGACGTCAGCAATGGAGCTCGACTTTCGACCTACGTCATCCCGGGCGAGCGAGGATCCGGCGAGGTGGGAATCAACGGCGCCGCCGCGCACCTGGTTAAGCCGGGCGACCTCGTGATCCTGGCGAGCTACGGGTGGATGGCGGCGGAGGAGGCTGTCAGCCATCGCCCGCGAGTCGTGCATGTCGACGCTGCGAACCGTTTGACCGGAGTCGTCCACGAGGAGCGGACGCCGGCTGCCGCTGCGGCTCAATAACGGAGAGGGGTCGTGTTCGAGGGTTCAAGCGCGACGTGCTTGGGCCTTGCGTCGTGAGGCGGCCTGCCGCTATCGACTCCTCAACGGGCAGGCATCAGCGCCCTGCGGCTTTCGAGTCATCCCAGGAGCAGGCACAGCCATGACGACATTCACGATCGACAATGCTCATTCGGACATCGGCTTCAGTGTTCGCCACATGGTCTTCGCGAAGGTCCGCGGTCACTTCACGAAGTGGACGGCCAACCTCGTTTTCGACGAAGCCGACTTCGGTCGATCGTCGGTGGACGTTTCGATCGACGCGGACAGCATCGACACCCGAGAGTCGCAGCGCGACGGGCATCTTCGTTCTGCCGATTTCCTCGACGCCTTGAAGTATCCGAAGATCACGTACAAGAGCCGGCGCGTCGAGGGTGCAGGCGCGAAAAAATACAGGGTGCTCGGCGATTTGACCATCCACGGTGTGACGCGCGAGGTTCCGCTCGATGTCGAGGAGACGGGCCGCGGGAAGGATCCTTGGGGCAACCACCGCATCGGGTTCTCCGCGCGAGCGTCGATCGAGCGCAGCGCGTTCGGGTTGAAGTGGAACCAGGCGCTCGAGACGGGCGGAGTCCTGGTCGCCGATCGGGTCGATATCGAGCTGGATATCGAAGCGGTCGCGGCGAGCCCGAAAGCCGCGTGACACCTCGCACGTGGATCGACGGATCCACTTCGTCCGATCGCCGTTCGCGCTAGCCGAGCTCCCGCAGCGCCTCGTCCGCTGCGCGTATCGTGCCGTCGATGTCCGCCAGTGTATGGGCAGCGCTCACGAACGCGGCCTCGAATTGCGACGGCGGCCAGTAGATGCCGCGACCTTGCAACGCGTGGTGCCATCGGGCGAACGCCTTCGTGTCGCAGAGCGCCGCCTGGGCCCAGGATCGAACCGGCCCGTGACAAAAGAAGAGGGTCAGCATCGAGCCGACACGCTGCACACATGCGCTCGCTCCGCACCCCGCGATCGCCCGATTCAACCCTTGCTCGAGGCGCGCTCCCAGCGCGTCGAGTAGCTCGTAGACCCCGCCGTCGAGCTGATCGAGGAGCGCGAGCGCGGCGCTGACGGCGACCGGGTTGCCGCTCAGCGTCCCGGCCTGGTAAACAGGACCCAGCGGCGACACCTTCTCCATGATGGCGCGCTTGCCCCCGTAGGCCGCGAGGGGCATTCCTCCGCCGACCACTTTTCCGAGACAGGTCATGTCGGGACGCAGACCCGCCCGCTCCTGCATGCCGCCGCGCGCAACACGACAGCCGGTCATGACCTCGTCGAAGATCGACACCGCCCCGTGGCTCGCGCATTCGCCGACGATCGTCTCGAGAAAACCGGGCACCGGAGGGACCACGCCCATGTTGCCGACGACCGGCTCGACGATGACCGCGGCGATCTCGTGCCCACGAGTCCTGAACAGAGCGCGAAGCGCGTCGCTGTCGTTGTAAGGCAGCGTCATGGTGCTCGAGGCAGTCGACGCCGGAACGCCCGCCGAGTCGGGAACACCGAATGTGGCCGCGCCGCTGCCGGCCTTCACCAGAAGAAAGTCCGCGTGGCCGTGGTAGCAGCCTTCGAACTTCACGATCACGTCGCGCCTCGTGTGACCGCGCGCCGCCCGCAGCGCGCTCATCGTCGCCTCCGTTCCACTCGAGACGGCGCGCACCATTTCGATCGACGGATAGAGCTCGCAAACTCGCTCTGCGAAGCGCACCTCCAGCTCGGTCGGAGCGCCATAACTCGTTCCTCGTGCCGCGGCCTCCGCAATCGCCGAGACGACGGGGGGATTGGCGTGGCCGAGGATCATCGGCCCCCACGAGCCGACGTAATCGATGTATTTACGACCGTCCGCGCCGTAGAGATAGGCACCTTGGGCGCGCGAAACGAATACCGGGTCGCCGCCGACCGCGCGGAACGCTCGCACCGGACTGTTGACGCCGCCGGGGATGACCCGGAGCGCCCTCTCGAGGAGGGCGCCGGAAATGGGATCGGGAGCGGGTGTCATCTTCCATCTCGCAACGTGCCATCTCCCGCGCCCGAGGTCGAGGCCGGGACTCTGCCGGCGTGCCGGGAGACAGGAACTTGCACGTGAGGGAACGACGCTCTCGAGGTGAGCTCTAGGGCGGCGCCGCGGGCGCCGGGACGGAGCGCCCCGAGAACACGCGCCACGAGAGGATGCCCCCGACGCT
>DASPUY010000142.1:0-9367 GCA_035622655.1 Polyangiaceae bacterium
CATGTCGTTCGCAACCGCTACTTCGGGAGGGAGACCCATTCGATTTCTACGAGAGGTCCCACGTGCGCACCTCGAGAGCCGAGGCGGCCAGAGCGTCACGCTTCCCGACCTCGCCCGACCGCCTCGTCGACGAAGCTCTACGCTCAGCGATTACCTATCAGCACCGCCGCGCGCTCGATGCCGATCGGCATACGCGACGGCCGTCACGGCGGCGGGCGATCCGACGTGCCGACGTGAACGCGTAATGGGTCCATCTCAATCAATCAGCGCGAAGCAGAACGGCAAGCTCACGATCTTTGTCAAGATCGCAGCACGTAGCGACATGGGGTAGCCCCAGTTCGGCAGCCATCCAAAACGCGGCGGGATCGCGAACAGGCACCCGCCCTACTCCTCGTACGCTGCTCCGATGTACTGCACGCGTTAACAGGTCGCAGTCGCTCCCACGGAACATATTCGTTCGTCTCCGCGCTATCGCAGCGGACGTTTACGATGCGTCCGTGGGACAAAAGGGGCGGACGGAGTCGGTCACGGCCGTGCTGGCGGCGCTGTTCACACGCAAGACGTGGCGGCAATCGGAGCTGGCGAAGGAAGTGGATTTGAGCACGGAGGCCCTGCGCAAGCTCCTCAAGGAGCTGCAGGCCGCAGGGGTGCCCCTGGAGCAACAGGCGGACCACCCGCATGTCTACTGGAGCGCTCCGCGGACCTGGTTTCCGGGCGGCGTCCTGTTCGAGCAGAAGCACGTTCCGGAGCTCTTTCGGCTGCTGCGGCGTCTTCCGGAAACCAAAGCGCGCGAAGCCCTACTGTCCGTCATCACAGAGCAGCTCCCAGCTCGCACGCGACAGCAGGCGCCCGCAGATCTCGTCACCCGTTCGGCCAGCGAGCAGGAGGAGCAGCACGTTCCTGTCATTGAGGACGCGGCGGCACGCAAGGTGCCTGTGCGGATGAAGTATCTGAGCGGCGGCCGCGGACCGGTCGTCGAGCGCCACGCCTCGGTGCACCTGGTCGACGTCGGGCCCCCCGTGCGTTTCATCGCAACCTGTCACCGGAGCGGGGCTCTTCGCACGTTTCGAATCGACAACATCGTTTCCGTGCGCCCGGACGAGGGTGAAGCATTCCGCAGCTGCGACCCGACGGAGGCGGCCTCGTACCGAGCGGCAAGCCTCGACGGCTACAAGGGAGCCGGCGACCCCATCGCGTCCTCGTTCTTCGTGCACGATCCGGACGCCGGGTGGGTCGCCAACAACGTCCTCGACGGAATGCGAGTCGAAACCGTTCACGGCGGGATCCGCATCCACGTCGAGACCAGCGCGATCGAGCGCCTCGCACGATTCGTCGTGAGCCTCGGGGCCGCCGCACGACCGGAGACGCGCGAGCTGGCCGAAGCCGTGGCCGATCTCGCGCTCGGCGCGCTGGAACAGGCACGCTTGGCGATCGCCGAGATGGAAAACCAAATGACTTCTGAACTTCCGGGGGAAGATGCTGTACGGGCGCGCAGCGACGTCTAACGGGCGGTCCGGGTTCGTCGAGGCCGAGGGCGCAGGCTCCTTCTCGCGCACGGCAGTCGTGCGCAGGAGACCCGACCCCATGGAAAGCGCTGCTCATGTCCTGCAAGCCCCTGCCAATGACAGCGGGGCCTCGCTTCGATTGGTCCTGTCCGTGACCGACCCTGAGGTCGTTCATGAGCTCGCGCTACGCGAAGAAGGCCCCGCGCGGGACGCCTACGCAAAGCAGGCACTCCGACTCGGCGTGATCGCCCTCCGCCAGGCCAGCGGCGCTCTCGACGCCCAGTCGATCCAGCGCGAATCGGACCGCATGCTCGCCTCGGTCCGCGAGGCACTCTCTTCGCACACGAGCGAAACGAAAGCAGCGCTCGCCCGGCTGCTCGGAGGCTACCTCGACCCGTCATCGGGATCGCTGCCGCAGCGACTCGAAAGACTGACGAAGCGCGATGGCGAAATCGAGACGCTCCTGTCGAAGCACCTCGATGGCGACCGATCGACGATCGCACAGACGCTCGCGCGCAAGGTGGGGGAACAAAGCGCCCTCTTCAAGCTCCTCTCTCCGACAGAGGCAGGCGGTCTCGTCGCGATTTTGTCGCGAGGGATCGAACAGGCGCTCGAGGGACAGCGTGACGAGCTGCTCCGCCGCCTCGCGCCCGTGCTCGAAGAGACCCGGACCTCGGTCGGCAAGCACCTGACGCTCGACGATCCCGACTCTCCCTTGCGTCGGCTGCGCGACGAACTGATGGGGGCCGTCGCCTCGTTCGGCGAGTCGAGCACGCGCTTTCAGAGCGACGTTCGCGCGACACTCGAAGCGTTCCGCGTCCGGCGCGAGGAAGCCGCGCGCAGCTCGGCGCACGGCCATACCTTTGAGTACGCGGCGGGCGAGATGCTCCAGGCCGAAGCGGCCGGCTGCGGCGATGTGTGCGAACGCCTCTCGGGAACACCCGGGCGCGAAGGGCGAAAGACGGGCGACTACGTCTTGACGCTCAGCCCCGAGAGCGCCGCGCCGGGAACGAAAATCGTATTCGAGTGCAAGGCCGAGAAGGGATACACCGAGGCCGAAGCCTTGGAGGAGCTGGCGCTTGCCCGCAAGAACCGAGAAGCCCAGGCGGGCGTCTTCGTCGTGGCGCGCGAAAGCGCCAAGGAAGGGTTTACGCCCTTCCGGCGCGTCGGGATGGATGTCCTTGTCGTGTGGGATGCGGAGGACTCTGGCACCGACGTGTACCTGAAGGCAGCTGTGTCTATTGCAAGGGCTCTCGTCGTGGAGCAGCATCGCGCGATCGATCGCTCGGAGGGGGATCTGCGCGAGCTCGAACAGAGCATTGGCGCGATCGAGCGGCTGGTGACCACGGTGGAGAGCATCGCACATGACGCGCGCAACATCGTCAAGAAGGGGAACAAGATCGGGAAGGCGGCGGAGGGCGTGAAGGAGAGGCTTGTGGAGGAAGTGGAAAGGTTGAAGGGGGTCGCTGGGGGGACAGGGCAGCGCGACGCAAAGGCGAGCGGGAATGCGAACGCTCTGCGGCCGCTTGGTGGAGAGGCACGCCCTCATGGCCATTGACTCGCGGGCGGCCAGCTTTGAGTCGTTCTTCAGAATGGCTACTGGAGGCTCCACCCCGTACCGCTGGCAGGTCCAGGTGGCCGTTGACGGCCTGCCCGACCTGCTTCCCGTTCCGACCGGCCTCGGCAAGACGGAGGTAGCGCTGGCGTGGGCATGGCGCCTACTCGCCGACAAGCAGCCGGAGCCGCTGCACCTCGTCGTCTGCCTGCCAATGCGCAGCCTCGTGACGCAGACGCTGCAGCGCCTTAGGGGCTACTTCCACTCGCTCAGGGCCAAGAGTCCGGAGTTCGAGCTCGGCGTCCATCAGCTCATGGGCGGTGCGATTGACGATGAATGGGTCGGATCGTGTGACAAGCCCTGGGTGCTTGTCGGCACGCAGGACCAGCTGCTGTCGCGCGCGCTCAATCGCGGCTACGCGATGAGCCGCTTCGAGTGGCCGGTCCACTTCGGCCTACTGAACAACGATTGCCGCTGGCTCATTGACGAAGTCCAGCTGATGGGGCCGGGCCTCTGGACGACCTCGCAGCTCGATTGGATGCGCAGGAAGCGCTTCCCGCCGCTGAAGCCTTGCGTGACGACGTGGATGAGTGCCACCGTCGGGACCTCGTTCCTCAGCACCACCGATCGAAAGCGGGATGGTCTTGGCGAGCCATCGTCGGCGCAGGCTGCATTCGAGGCGAAGCTGAGGACCACACTTAGCAATGACCAGAACCTCCAGTGGTGGCGAGAAGCAAAGCGCCCCGTCGACTGGTGGCCGCCGAAATCCGGGGCGGTCACGCCCGAAGCGATCGCCAAGGCCGTGGTGGAAAAGCACGTGGCGGGCACGCTCTCGCTCGTCATCTGCAATACTGTGGACGTGGCGCGCGAGGTGTTCCGCGCGTTGTCGCCGACTCACAAGGTTCTCCTGACCTCGCAATTCTGTCGCGAGGATCGTGCGCGCCATGAGCAACGACTTCTCGATTTCGACGCCAATCGGAAGGCACGCAAGCTGCCGAACGCAGACCCGGGGCTCGTCTGCGTCAGCACGCAGGTCATCGAGGCCGGCGTGGACCTCTCGGCACATCGCCTCTGGACCGAGCTCGCGCCGTGGCCGTCGATGCTGCAACGTCTCGGTCGTCTGAATCGAAGGGGCGACGACCAAGAGGCTCGGGCGTACGTCTGGGAGATGCCCAAGGAAGGCCGGAACAAGAAGGTCGAGCGCATCGGGCCGTACCAGGCCGACGATGTCGAGCGCGCCAAGAAGCTCTTGAACGCGTTCGCACCCCTCTCGGCGAATAAGCCATTTGCTGCGGCGATCGACGATCTGAGCACGCAATATTCGAAGGAGCTCAGTGAAACCCTTCAGCCGAAGCCGAGCCCGGTGCCCCGCGCCCTCGATGTGCATGGCCTCTTCGCGACCGAGCGTGACGTCCACGGCGGATTCACCGACGTCAGCGCGTTCGTGCGTGGCGCCGATCCCGACCTCGACGTCACAGTGTTCTGGCGCGAGTGGTCAGACGACAACGCTCCGCGCGACGAAGACCTCGACGGACCCCCGCTGGAGCCCGCGAACGAGGGCTGCCCCGTGTCTTTCGTTCGCGTCCGGAAGATGCTCGAGAGCAACAAGAGCAAGGCATGGCTGTGGGACGACGAAGCCGACCGCTGGAAGCGCGTGAACCACTGGGACATCCGTCCCGGCATGCTCGTGATGCTGAAGCGGGACGTCGGCGGCTACGACACCACCGAAGGCTGGACGGGCGACAAGTCGAACGTGCTCGCAGAAGTCCCGCGTGCCGGGCACGGCGCGACGTTGCGAGACGATCCATGGACCGAGGTCGGCTACTGGTCGAAGCTCGAGGACCACTTGAGGGATGCCCGAGACGAAGCCGTGAAGCTTTGCAAGACGCTCTCGTTGACTGGCGACGCGCGGACGGCGGTCGTAGAAGCCTCAGGGCATCACGACGTCGGCAAAGCGCATCCCCAGTGGCAGGCCGCGTTGCCCGATCGCTCCGGCATCCCCGGCGCGTTGCTCGCCAAAAGTCCGCACGTCTTGGCCGTCGACATGGTGGGCGACGTTGCCACTGTCCGCGGCGAGGTCTCGGGGCTTCGACCGCAGGCGCATCCGCTGCAAGACGAAGCCCGCCCACGCGGTCGCGGAGACGTCGTTCGCCTTCGGTGGGCCATCGACGACAAGCTCAGCGAGTCGGAGCTGAAATCGCTGCGCGCTGTCGCTGGCGTGCGCTGGACGGGGCACCTCCAGTTCCGCCCTGGGCTGCGCCACGAGGTCGCCTCCGCGCTGGCGATGTGGAAGAAATATCGGGACAGCAACAGGAAGCCGTACCCGGCTCTTGCGGTCTACCTGGCGGCCACACACCACGGGAAGGCGCGCACCGTGCTGCGATCGACGACAGGCGAGGGCGACGATGTCTTCGGCGTGCGAAGCGCACCGAGCACGCTGGCGATCGGCGACGACCAGTGGCCGCTCGACTTCTCCATCGCGAAGGACGGCGCGGACGGGCATTGGGAGGGCAGCGAGTTCGTGCTGTCGGGGCACGGCTGGACGGGCCTCGTCGCGGACCTGCTTGGGCCGTGGAGGCCGGAAGAGAAGAACGACGCAGACGTCGTACCCCAAACGGAGCCACGTCAGCTCGGCCCGTTCGCGTTGGCGTACCTGGAAGCGCTCGTCCGCATCGCCGATCGGCGCGCCAGCGCGCAGCCGAGCGCGAGCACCAAGCCGAGCGAGCTGGCCAATGGCCGCTGAACTTCGCCTTCCGGTGCTGGCGCTTCCGGGCCTGTTCCCCGACAGCCTTGGCAACTACCTTGCGTCACTCGGTCTTCTTCGTGCCCTCAGCCGGAGGTGGCCGCGCACGCGCATCGCGTGGCGCGACGAGGTGCTCCAGGTGGTCGGCGGGCCGCCGACGCTCAATGAGCTGCTCGATGAGCTGATGCGGATCTCCGATACGCAGAACGAATCGGACGTCGGCAAACACGAGTGGACCCAGTACGATAAGGCGTGGTCCGATGCGCAAAAGAAGAGCACGAAGGCCAAGTCGGGCGCACCGCTTGCGCTCTGGCAGTCGGAGGCACCGGAGACCCAGCTTCAGTTGTTTGCTGCCCACGCGGTGCCGCACGCGCGCGTGAGCTTCAATCCGCTCCTTGGCAGTGGTGGCAACGCGGGCCGACGTGACTTCGCCGCAGGCTGGAAGCGGGCCGTCGGTGTACTGGCGGCTGCGCCCAAGTCCAAGGGACACAGGAAGAAGAGATCCGAAGCGGGGCCTGATGGCTCGACGTCTCCTGACGAGAGACGAAGTGCGCTGCAAGCATTCCTTCTTGGTCAGCCCATCACGTGGCTGGTCGAGAAGCTCGCAGCAGGGTCTTGGTTTAGCGAGGCGACAAAGCTCTACAACAGCGGTCAGTCGCCTGCGCGCGAAGGGCAGATTTCCCCCTGGGCGATGGTCCTTGCCTGCGAAGGGCTGCCGTTTCTCGCTGGCGGAGCATCGCGTAGGCTCGGCGCTCGCTCGCGCGCCGTCGGCGCATTCCCCTTCATCACGCAGTCAGTTGCCCCGGACGTGGCAGGAGAAGCTGGTCGAATTCTCGGTGAGATCTGGACACCGCTCTGGACGCGACCGATGTCGCTCGCTGAAACGAGCACGCTGTTTTCGCGCGGACGCGCCGAGCTGCGCGACCGCGGAGCCCTGACTCCCGCAGCGTTCGCGACGGCAATTCGAGAGCGCGGCGTGGACGCAGGCGTCACCGAGTTCCGTCGCTTCACGCTGGGGCGGACGACCAGCGCCAACACGTTCGAGCCCCGCTTGGAGGCTCGCTTCTCGCTCGAGCCCGGCTCAGGCGCGATGGACGCCGCCTCGCTTATGCTCCAGCGTGTCACGGGGTTGATCGAACAGCGCGGCTTCCCTCGTGACCGGAAGGTAGGTCAGCGGTGGCGCTTCGAGGGACTTCGAGGGCCTATCGAGGCGGCCCTCCTCGACGTCGCAGCGGAGCCGAATCGCCCCGAAGGGGGCATCGCGCTGCTTGACGCCGTCACGACGGCGTTGGACCGCATTGACCGCAATCGAGGCTTTCGCGAAGGCAAGGTCCGCTGGGAGCCGCTACCTCTCGAGTGGCTGCCGTCGTTGTTCACCGACGAACAGCCCGGAGTGGAGGCGCGGCTCGCCCTGTCGCTCGTGTCGGCCTTCCCCGTCACACTGCCGTTTGCGGCGTTTCGCTTTGGCGTGGAGTGGGTCCGAGAGAAGAACGGCAGGTACGACTACGACTGGGGCACCAAGCCGGCTTGGTTCGAACACTCGAAAGTGGCTCCCGCGCGCTGGGTGTGGGGTCCGGGTGAACTTGCTCGCGTCATTGGCGTCGTCCTCTCGCGCAAGCTCCTCGAAGAAGCGAAACGGGATGGCACCAACACGACACGCCTACCCGGACGCGCACCTTTCCCCGCAACGACCTCGCACGTCCGTCAGTGGCTCGTGGGCGAGATCGACGAGTCGCTCTTCTCGGCGTGGCTCTCGCGGCTCGCGCTCTTCGACTGGAGGCGCGTCCAGCAAACGGTACGGGCGCTCCTGCAACCGGAGACCCACAGCCCGCGAGCGGATGCCGAGCTGGCCCTGTTGGGGCTCATGCAGCCGCTCATCGACCAGCGCGCCTTGATTATCCGAGATCTATCGCCTGATGACCTGCTCTCGGATGAGACCGGCGCACGCACCCCGGAGGCGGCGTGCTCACTCGTGACGCTGATAAGGGCTGGCAGTCTCGACGCCGCTTTGCGATTCGCGAGCAGCCGCTACGCGATTGCGGGCGCGCATCTCGCGTCGTTCGACGCGCCGTTTGGTACGCATGACCCGGACCGCCTCGTCGCGGCCCTGCTGTTCACCATCTCGGACCGCGATCGGACGGTCCTATTCGAACGCTGGCTTCGTCCTCGACGCCGGCAACAAGGAGGCGAAGCCCATGACTGAAGCAGAAAAGGAGAATCCACCGAAGAAGCTTAGCCCGGCCGACGTTCTGAAGGGCGAGTCGCCGGTCGTCCTGACTGCGAAGCTTGAGCCAATCGTCGGCGATCGGTTCCAGCCGGCCGGGTTCCCGGAGATCGGCCACGTCATCTACAAGGCGCCGCGCATGGACGGTAGCACCGAGAACGTGTGCATCGTCGACAGCGCCGCGAGCATGGCCAACCACCTCGAGACGGTCTGCCAGCGCAGCGCGCACGACCTCGATCTCGTCGATGACCTCAAGGGCATGCCCTACATCCGCTGCGTCACCGGTGATCTCAAAGACGGCAAACTGCCGAGCGACAGCCGCGAGGCGGTCGTCACGAGCCTCACCGAAGGCCACCGCATCGCGTCCTCGTACTTCCTCGAAGGCGCTGTCCTGAGCGGAGATGCCAAGACAACGAAGAAGAACAGGGACGGGAAGGACGAACCGCTCACGCTTGAGCGTGAGCTCATCGACAAGTTCGGTATCGTCCTGCCCGGAAGCTCGAAGGCACACCCTCCGCCTGACAAATGGTGGAACGTCTTCAAGACGATCTTCGAAATCGATCCGAACTCGCTCGTCCACGGCGTGCTGTTCCCGCAATGGCAGATCAAGATCCCGCGCGCGCTGACGGCGCATCTCGAGGCCTTCGGCGCGGGTCGCGTCGATCGCTCCGGCGTGAAGTTCGACCGGCTCGGGAAAACCACTTCCGGCCAGCCAATCTTCGCGGTCGACGACGCCACCGCCGAGTCCATTCGCGCGACGTTCGTCCTTGATGTGAGCCTCATCCGATCCTTTGGCCGCAAGAAGAAGAATGGTGAGAAAGAAGCTCAGCTCGGTCTTTCCGAGAAGCAATCAGAGTTCCTCGTCGCGCTCGCGCTATGGAAGATCCGGAAGCTCCTTGAGTCGCCGTTCCGCTTCCGGTCTGGTTGTCACCTGCGGTGCACCACGCTCACGAGTCACAACAAGGACGTGGAGGTCGACGTCAACATGCAGAAGGCGATCAAGGAGGCTGGTCTCGACAAGCTGCCCGTCACCGACGTGTTCTGGCCGCGCGAGGAGCTTTATCGGGAAGGTCAGGCCGAGAGCACCGAGAAGGCCACCGACGAAGAGAGCTTGGAAGAGAACGAAGGATGAAGCTCGTCCTTCGGCAAGAGTTCCCGCTGGGACGTTTCCATGCCACACCTTGGCGCGTGAATCCGTTCGACGATCCGCACGGCGAGTGGCCACCGAGCCCCTGGCGCCTTGTTCGCGCCGTCACCGCGCGGTGGTACCAGTGGGCGCGCGAAGCGGAGCAGGAGCCGGACCCCGTGAAGCTCGAAGAACTACTCGCCGCGATGTGCGA
>DASPUY010000143.1:0-6489 GCA_035622655.1 Polyangiaceae bacterium
CCAACGATCATCGCCGTCGCGGGCCGCCCCAGCGCGGCACGGGCGACGTCAATGAAGAAGCTGCCCGATTTCGGCCGAAGTTCGGCCGCCGGGCGCGCGATCGACTCGCGAGCAGCTCGCCCGGGATTGCGCGGCTTGTGCTGCGTGGCCACGGCAAACGCGCGCGGGCACGCGGCGATGTTCGTGGCCTCCCGGGGGGTCATGGGCCTCGGCGCAATGCGCGACGCGTAACGATTCAAGCGCACGTGCACCGCATGAACGCCCAGGGCGCGGCGGCCACCGCGGCGGCTCACCTACGCTACATCGAGCGTATCGACGCGGGCCCCGGCGGGACCCCTGCCATCCTCTACGGACCGGACGGACCCGTGTCCCGCGAGGAGTTCCAGAAACCGCGGGCGGGCGAGCAGCACCAGTTTCGCTTCGTCGTGTCGCCCGAGGATGCGCGCGAGGTCGATCTGCAAGACTACGTGCGTCGCCTGATGCAACGCGTAGAACGGGATCTCGGACGATCCTTGGAGTGGGCGGCGGCTAACCACTTCGATACCGATCACCCCCATGCACACGTCGTCGTGCATGGCGTCGACCTTGAAGGTCGCCGAGTGCGGCTCTCGCGCCAGTACATTTCCCACGGGATGCGCTGGACCGCCCAGGAGCTTGCGACCGAGCTTCTCGGTCCGCGGCTCGAGTCCGACATCCAGCGGACGCGCGGGCGCGAGGTCCTCCAAGAGCGGCTGACGTCGCTCGATCGCGAGCTTGAACGTTGTGCCTCCGGCCCGCGGGTGGAGGCCGATTCCATACGCGAGCGGAAACGGGGCGGTAGGGAGGGTGAGCACCTCTTGAACCGGCTTGAGCACCTCGAACGGCTCGGAGTGGCGGAGCGTATCTCGCCCGGCCGCTGGGAGCTGGCGGCGGGCTGGCAGAGGCACTTGCGCGAGCTCGGCGAACGAGGCGACCTCCTCAAGCAGATCCATCGCGCAATGCGCGGCGGCGACCCGGCGCGATTTCACGCCGTCCGACCGGGTCAGGCGCTCCCCGACGGGCGCGGCGGCGTCGAGCAACGCATGCTCGTCGGGCGCGTCGCCGGCAAAGGACTGGAGGACGAGTCCAAGGGCATCTGGTACGCCGTCCTCGAAACGCCTACGGGCGCGGCATATCACGTACGCCTGACGGCTCGCCAGGCCGAGGTCACCCGCACCGGCGACCTCGTCACCTTCGGGACCGAATGCGAACCCGCCGTCCGCGCCGTCGACCGTCACATCGCCGAAGATGCCTCCCGCCGTGGGCGCGTCTACACGCTCGCCGGCGACGGCGGCGACCAGGAGGGCGCGCGGTTCGTGACAGCGCGCCTTCGCGAGCTTGAGCGCCTGGGGCTCGTCACCTCTCGTAGCCGTGGGGAATGGAAGGTGCCGGCCGACTTGGTCCAGCAGCTCGAGCGTCGTGACGAGCAACAGCCGGCGCACCACCGACTGACACTACGCCCCCTCGGGCTCTCTCTGGATCAGCAGGTGTCCCACGCTGGGGCCGTCTGGCTCGACACGGTCGATTCGAAGGACCTGGCCAGCGACGGGTTCGGAGCGGAGGTTCGTGCGGCTCTCGTGCGTCGTGGCGAACTGCTCCGTGGGCTCGGGATCGCCCCCGACGATCCCCAGCGTGTGGCGAAGCTCCGCGAGCTCGAACACCGGACCACCGGACGCGAGCACGCGCGGCAGACGGGCCAGTCGTTCGTCGAGCAGCTGTCCGGCAGCTTCCAGGGTCGGGTGCAGCCGGCACGCGAGGGGGCTCCTTACTTCGTCGTCTCGGACGGGAAGCAGTTTGTGCTCGTGCCGGCCTCTCGCGAGGCGCGCTCCTGGGTTGGCAGAGACGTCGATGTCTCGCTGGCCGCCTCCGGACGCGTCGTCATCAGCGCCGACAGTCCTGCCCGCACGGCCGCACGCGAGGAGCTCGCTCGGCGCGCGATCGGCCAGCAGCTCGCGCGGCAGACTCGAGAGATATTCCTTCCGACCGTCCCCGACGGCTTCCGGGGGCGGGTCTCTTCCGGACTTGCAGTGGCGCGTTACCTTGCCGTCTCCGACGGCGAGCGCTTCGTCCTAGTCCCCGCGACCGCCGAGGCGCACGCCTTGGCCTTGCGAGGGTCCACCGTTCACGTGGCTCGCGACGCCAACGGGCGCGCGGTCGGCCTGCGCCTTGATCGCGATCTCGAGCGCGGGCGCTGAACGGAACGCCTTCCGAGCAGAGACGCCCCACCTCCTACCGACCCCCTAGTACTGACCCATGGCCCTCCCCATCAAGACCTCGCCCGCCGTCCCGAAAGTCCGACGCGTTCGCGTCTACCCCCGCCTGAGCGCCCCTCTTCGCAAGCGCCTGGCCGAGTACTGCGCCGCCAAGGGCCTCGCCGAACGCGACGCGATCGAGGCGGCCATCCTGCAGTACCTCGACGGCACCAGCGACGGCGCGAAGGTGCTCGCGCGCCTCGACCGAATCGACGAAGCCCTCGACGTTGAGCGGCAGCGGCAAGAGCTCCAGCAAGGTGAGGCGCACCGAGACCTCGAGATTCTCTCCGAGGCGTTCGGAAGGTTCCTGCATCTCTGGTTTGTCGTGCATGCGGAGACGTTCGCGAAATCGATCGACGGGGCCCCGTCCACACCCGGCGAATTGTATCGGCGTTTCGCGACCAGACTCGCCGACGACTTCTTGCGTGGTCACCGCTTCGTGCACGACCTGCCCAAGGTTGCCAATGCGCGTTCGAGTCGCAGTCCGTAGCACCGCGCGCCATCGCGGCGCTACCGCGCCGATGCAGGCTTCCGCCGCCATCGGTTCGACGTACTCTGGTCACGTGCCCTTTCTCCGTGGAATGTCCACCCTCCCCGCAACGCTCATGGGCCAGCAGACCGGAGCGTTCATCCGCTTCACGACGTCCCAGCTTCCAAGCCTGCCCCCCACAGACACGGACTGCACCGTTGTTCTTCCGCACGGCCGGGTGGTCAAAGGCCACTTCAACAGGAACCCGAAGAACCCGAACATCAACGGCGCCGAACTCCGTCGCTGGATTCTGGCGAGCGTCCCGCGCCGCCGATCGCGCAAGGTCCGGGTGTCGGAGACGGGCGCTGGTCACCTCGCCATCTTGCCCGCGGGAGCGAGTCCCGCGCAGCTAGGCCTGGGCCCGGAAATCGCTGCCCTGGTGGAGGCGCCGGCGGAGCGACGGCGGGGAGAGTACGCGCGCTGGGAACGCAGCCCCACGCTGCGCGAGAGGGTCCTGTCTGTCTGGCCGCACCATTGCCAGGTGGAAGGTTGCTCAAGCCTCAACGAGTTTCCAGAGCCCGATCGCATTGCCGCACTCGAAGTGCATCATCTTGAGCATGTGGGCGACGGGGGAACAGACGGCATCATGAACCTTTGCCTGATCTGCGCGAACCACCACCGGCTGATTCACCTCGGACGCCCGCCCGCCACCATGCTCTCATCGGGCGCATCCAAGGTGCGCATCGCAGTCGCCTCCGCCGCCCTGATCATTGAGCGCGATCTTGGCGCGCTCCTCTGGTCGCCTTGACTTCACAGCCGCCGAGGAGGACGGAGCCAATGTCAAAGAACGGACAGGAACCCTCTTCACCCGCCACATCGCCTGAACCCGAGGCGCCCGTTGCGGTCCTTGAACTCGTTGAGCGGTTTGAGCGCAACATCGAGGCGTACACGGCCCCGGGGTACAACGAGACACAGGTTCGACGCGAGTTCCTCGATCCGTTCTTCGAGGCGATGGGCTGGGATGTGAACAACACGGCCGGCTACGCGGAAGCCTATAAGGACGTCATCCACGAGGACGCGATCAAGGTTTCGGGCTCGGCCCGAGCGCCCGACTACTGCTTCCGGATCGGCGGACAGCGGAAGTTCTTCGTCGAAGCGAAGAAACCGCATGTCTACATCAAGGAGGACATCCAGCCCGCGTACCAGCTTCGCCGCTACGCGTGGTCGGCCAAGCTGCCTCTCTCGATCGTGACGGACTTCGAGGAGTTCGCGGTCTACGACTGCCGGATCAAACCGGATCGCGGCGACAAGGCGTCGGTCGCGCGCGTCCTGTACATGACGTTCCGGGACTATCCGTCGCGATGGCAGGAGATCGCGAAGATCTTCTCGCCGGACGCGATCCGGAAGGGTTCGTTCGATCGCTATGCCGAGGGGAACAAGGCCAAGCGCGGGACCACAGAGGTCGACGACGCCTTTCTTGCCGAGATAGAATCCTGGCGCGAGACGCTGGCGAAAAACATCGCGCTGCGGAACAAGGAACTGTCCCAGCACGACGTGAACTTCGCGGTCCAGCGGACGATCGATCGCCTGGTCTTCCTGCGCATCTGCGAGGACCGGGGCGTCGAGGACTACGGCCGGCTGCAGACGCTGCTCAAGGGCGACGGGATCTACGCCCGGCTCTGCGAGCGATTCCAGCGCGCCGACGAGAAGTACAACTCCGGGCTCTTCCACTTCCGGCAGGAGCGCGACCGGAGCGAGACTCCCGACGATCTTACGCCGTCGCTCGTCATCGACGATGCGCCGCTTCGTCAGATGCTCGGCGCGCTGTACTACCCGGAGAGCCCCTACGTCTTCGCCGAAATTCCCGCGGACATCCTTGGGCAGGTGTACGAGCGGTTCCTCGGAAAGATCATCCGGCTCACCGCCGGCCACCAGGCGAAGATCGAAGAGAAGCCGGAGGTCCGAAAAGCGGGCGGCGTCTACTACACGCCGACCTACATCGTCGATCATATCGTCCGCGCGACGCTCGGGCCCCTTGTCGAAGGGTGCAAACCACCGGATGTCGCGAAGCTGCGGGTTCTCGACCCCGCGTGCGGATCGGGATCGTTTCTGCTTGGCGCCTACCAGTTCCTGCTCGACTGGCATCGTGAGGCATACCTCGCCGGCGGCCCCGAGAAGTGGGCGAAGGGAAAGACGCCCGCGCTCTTCCGCGCACCTCGCGGCGACTGGCTGCTCACTACGGCCAAGCGCAAGGAGATACTGCTCAGCAACATTTTCGGCGTGGACCTCGACGCGCAGGCCATCGAGGTCACGAAACTGTCACTCCTGCTCAAGGTACTCGAGGGTGAAACCGAGGAACGGGTCAACCAGAACATGCGCCTGTTCCACGAGAGGGCGCTGCCCGACCTCGGGAAAAACATCAAGTGCGGAAACTCCCTGGTCGGGCCTGACTTCTACGGGGACCGGCCGGCTTCCTTGCTCGGAGCGGAAGACGACGCGGTCAACGCGTTCGACTGGCGCTCCGCGTTCCGGCCGGTGTTCGAGTCCGGCGGCTTCGACGCCGTCATCGGAAACCCGCCCTACCTCTCGTACGGCGGCCGCCAGGTCGTCGAGCGGGCGGCCGGCCTCAGCGAATACTTTGCTAAGCACTACGAGTGCGCCGGATGGCCGACGGCGCATTCGCTCTTCATGGAGCGATCCGCAAAGCTTCTTTCCCGGCGCTTCGTGTCGTTCATCGTGCCCGATCAGGTCGGGCACCTCGAAGGCTATCGCTCGATCCGGAAAGTCCTCGCCGCCGCCGGCGGCCTGGCGGAGGTCAAGTACTGGGGCGAGCATGTCTTCCGCGGGGTGACGACGCCTGCCCTGACGTTCGTCCTCGACAAGAGGTTCCGGGGCTCAACGAACGTCGTCGAAAAAGGCGGTACGGTTCAGGCTCTGACCCTCGGTCCCGGCGATGTCTGGGGACAATCGCCGTCCCGATCGCTGCTCAAGAAACTCGCGGAGCGCAGCTTTTCGGTCAAGCCGTTCGTGGCGGACTGCGGCATCCGGACCACCGCGGCGAAAGAGCAGGTCGTTGCGCTTGCCGAGGCTAAGGGCAGATTCCTGCCCACGCTTGAAGGAAAGCAGGTCGGCAGGTACTGGTGCGCGCCGCCGGAGGTCGCGGTCCGGCTCGACACGAAGGAAGGCATCTTCAAGAGCAAGGATGAGAAGTATACCCAGGCTAAGTTTCTGATTCGCCAGACCGCGGCATACCCGATTGTGGGGCCGCACGAGCACACCCAATACTTCCGGAACACGCTGCACGGCCTTCGGGCTCCCGACAATGGCGTCGACATCCGATACCTGGTCGCGCTGCTGAACTCGAAGCTGATTCGTTTCGCCTACTTCGCAACCATTCGCGAGGCGAGTCAGCGGACCTTCCCGCAGATCAAGCTTGGCGCGCTGGCTTCGCTTCCGCTTCGCGAAATAGCGTCCGACGATAAGACGGCCAGAGCGATCCATGACCGGCTCGTTGACCTGGTCGACGCGCTGCTGCAGCTGCACCATAAACTGCGCGCGGAGTCGAACCCGACACGCCGTGACGCACTTGCCAACCAGACGGCGGCGCTCGACCACGAGATCGATCAGTGCGTCTATCGCCTGTACGACCTCACGCCCACGGAGATCGACGCCGTGGAGCGCGTCGTTCAGGAGCTCGTTCCTCCGCCCTGAAGCGCATCGCGCCGGGCCCTTGGCATCTGGCTGTCGCGC
>DASPUY010000144.1:0-11779 GCA_035622655.1 Polyangiaceae bacterium
TCTACAACTACATCCTCATCGCCAGGGGCGGCGCCTACGGGGTGCACAATCCGCTCTACGTTCAGCAGCTGCTCTACGACTCGTACGTCGCCGTCATGGACAGCCCCCCTCCCACGTTTCTCACGATGAGGCCGTAGCTAGAGCGGCGTTCACTCGGCGTATTCGTGGACGTTTCCGGCGCTGGGCACCGCACGCTCACCGAGGGCCCGAACGGCCTCGTGCGAAACGTCCGTCCGGTGGACGGCGTCCGCACCGATCGTTCCCTGGAGCGTGGCCAGATAATCGGGCGCGGTCACCCGCGCGAGCTCCGCCCTCGCTCGACCGAGGCGCCCAGGAATGCCCAGACGTTGAGCCTCCTCCCAGTGGCCGGGTTGAGCGAGGAAATCCACGAGCGAGCGAACGTGTCTTTGCCAAAGCGCGATGTCGCGATCCTGTTTGATGCGTAGCCGCTCGACGTACCAGTCGCTGGAAAGCAGCGATTCGCGGGTGAACTGAGCGCGGAGCTCGGGGTCGTCGATACGCTTCCCTTTGTAGTGGCCGAACGCCATGACGTGAAGCAGCGCCTTGAGCGGAGGACACGCATCCTCGATGCTCCCGTCCTCGAAGTAGAGCGCCGCGACACGGCGCTGGGCGTCGACGATGTTGTCGATGCCGTCGGCGAAGACGTCCAGGCTCTGCGTCTCGGGCCTCAACGCCTCCTCGGTGAGCACGTCGGCCGGATTGTCGAACACGCGCCCCAGGAAGGTATGGACGAAGCTCGCCGTGATCCGGTACCCAAGACGGCTGGCGAGCACCGTCTTTCCTTTGTGCTCGAAGTCCTGGAGTTTTTCGAGGTGCCCTTCCCGGATGAGCCGATGCGGCTCGCGCTCGTGGGGGAACATACGGCACCAGACCTCGGGGACCAGCAAGCTGATGTCGTGGTCCACGCGGAAGTTCGGACCGATGTAGCCTGCAGCGGAGCTGAAGCCCGCATAGCCCGTCAACAGCATCGACACGAAAGCGTTGTTGAGATCCGCGGTGGCGCAAATCGCGTTGAAGGGACCCTTGGTGAGCGCCCCTTCGGTACCGGCTCCGGTGGTGCTCGGCGACTTGCCGGTCACGGAGCAGATGTAGTCCATGAAGAGCTCGGGCAGCTCTTGATAGTGAATGGGCCCGTAGACGCACAGGGGTCGAATCGCGCCGTCGGGGGGATTGTTGCGCCTTCCCGAAAGAACGCTGATGACTGGAAAAATCACGGGGTCGGACGGGCCGATGCGCCGGTGCAGACGCGCGCTCACTTCGGCCAGGTGGCGGTCACGAGGCCGCGCCACGTCCGGGCGCAGCTGCAAATACCGCGGATTCTTGCTCGGTTTACCGTCCACCATGCGGGGCTTTGCGGAGTTGACGAAGAAGCCGTGCTCGCGCTTCGCGTTGCGCGCAGTGTGAAAGCGCATGGGGTCCGAGAACGCTTCGTGCACAGCGACGTCTTCGACGATGTTCTTGCCGTCGGCCGGGGTGAGGGACTGAAAATTCGAGCAGAACAGACCGCGGCCGGACATGTCCTCCTCGGTTTGGCGGTCGAACCCGGGGTGAATCGCGTCGTCGGGTCGCTGGAACAAGCGAAACTCGCAGTTTTCCGAAAGCTTCAAGCTCGGGTGCCCTTCGTACTCGGCGGGAAGCCCGAAGAGAGCGCGGGCCGGCACGACGACGGAAGCGCTGATGTCGTCCTCCATCTGGACCTTGTCCGCGGCGACGAAATCCTGTCTCAGCTTGTACGTTCGCCAGGCTCCGCTTTGGAGAAGACCAACTCTCAAGTAACTGCCGACGAGCTTCCGGCCGTCGTGCCGGAGCTCGTGTCCCGGCGCCCCGTTGATGATGTCGACGACGAAATGGCGCTTCCAGTCGGTACCCCATTCGGGCTGATAGAAGCGCTTGACCACGAAGACCAGCGCGCGGATGTAATTCGGGAGCGCCTGAAGCCAGCCGTTGTACTCCGGCGTGAACTCGTCGCGACTCGGCGTCAACAGCTTGACGACGGACCCGAGCGAGCGCTCGGGAGACAGCAGCGGTCGAGAATTGTCGACCGAGCTACGTCGCTCGGGCCGGAGAGCCTCGCGATAATCCCTGTTGAAGATGGTCTCGACGAGGGCGAGATCCCTTTCGATGTCCTTGACGTAGATCGGTCCGTAAATCACGGCATCCGTCAGACTCTTGCTGATTTCGGATTTTCCTCCTCCCGAAACCGTGCACGGCTTGTGACAAAAGGTCCCCTCGGGGGCGGTGCCGATGAGCCGCCAGCTCGGCGCCGCCGGGTGCTTTTCCATTCTCACCCGGTATCCGCTCGGATGGACGTAATGGTGACCCGGCAGCAGCTTGATGTGGTGCTCCTGACCGCCGGCGCGCCATTTCACGTCCTGCGTTCTCAGATGAATCTCGACGTCCTCTGGCACGTAATGGATCTCGGGAAACACCTTGTCGGTGGCGCAACCGCTGGGATGGACGGTCACACGATCGCCGAGCCGCTCGAGAGCCTCGGCGAAGCGCGGACCACTCAGTGCAAGCCGCTCGGGGACGAAACGTTCGCCGAGACTCTGCGTTGCGAATGCGAGCGCTCCGCCGGCATGCTCTTCTTCGGCCAGGCCGTAGAGATTTGCGCTGAAGCTTATCTGGGTTTTGATTTCCTTCTTGCAATAACCGAAATAGTTGTCCGCCAGCACCGTGACCATGACGCCATCCATGCTGCGGGCCATCACCTTGAATGCCCGACCGTCGTTGTAGAGCTCGGCGGGATCGTTCCAGCACATTCCGTCGCGCTTCTGCGCTTCCGTCGCGTAGGAGACGTGCGGCAGCCCAACGTCCTTCTTCCGAAGGCGAACGAGGTGCGGGGCGAGGATGACGCAGCCGGTGTGCCCCGTCCAGTGATCGACGTCGAGCGCGGCGTCGTTCTCCGGCAACGTGGGATCTCCGGCATTGCCGAAAATACTTTCGACGAAATCGAGATTCGAGACCAAACCTCCCGGGGCGAAAAACCGGACTTCCATCCGTTTTTCGAAAGACACCTTCGGCACTGCGGGGCAAACGAGAGGCCGCAGCAGGAGCGAGGCCATGAGCTCGACGGGGACGGGCCACTGCGCGGCGTACGGAAGGCGGAGCAGGGAGGGCGGCGGTTTCAGCGCCTCCTGCAAGAGGTGCGCGTAGGTGAGGAGAGGAACAGTGATCTTGTCGCCCGGAACCGGCAAACCGAATTCCGCGACGTGGAAGACCCCTTGCGTCGTACGCCGGTCGTTGAGGGGATTGTGCAGGACGCCGTTGTCCAGCCGGTAGCTGCTCACGATATCGCTCTGCCATTCGTCGGCGCCGACCGGAAGCGACAGCTCGCGGGCAAGGCCGAAGCGGTCGAGCAAGAGTGTCGTCGCCGGCAGGCGCACCGCGAAAGGCAGTTGCAGGGGCGCGCAGACGGCGTCGATGAACGTCTGAATCCGTCTGTCGACGGGGCACAGATGATCGCTCAACAGCCGCATTTGCTCGCGGTAGCGCGCAAACAGATCGCGCCCGAGCTCGAGAAGATCCGCGTCGCCCACACCGTCCGGAACGTGCAGTCCCATGGCCGAGAGCTTGAATGCGATGGCCCGCGCCAATGCCTTACGGTCGTGCGCCGCCACGGCTCCTTCCGGAGTCAGTCCTACGTGCCGTTCCATATCCATGGGGGTGCCTCCGTGCAAAGACAACACAAGGGGACGAGCCATGCTTCCGGCCGCCCAAAGTGCCGGCGCATACTACCAATCAATTTGACATGTCTGTGTCGAAACTCAGAAATGAACCGGAAACCTTTGGCCGGCGCGGAGTTCGGCGCTCGACTCGCGGAGGCCGCAGCGGTATTTCACATCGGCCCCGTCGCACACGACACCTTCCGGGTGCGGACGTCGGCGGTCGGCCGTGGATGTTAGCGCGCTTTCTACGATGTGATGCAAAAGCTACGCTCCGGCGGCAACGTGCAGGGCCGAGCGGGCACCGGTCGACGAGGCGCAAGGGACGCGAAGTGGCATCATGAAGCACGATGGCGATTTCGAGCTTGCGATCGCGGCGCATGATGCCGCGGTCTCTCGACTGGGGATCGACATCTGGCTCGGCAATGAGCCGACCTTCACGGACCGCTACTCGATCGCGTCGGAGTGGGTGACGGCCGCTCTCGGCGGAGACAAGAAAACACGTGCGGAACGCCTCCTTTCGCACCTCGCGAGCGAGCACCCGGGTTGCGCGGTCCTGCGCACCATCGGCCGGCAATATCCCGGGGAGCCTTCCCCTCGTTGGAGCCTTGGCCTTTACGGACGCCGGAGCGGGCAGGGACTCTGGCTGGGCCCTCCGGACCCGCTCCTCTCGCACGCCGCCATCGGCGGCGAGACCGACCTGAGCGCATTTCGCTCCTACCTCGAGGGTAGCTTCACCCGGTGCGGGTTTCCGTGCGTCGCCTTTCGATCGGAAGGCGAGTGGCGCATCGTGGTGGCACGCGATCGCAGCGTTCGACTGCCTCCGTCCCTCGGGGACGCGCGCCTCTGGCGGCCGTCGATTCACGACGGCGCGATCCCGGACACCGGATTGCACGACGGCCTTGCGGCGGAAGGCATCCATTTGCTGATCGTGTCGAGCGTGAACGAAGCCGGACGAGAGGTCCCGTGCGTCGAGCTCCCCACGTTCGGGGCGGTGCGATTGTTCGTCGCGTTCCTCGGTTGTATTTCGGAGGCCGCACGCGCGCTCAATCTGCACTCTCTCGTCCTCAGAGGTTTTGCTCCACCGGTGGACGAGAGCGTCCTCTGGACGACCATCACTCCAGACCCCGCCGTCGTCGAGGTCAACATGGCCCCGCACCCGAGCGTGCTGGGATTTTTGCGAGACAATCGACGGGCCTACACCGCGGCCGCAGCCGTGGGGCTGGCTCCGTACCGATTGCATTACAACGGGACCGTCGCCGACTCCGGAGGAGGCGGTCAGATCACGTTCGGCGGATCATGCCCGGAGCGAAGTCCCTTCCTCGTCCAGCCGCACCTTTTGCCGCGCCTTCTCCGGTACGCTCAACGGCACCCTTCCCTCTCTTATTTCTTTGCCCACGACTACATCGGAGGATCCGGACAGTCGGTCCGCCCCGACGAGCACGGCATGGATGCATTCAACGAGCTCAAGCTCGCGCTGGCGTTGATCGAAGGCGAAGAGTCCCCGGACCCGACGACGCTGTGGCTCGCGCTCGCCCCGTCGTTGACGGATCCGGTGGGCAACGCCCACCGGGCCGAGATCAACGTGGAGAAGCTCTGGAACGCGTATCAACCCGGGCGAGGTCAGCTCGGGCTCGTCGAGTTTCGCGCATTCCGGATGCAGCATACGCCCGAGCGTGCGGCTGCGCTGGCCGCCATGCTTCGCGCGATCCTCGCGATGCTGATGACCAGAGACGACGAGAGCGACCTCGTCAACTGGGGCGCGACGCTGCACGACCGCTTCGCGCTGCCCTTTTACCTCGAGGCAGACCTCCGAGGCATCTTCGCGGATCTGGAGGCGGCGGGACTGCCGCTCGCTCCCCTGCTTCGCGCGGAGCTGAGGGCCGATCAGGGCGACTTCTGGACCTCGATCGATTGCGGAGAAGTCACGCTGACCGTCCGCCGCGCGCGCGAGTTCTGGCCGCTCGTCGGCGACGCGAGCGTCCAGCACGGGACCTCGCGGCTCGTGGATGCGAGCAGCAGCCGGATCGAGCTGTCGATACGACCCAAAGCGTCGGACCGGATCGCCGCGCTCGAGGCCCTGCAGCTGCGCGCTTGCGGAATCGAGTTGCCCCTGCGCACCGAATCGGACGAGCGCGGGCCGGTCCGATTGCTCGGCTTGCGCTACCGGAGCTTCGTTCCCACGCGGGGGCTGCATCCGACGCTGGGCAGCCAGGCGCCACTGCGATTGCATCTGGTGGATCCATCGCAATCCGACGCGCTGGAGATCACGATCCATGAATGGCGACCGGACGGCATCGCCTACGACGGGCTACCGCCGGACCTTGCGCAGGCGGCCGCCAGGCGCACGGCCCGCTGCACCTCCCGGCGCCTTCGCGCCACCGAAGTCGGGCTCGGGGTCAAGCCACCCCGCGGCGCCGTGGCCGACTGCACGCTCGACTTGCGTTACCTGCCCGTGGCGGCGCGGCTCGCCGCTCGAGCTCCGGCGAGCGGCGAGGCGTTGAAGAGCGCCCGAGGGGAAGAGCCCGCCCCGGCCTTGGATGCGCAGACGCCAGGCGCCATCGCCTACGCGGCCGGGGGGTCGTCGTGAGCGACTCACCGGGCCGATTCGATGATGCCGTCGATGTGGAGCGAAAGACCCGCGTCGGTGATCGTCGGCATGCCATCCGGATCGAGCGAGACCTCCGAGCCGTGACAGTCCCCACGGTTGCAGTCGGTCGACGGGGTGTGCTGCGGCGGAGGGATCCCGTGGCATGCACCGCACTTCGCCTGAGCTCCGGACGTATCGTCCCAGTCGGGAACGGCCGCGGGACCGGCGAGGTTGGCGCCGTGACAGGCGACGTTCGTGCAGCGCACGCCGTCCCAGATCGGCAGCGCGCCGCGCGCCGTCGCCAGGCCCGAAAAGGTCACCTGCACGGTACCGTCGAGGTGGACCGGGTCGAGAATCGTGGTGGGGACGACATGACAGCTCGTGCACTCGATCGGGACGGTGATCGTCGGATTTTGATGTGCGGCATGCACCATGGAGGGTGGCCAGGGGCTGTCGCCGACGCCGTGGCAAGCGCCGCAGAGACCGCTGCCGTTGCCGAGGTCCACTCGCCCATTGAGGTGAAGGGGCCCCCCGCTGAGCGCCGTCCCGGCGGCATTCGCTTCGATGTGACAGTTGGTGCAGGGGCCGATGTAGTGGCCACTCGGCGGTGAGGCGTGACAGTCGCCGCAGGCCACGGGCGTCGTCTCGCTCCAGGCCAGGCGCGGTCGGGCGCCTCCTTGATCATGGCAGTAGACCGCGCACGTCTGCGTGCCCGCCTCGTAGCTCGCCTCGCCGACGACCACGCTCGGGTTGAAGATGATCTCGACCGTACCGTCGCCGTGAAAGCCCGAAATGACGGGGCTGCCGGGCACGGGATGGCACGTCGAACATGGGGTTCCGGACGAGAGAATCCGAGACGGCTCGGCGTGTGGGGCGTGCGCGCCGGCATTGGCGGCGTCCGCCGGGAAAAAACACGGATCGCGGGGCGGGTACGCGACGCTGCCCGAGCCGTGGCACGTGCTGCATGCGAGGGCCCCGCCCGCCTGGTCATGACAGCTCGTGCAGGCGGGCGCGCCGGGCGCCGGCGACGTCACGCCCGGCGGAGTGGAAGGAGCGCCTTCGTGACACCGGCCGCAAGCGTTCGGATCTGTGCCGTCGAGCATCGGCGCCCACCTCACGGCACGCAGCGCCGCGCCGTGAAACGCCGTCGACCGCGGATTGGCAATGCCGGGATCGTGGACTCCGCCGGCAAACTCCGGCGTGCCTGCCCTCACCCATCCCTCGAGCGTCGACTGCTCGGTCGGTGAAAGAAGGCCCTGGTGGGGGGTCGTCGCCAGCGCCTCGAGGATCGGCGCAGATCCATTCTGGGGCACCGTGGCCGGTGCCCCCGAGGGAGCGACGCAGGCGATGACGCCCAGAAACGACGTGGCGCTCCAACCCGCCGCCGGGCTGCTGTCCCCATGACACGACACGCAGTGGCTGCTGAGGATCGGGGCCACGTCCACTTCAAAGGTGGGCGCTGGCGACGGCACCTCACGCTGCTCTTCGCACCCGGAGGCGAACGCCATCGAGGCGATCACGAAGATCGCGCGCACACTCGCGTCGCTCGAGTGCAAAATCTGCATGAGGTCGAGATGCCCAAGCGGCGGCCGAGATCCGGCCGATCTGTAACCATTCAGGAATAGGCACAATGCCTGCATCGTTGCAAGCCGAGGACGGCGATGGCTGATGCAGCGATGATTTCCGACGATGCCGCCCACGAAGGCGGGCTCCGCGCGCTGGAGGTGCTCGTCGTCGAGGACGACGAAATCGCTCGTACTTCACTTTGCGATGCGATTTGTGCGCTGGGTCATCGCTGCCGGCTCGCTTCGAGTCGGTGTGAGGCGCTCCGCCTTCACGCGGCGCACCGAGCCGACGTGATCATCAGCAACTGGAACGCCTCGGGCCTGGACGGCACCGAATTCCACCGGAAGGTCCGTTCCCTCGATCGAAGCACCTACACCTACTTGCTCTCCACCAGCGACCGCGATGCGACCCGACGCGAGGTCGTTGCGGCCGTGCGGGCGGGAGCGGACGCATGTCTGGTCAAGCCGATCGACGTCGACGAGCTCGAGGCACAGCTCGTCGCCGCGGGGCGGGTCGTCGGCGCTTACCGGGTGCTTGCGGCGCAAACGGTGGGGCTGCGCCGTGACAGTCAAGCGATCTTCCGATCCGCTCGAGTCGACGCCCTGACCGGTGTCGCCAACCGTCTTCGGCTCGAAGAGGACGTGGACGCGCTGCAGGCGGAAGTCCTCCGCTACCGGCGTCAGGTCTGCGTTGCCATGTGCGACGTCGACCAGTTCAAGCATTACAACGATCACTTCGGGCACGTTGCCGGTGACGAGGCCCTGCGTCGCATCGCCCAGGCGATCAGCCAGAGCTTGAGACAGGCCGACCGCGTGTACCGTTACGGCGGGGAGGAGTTTTTGGTGCTGCTCTCGGAGCAGACTCCGGAGAGCGCCTTGGCGGCACTCGACCGCGCGCGTCGCGCCGTCGAAGCCCTCGCCCTGCCTCAGGCACCGGACGCGACATCGCCGGTCGTCACAGTGAGCATCGGGCTCGCGGCGATCACGCCCGACCGGGATGGGTCGATGCGAGGAGCCGTGCCCGAGGCGAATTCCGGCGCGCGCTGCATCGCCGACTCCGACCTCTCCGTGCGCGCCGGCATCGTGCGTGCCGACCGGGCCCTTTATCGCGCAAAGGCCGACGGGAGGAACCGGATCGCCATCGAGCCGATCGGCAGCGGTGTCTACGCGAGGTATGCACCGGCCCAGCGCACGGCTGCGGGGGCGTTTACCATGCCCTGAGTGCTCACCGACGCGATCTCGCACCAGTTCCTCGAGCTCGCGCTCGTGCTCTTCATTTCGCTCCTGGTCGGTATCGAGCGTGAGGGGCACAAGGCGCAAGCCACTCACTACGTCTTCGGCGGCATTCGAACGTTCCCGCTGCTTGGCCTCGTCGGCTACGGACTCGCACGGCTCTCGGGCGAAAGCGCGCTGTCGCTGGCCGTCGGCTTCGTCGTCATCGGCGGCCTCATGGCCATTTCGTACTGGCACAAGGTGCAGGCGGAGCCGGCAGAAGGCGCGGCCACCGAGCTTTGCGGCCTCCTGACCTACCTGACCGGCGGCCTGGTTCACGCCGGCGCCTACTGGCTCGCGGTGGCGCTCGGCGTCATCGCGGTGCTCTTGCTCGAGCTGCGGGCCGGCCTGGAGAGGCTGACGGAGCGGGTCGGCCGCGACGAAGTGACCGCGCTCGCGAAGTTTCTCGTCCTGGCGATCGTCATCTTGCCGGTCCTGCCCGACCGGTCGTTCACGCGGTTCGAGATCAATCCATTTCGCACCTGGCTCGTTCTCGTCGCAGTCAGCGGCCTCTCGTACGCGAGCTACGTACTGCAGAAGTGGCTTCAGCAGAGAGGCGGCGTCCTGCTGACGGCGCTGCTCGGCGGCGCGTATTCGTCGACCGCCACCACGATCGTGCTGGCAAGGCAAGCGACGGGTGCCGATGCACCTCGGCTTTATGCGGGAAGCATCCTCGCCGCGTCTGGCGTGATGTACGTGAGGATGATTGTCCTGGTGGCGCTCTTCGACGGTCGGCTTGCGCGGGTGCTCGTACCGGGATTCGGTGCGCTGGCTCTCACGGCAATCGGGGGCGGAGTCGCGCTCGCGCTGCGTCTCCCGCAGGGAGACCACCGGGCGCAAGGACTTCGAGTGCCGAACAATCCGCTCGAGCTCCGCCCCGCCTTCGTCTTCGGCGCGGCGTTCCTGGTCGTCATCGTCCTCACGCGGCTGGCCACCGAGTACGTGGGGCGCGCCGGGCTCTATGCTCTGGCGGCGCTGATGGGGCTCAGCGACGTCGATCCGTTCGTGCTCGGCGTCGTGCAATGGCAAGTGCACGGAGAGCTGCTGCACGTCGCGGCCACTGCCATCGTGGTGGCGACTGCGGCAAACAACGTGACCAAAGGGCTCTATGCGCGAGCGTTCGGCGATCGCGCCACGGGACGGCTCGCGCTCGCTCTCCTCGGCGGCCTCGCGGTGGCGGGTCTCGTTCCCCTCGCGACCCTGTGATTGGCTCGCCACCGTCGGCGCGCACACCGAGTGCGGCCGCGCCAGCTCACGCCGGCCCAGCAGGCAGGGGCGAAGGCGCGGACGCCGCTCCGCCTACAACCGCGCCACAAAGAACACAGCCACCGAGCTGGCGCAAGACGTGCGCAGCGGGCGAAGCTTCTGCACGGTGCGTCCCTCAGTGACTCTTCACGTCACCACGCCGACGCCGCACGAAGTCCTGCACTCTGCGACCCACCTCGTCGAAGGCCGCATTGATCGTCGCATAGAGGTCTTCGTAGGCTCTCGCCGCGTCGGGCGACCGGGACACCACGACTTCGCCGGCGGGCAGGGTCACCGCGATGCGAACGCGGTAATGGCCACCGCGCCGCGCGTGCCGATGGGGCATTTCCAGCGCGACCCGGCACGCGGTGATGCGCTCGGCAAGCGTGTCCAATTTTGCGGCCCGCTTGTGAACGTACTCTTGGACGGCATCGGAGTGCGGCAATCCGTGGAATGTGATCTGAAGTGACATGCGCGGCTTTCAAGCAACGCGCGCGCCGACAATGTGCTCCCTGCTTGGTTCGGATTGCCGCAAAGCGTCTTTCGGAATCGCCAGAATCATCGACTCGTGCTGAAACCCGAGTGACTCCGCGAAGATGGACGATTCGTGCGGCATGAGCAATGCTGTGTCCGACAAGCGAGAGGATGGATCGGATGCAGAGGCCCGTGGTGCGCTTACCGATCTACGCGCGCGAAACGATCGCGCGCGATCGATCTCGTGCACGGGATCACCTCGTGTTCTGTCCTCCCGAGGGAAGAACGATCGATGCCAAGGACTGCCTCGCGTGCGGCCACGCGCGGGCCATCTCGGACACTACCGTCATTTGCTGCCCGCCGGTGTCCGAGCTCGTACGCAAGACCACGAACCCGGAGGTCGGCGCCGTGGCCAGCGCTGGATTCACCTGCGTCGTCGCCGACGTGTGCGCGAGGGCCGTCCAGTCGATTCTGCCGGAGGCGCCGTGGGGGCTTCCGGTCGTCGACGTGGACCGACGATTCTGCGGCTTCGTCTCGCGCGTGAGCCTCGAGGAGAGCGGGCTGCCGCCTCGCCTCACCTGGACGATGCGCGTCGGCGATCTCGCCGTCGGTCACGCCCTCGCAATCGACGAACGCTGCACGCTCCACGAGGCGGTGGAAATGCTCGCGGTGCGCCGGGCGCGAACCCTGGCCATCGTCGATTCGAAGGCGTCCGTGCGGGGCCTGCTCACCGACATCGAGGCGCTCCGCGCCTGGACCGCCCTGCAGGGTGCACCGTAACCGCGAGCCACGCGGCGACGCCACCGAGCGGCCGGATGCATGCCGCGTGCAAACCCGGCTGCCGTCCGCTAGCCAACGGGTGCCGTTCCTCGAACAACCGCTCGTCCGACCATGCCTCCTCCCGTTCCCGCCTGGCAGTTCGGCTTCCACAACCGCGTCGATCCGCA
>DASPUY010000145.1:0-4796 GCA_035622655.1 Polyangiaceae bacterium
CGGACCATCCACCCCGGCGCCGCAACGCGTTGATGAAGAGCGTCCCGTAAATGTACGGGGCCGCAAGCGAGGACCGCATGATCCGCGGCGCGTCGGCTCCGGGACCCTGGCTCATCCCATTTCGGATTTGCTGGATGAACACTTCGTCGGGAATCTCGGCCGCGCTACGCCGGGTACCGGGCACGGCCCGCGCGATCATGACGTCGAACATCGCGCTCGTCGCGTCGCCCTCCGCGAGCGCGCTGACGGCTTCGGAGCGATCGCCCTCGCCCGGATGGTACTTGGACCGGCTCTCCAGGTCCCAGTGCTGGTCCTGCAGGGCGTGGACCAGCTCGTGCGCAAGCGTGGCCGTGGCCTCGTCGTCACCGAGATCGCTCGCCATGTACATCGTCTGGTCTGCTGGCTCGTAATATCCGGCGAGCTGCTCCTCGAGCAGTCGGTACTCGGCCGCCTCGTAGTCGAAGTGCGTCGGAAGGAAGCCGAACAGCTGGAGCGCCAGCCCCTCGTCGCGGATCGCCTCCGGCGGCAGCTCGCGCGAGACATGGTCTTTGACGCGTGCAATGAGCTCGTCACGCGCGAGCCTCTGTGCAGGAACCGACTTGCTCGAGGCAAGCCCGCGCGCCACTTCGACTCGCCGGAGCATGCGTGCGACGAGCCGTGATTCGCGTGTCTCCGGAGGAGCTTGCGGGGGAGGCGAAACCGAAAGGTCGGGACCGCTGGCCGCAGGGGCAAGCGCGACCGAGCTCGCGACCGGGGCGGGGGGCGGGGCGGGGCTGGGCCCGACCGGAGGCGGCGTCGAGCTGGAGGGCGGCGGGTGCACCGCCGTCGCAACCGGCGGAGGCGTGCTCGAGGCACACGCGCCCAGAAAAAGCGCGACGGCGGCAAGGCCCTTGGCCGTGGGGTCGCAGGTCATGGCTGGCATTCGTCGGTCCAGCCATCGCTGCCGGCGGCCCGGGGGGCGGCCAGGCCGATGCCACGCTGACCTTCGCTCCTCAACGTCGCGATGGCGTCCACGTAGGGCGGATGCGAAAAGACGGCGCTCCCGGCCACGAGCACGCGGGCGCCGGCCTCCGTGACGAGCGCAGCGGTGTCGTGCGCAACGCCTCCGTCGATCTCGAGCGCGATGGGCAGCCCGGATCGGTCGATCATTTGCCGGATCGCCCGCACCTTGGGAAGCACGTCCGGGATGAATGCCTGACCACCGTACCCGGGGTTGACGCTCATGACGAGCACGACGTCCGTCGAGGTGAGCACGTAGCGAATGGTGTCCTCGCTTGTGGCCGGATTCAGCACGACCCCGGCTCGCTTTCCGAGGTGACGTATGTGCTGCAGCGTCCGATGCAAATGGGTGACCGCCTCCACGTGCACGCTGAGCACGTCCGCTCCAGCGTTCGCGAAGTCGTCGAGATGCTTCTCGGGCTCCACGATCATGAGGTGCACGTCGAGCGGCAGCGCCGTGACCGCGCGAACGGCCGCGACGACCGCGGGTCCCAGGGTGATGTTGGGCACGAATCGACCATCCATCACGTCGACGTGAATCCAGTCCGCCCCCCCCGCTTCGACCGCGCGGACCTCTTCCGCGAGACGGCCGAAATCCGCAGAGAGGATCGATGGGGCTACGAGGAGCCCGCTGTCGAGGGGGACGGTCACTCCACGCTCACTCTCACTCTACGCTCACACTACCAACCACGTGACGGAAGGTTCGTCCGCCGTCAAGGTATCCCTCGCACTTTGGAGCGCAGGCCAGCGTAGGCCAGCGCAGGCGCTCTCGCCCGGGCCCTGTCGCCGGAACCGGTAGGGCCACGGTTGCGCCTCGCTCCAAAACCGACGACGCTGGAGGCGCTCATGAACGTTCGGCGCGTCGCCAAGGGCGACTTCGATCGCATCGTCGAGGTCATCGATCACTGGTGGGGCGGACCGATCAGCACGTTCGCGCACCCGATTTTTTTCTACGAGCTCGGCAAGCATGCCCTCGTCGTGCAGCAGGGCCCGGAGATGATCGGGTTCCTGCTCGGCTTCGTCGCCGCCGGGTCGGCAGGCACAACCGCGCATTCGGAGCCGGCCTCGTTCACCTGCGGCTACGTGCATCTGGTCGGGATCCATCCGGACTACCGGCTTCGCGGTGTCGGCAGGCTGCTCTACGACCGATTCACCGACGAGTGCCGGGAGAGTCACTGCGTCCGGATGAAGGCGATCACGACGCCGGGCAACGAGGGCTCGATCCGGTTCCACCTGGCGCTCGGCTGGAATCTGCAAGAGGTCGACGACTACGCGGGACCCGGCCGCCGGCGGATCGTTTTTACCAAGACTCTCGTTTGAGCAGCTCGCCGGTTCCGCGGAACGTATACTGGTGGCGCGATGATACCCAATTCACCGAAGATCGCGCCGCGTGAGGGCAATGAACCCCCGCTCACCAGCGCCGTGCTGCGCGAGATCGGTCTTTTCGGTGCGCTCAGCGAAGAGGTGCTCGGGCGCCTTGCCGGCGCTCTCAAGCTCCTGCGGGCCGGTCCCGGAGACACGATTTTCAGGGAGGGGGACCGCGGCGCTCGCGAGATGTACGTCCTGCTCGAGGGCGAGATGGAGGTCTCGCGGCGAAGCCGTCGCGGTCGCGACACGAGGGTCGCCATCCTGGGTCCTTCGGACTGTTTTGGGGAGATGTCGATGATTGACATGCAACCCCGTTCGGCCACGGTGCGGGCGCTTGCGCCATCGCGGCTCGCCAAAATCACGAGCGAGGACATGGACGCGCTCTACCGCTCCGACCTCAAGTCCTATGCCTTGATCGTTCTCAACATCGCCCGGGACCTGTCGCGCCGGCTGCGTGTCGCCGACGGCATCCTTGCCGACTTCACGGTGAACGTGCTCGACGAGTACATGACCACCGAGAGACCCTGAAGCGCCCGCCCGTCGCGCCTCCGGTTTCCGGCCCGACCGTCTTCGAGATCGTTCAATCGGGCTGATGGCCCACAGTCACCACGTCGCGTCGACGTCGGACTCCGCGTCGGAAGTCGCGTCGGTCGCGTTGTCGCTTGCCGCATCAGGGTTGGCCGCGTCGGTCGCGCCGTCGCTCGCGGCGTCGGGGTTGGCCGCGTCGATGGCCGCGTCTGCCCCAGGTCCGCTGTCACCCATGGACGAGGACCCTCCGGCAGACGAGGCATCGGCGGACGCTCCGATGGCGCCGTCGGTGGCCACGACCGCGAGGCTGGCGTCGAGGGTGACCGACCCGCCCGTCGTCGGAGGCGCGGCGGCGTCCTCCGCCACGGAATAGGTGGGGCCACTGGCCGCGGCGTTGCTCTCGGTCGGAACGGGCGGCAGCGGTTGTGGCGTCAGATCGCACCCCGCGACCGCCCGCGCGGCGAGCAGGGCGAAGGCCGCGAGCCAAAGGCCGCGTCGTGGCCATCCGGCGACGATCCGCTTCATTCGGCGACGTCCGCAGCGTCGCCTGGAGCGTCGCCGTCGGCCTTCCCGGTCCATGCTGCCCCGTCTCCGCACCCTCCTTCGGTCCCGAGGTCGCTCCCGTCGCCGCATTCATTCGCGACGGCATCCGCCGCGTCCTCCCCCGTCCGCCGGTGCGGTGGCCGCATCGCCCGACGCGTCCGGCGTCGGCCCCGCTTCGAGAGCCGCGTCGGTCTCCGAAGCCGTGGATGCCGCTGCCGATCCGCCGCTGCCTGCGGTCGAAGACGAGGTGCTCTCCGAGGTCGAACCCGCCGTCTCGGCACCGGTAGGGTTGGCGGCCTGGCCATTGTTGCTGTTGCCGTTGCCATTGGACGACGAGAGGCTGCTGCCTCCCGGAGGCAGCGGCTGCGGACTGAGGTCGCACGCACAGCCCAGCGCGCAGAGAACCACCCCCGCGATGGCGCGTCGCATCCTCGGCACAATCTGTGCGCAGCCCATTCGACCCCGCAGCAAAGAAAGCACGGCTGGTGCCAGTTGGCATCTTTCGCCAGAAAGTCGCGATGGCAGACAGCTTTTGCGGTTTCAGGTCGCGCCTGCGAGATCCGGGTTGGCTCATTGCGGCACACCGGCCTCCGGGGGATTTCTTGAGCGCCCGGCCGGTGCGTGTTACCCCCGTCGGGCGCATGGCGACGAACCCGGCCGAAAAGCAAGACCTGTCGCCGCGCATGCGCCGCATGCTCGAGCGAATTTACGACATCGATGGCGTGGTCGCGGCGCGCGTCTGGCAATGGCCGGGCCGAGTGGCCGTCGGGGTTCAAGCGGGCTCCACGACTTCGAGCGGGGACCTCCTGAAGCGCGTCGAGATTGCGGTCGCAGGGCTTCGAGAAGCCGGCGAAGTATGGGATTTCGGTATCCTTCAGGACACCGTACCCTGACCCTGACGAAGCGACCCGCGGACGGGCCGCGGGACCTGCGCACGCAGGCCCGTTCGCGTCGGGCCGCGCCTTTCCGGCTCAGTTCGAGATGAAGATGGCTTCGATCTCGGCCTTCACGTGGTCTTCGGTCTGCCCTCTGGCAATCGCGATTTCTTTGACAATGAGCGACCGCGCCGTATCGAGCATTCGACGCTCACCGAAGCTCAACTGCTTATCGGTCTTGAGCCGGTAAAGATCCCGAAGCACCTCGGCGACGTCGTAAATCGAACCGGTCTTGATCTTGTCCATGAAGCCGCGATAGCGGCGGTTCCACGTCTGATTGTCGAAAGCGATGGTCCGCTCTCTGAGAATATCGAAAATTTCCCGAATCTCCGGCTCGCAGATGACTTGCCTGAGCCCCACTGCTCCGGCATTCACCACAGGCACCATGATCTTGCGATCAGTATCCAGAATTCGCAGCACGTA
>DASPUY010000146.1:0-5159 GCA_035622655.1 Polyangiaceae bacterium
CCGACTCGCTGGGCATACGGTTGCTCGCTCGGGCCGCCGCGGACACGGTGACACCCCGCCTTCGTGCGCTCGCGACCGCCTGCGCCGTGGAGGTCGAACTCGGCGTCTACCGACGATGGCCGGGCATAGCGGCGCGGTCAAGCCGTGCATGATGGTGGGATCGTGGCTCGGGCCTACGCCAAGAGCGAGGAGCGCCGCGCCGTTGGCCAGGGTGAGACTCGCGAGCATTTGGGGAAGCGCACGCCGACCGAGTTGACGCTCGCGGGAGCGGTGTTGTGCTCGGTCGCTTGCAGCGCGTCTCGGCCTCCTCCGCATGTGACGGCGCTCGGGGCGTCGCTTCCCGCGCAGCCCGCCCTTCCTCCGCAGGTCACGGCGCTAGGCCCTCCCCTCCCCGCGCAGGCTGCGCCCCCTGCTCCGCCCGCGCAGGACCCCGTGGTCGAAGCGCAGGCGTTTCGGCGGGACGGCGAACCCGTTCGACCGGTCACCGACCGGATGGTCATTGCGGAAGCCGAGGAGTTCCGCGTGGAGAGCCCCGGGTGGCGGGCCCTCCCGTACGGGACGAACTATTTCGCCGGCACGCTGGCGGATTGCTTTCTCAGCCGCCAGGCCTACCTCGGCGCGCCCGAGCACGGCCCCGAAACGGCGGCTTCGATCGACGTCGTGATCCCCGAAACCGCACGCTACCTCGCCCTCGTGCGCTACGAGGCTCCGTACCGTTTCGAGGCGCAGTTTCGTCTGCGCATCGAGCAGCGGGGTAAACCCTTGCTCGACCGGTTGTACGGCGCTCGCGAAAACGTGAAGATCTGGCCGTTCGGAGCAGGCCTCAGGAAAGAATCGCCGCAGCCGTGGGGCGACGCCGACTCCATCGTGTGGGAAGGGCGCGATGCGGGCGTGGACCTCGAGGCCGGAATCGCCCGGCTCACCCTGATCGCCGCAGATCAGCCGGAGGCGGCGGCCCGACGCAACGTGGATCTCGTGATGCTCACGAGCGACGAGGCCGACGTGGATCACCGGATCCAGAAGGAAGGCTACCTCCCTCTCGATGGGCTTCTGACGCAGGCAGGCGACGTGTATCTCAAGGTTCGAAACCATGCCGGTCCGCTGAAGCTCACGGTTCCGAGTGGCACCGAGCACTCTCCGTTTTGGATTCATCTTCGCAGCTGGAAGCCGCTCAACCTTGCCGTTGCCGCTGGGGAGAGCACGAACTGGGTCGAGGTGGGTAGCTTGCTCGATACGCTCAACGATGGACAGTGGTCGATCGGAGCCGCGGGAAACGCTCCCACCGACTTCGACCTCGAAGTCGGTCTGCGTGGAGCGCGGGGTTCGATCGAGCCGATCCGCACGTTCGAGCACACTTCCGGCAGCATGGCGCTCGCCTACTTCGGGAACACCCGCTACGGCCGCCGGATCGCCACCCGCCTCGAGGTGGTCGACGAGGTGGTCGACTACCTCGAGAGGCGGCCCGTGATTGGACCCGCGCCGAGCCGAACGCTCGTGTTCGGCTTCACGTTCGACCGACACGACGACGATCCGGCGTACTCCGCGCGTGTCCGCGAATTTCTCTCCCTGATGGGGACGACCGCCGTCTCCGAGACGCGCGTCGGCGAGCTCGCCCCGACGACATTGCCGCCCAGCGGCTACCTCGATGTCCGCGACGTCCCGACCGGCGACTTGCCGGAGTATTGCGCCCGCCATGCCGACGATGCGCCGCGAATCGGCGTCGTCAGCGTGGGAGACGAGATCGGTCTCGTGCGACCGCCCGCCGGAGCCGACAAGGATTTCCGCGCCTGGCTCCGCGAGCGCCGCATCGCCGCGCGCGACGTCGATGGATCGTCGGGCGGGGACTACGCCAGGGTCCGATATGCGCCCGAGCGCGAGAAAGCGGCCACCCATTCGTCAGAATTCTATTATTCGAATCTGTTCGCGTACGAGTACGGACGGAGAAGCCTCCGAGAGCGAACGACCGCGCTGCGCCAGTGTTTCCCGAATGCCGGGATAGGCGCGAATTTTTCCCCTCATCGGGAGCACTTGTATCTGGGCTCGACTCATCAGTGGATCGCTCCGTTCCGCGACGGATCGCTCACGATGCCCTGGGGCGAAGACTATGTCTTTCAGGTCCCGGTCGCCAGCCCTCAGGTCAACTCGCTATCCATCGACATGTTCCGCGCGGCGATTCGGGAGCACCCCGAGGAGCGGATTCAGTATTACGTGATGCCGCACGAACCGGGAAACACTCCTTCGAGCTGGCGTCGCCTCTTTTACGGCGACATCGCTCATGGAGTGAAAGTGTTCAATCTGTTCGAGCTCCGCCCCGTTCAAGCGGCCTACACCGAAAATCACGTCGACGCTCCGGAAATGTACCAGGCGATTCGTACGGCGATTCACGAGCTCGGAACGTTCGACGACATCGTCCAGGACGGTCGCGTACGGCCCGGCAAGGCGGCGCTATGGTTCAGCGAGACCGCCGACGTGTGGGACGATCACGCCGCGCCTTTCGATGCGAGCCTGCGCGCGCTCTATCTGATGATCCGCCAGCAGCAGATCCCGCTCGATGTCGTCGTCGAAGGTGATGATCTGAGCTCTTACCAGGCTCTCTTCGTGACCGACGCGCACGTCAGCCGCGCCGCGTCCCGCGCGATTGCGGCGTGGGTAAGAGAGGGCGGCCAGCTCGTTGCGACTGCGGGAGCGGGATATCTCGACGAGCTGAACCAGCCGAACACGGTTCTTCTCGACGTTCTCGGAATCCGCCCTGACGCGATCACGACCGATGCATCGACCGTTGTCCGCCTCGAAAAGGAAGACTTGCCGTTCGCAAAGGCCATGGACCACGTCCATGCCACGGGCGGTGCGGTCACCCCCGTCATCGCGGTCCGCGCGGCCTTTGCGCCACGCTCCGCCGTCGTCACGGCGCGGTTCGACGATGAGCGCCCCGCCGCCTCGCATCGGCGCATCGGCAAGGGGTCCGCGATCTACCTCGGCTTTCTGCCCGGGCTGGCCTATTTGAAGCCAGCCTACCCATTGCGCCCGTTCGATCGAAAGTCGGACGACGATGCCATGTGCCACATGCTTCCGACCCGGGTTGCTGAAGATGCCTTGCCCTTCATCCATGTCGACGTGGACCGATTCGCCGTCGCGTCCGAGCCGCTCGTCGAGACGACCCTCGTCGAAGCCCCCGAAGGAATGCTCGTACCTCTCGTGAACTGGAGCGGCGGTTCCCTCAAGAACTTGCGGGTCACGGTCCCCGCGCCGGTGCCCACGAACCAGGTTGCGCTCGCGAGCGGGGCACCGGTGACCTTCGTCTACGACGGCGCGACGCTCTCGGCCACCCTGAACCTCGACGTTGCGGACGCGCTCGTTCTCCGATGAGGGTCAGTTCGGCGGCGCCGCGGGCGGGGCCGGCGCGCTCTGGGGCGCCACCTTCGGCTCCTCCTGCCGGTAGTAGTAGTAGCGGTAGTAATACGCATACTCCTGCTGTCGCAGGTCCACCGCGTTGAGCACGGCGCCGATGACGGGGGCGTCCACGTCTCGAAGCACCCGAACCCCTTGCCCGCTGACGTGCTTCGATGTCTTTCCTCCCCGAACCACGAACACCGTTCCGTCGACGATCGTCGACAGGATGACCGAATCGGTCACCGCGGCGAGCGGCGGGCTGTCGACGACGACCCGATCGAAGCGCTCCGCCAGGTCGTCGAGAAACTGCCGGAAACGATCGGAGTGAAGGATGTCGGCCGGGTTCGGCGGCAAGGGCCCGGCCGGAACGGACCACAGGTTTTCAATCTGGGTCAACTTGGCGACCTGGTGCGCCGTCGCTTCGCCGAGCAGCACACTCGTCACTCCCATGTCGCCGGCGCGATTGAAGATGCGATGCAACCGAGGGCGCCGCAAATCGCAGTCGACGATGCAGACGCGCTGGCCCCCTTGCGCGAACGCAATCGCGAGGCTGCAGGCCACCGTCGTTTTGCCCTCGGCCGGCGCCGCGCTCGACACGAGCAGCTTCCGAAACGGCCGGTCAGGATTCATGAACATGAGATTGGTGCGAATGCTCCGCGCCGCCTCTGCAATGCCGCTGAGCGGGCGATTGTGCACGATGAGCTCGACCGCGCCTCCGGGCGTTTCGGTGCGGCGGCGGCGAAGTGCTCGCCCGCCGTAGGGCGCCGAATCGTTGTTTTGACTGAGGTGGGGCAGAAGACCGAGAAAAACGAGGCCGAGCTGTTTCTCAACGTCCTCCGGCAGGCGCAGCGAGCTGTCCAGCTGCTCGCGAACGAACGTGAGAAGGAGCCCCAGCACGACCCCCGCCAGAGCGCCGATCGCAACGTTCAGCGGCACCTTGGGGAGCACCGGCGCCTTCGGCTCGAGCGGCGGGTCGACCATCAGCACCGTATTGACGTTCATCATTTGCGCGAGATCGGCGTTTTTGAGATGTTCGAGCAAGCCGCCGTAAAGTTTCTCGTCCTCCGCGCGCTCTCGATCGAGTCGGTGGTACTCGAGCTCCTTGAGGTTCAGATCGATTGCCTTCTTGCGAGCCGCCTCGTAGAGCTGCGCTTCGCCCCCCTCTTGCCGCTCGATGACCCCGAGATCGTGACGGACGGCTCCGAGGATGTTCTTGATCTCGTCGGTCAGCGCTCGCTTCGTGTCTTCGATCCTCTGATTCGCTGCGAGCACGGTGGGGTAATTCTCGCCTTTGCCGAGGGCGACGAGCTCGTCGCGGTCCTTCACGGCCTGCATGTAAACGCCGCGGAGATTGCTGAGAAATGTATTGGTCAGAAGCTCGGAAGCCGAAAGCGACTCGGGATTCTCGACCATCTTTTCGAGCTCTTGATCCCGGGCCAAAAGCTCCTGCTTCTTCGTTCGCGTTTGCGTGAGCGCTTCGTCGTATTGCTGCATCTCGAGACGGATCATCTTCGAGATCTCGTCGAACGATGTGCTGGGCAGCTCGTTGGCGCGCCGAAAGTCCTGCAGGGCATCTTCGTTCGACTCGAGCTGATGTTTCGTCGAGTCGGCCTGCGTCGCCAGCCAGTTCACGGCCTCGCTGCCCGCGGATCGCGCCTTGTCCCCGGTTTGCTGGATGAACGTCCGCCCGATCGCTTCGCAAATGCGCCGCGCCAACGTGGGATCGCTGTCTTGATAATTGACGTAAAAGAGCCGCGTTCCTTTGACGG
>DASPUY010000147.1:0-2993 GCA_035622655.1 Polyangiaceae bacterium
AGGGGGCTCGTCCTCCGCGATCTCGACTTCCGCGACCGCGGGTGCGGGCGACAATGCGACGTTGGTCATCGCCACGAGAAGCGATGCGACGCGAGCTCCGACCATGAGGCCGAGAAGCAGCGCGATCGCGCCGAGCAGGTACGCGAGCCAGCGCGTCGGACTCGATGAGGAGGCGTCGAGCTCGAGGACTCTCGTCAGCGGGTCGTCGTACGGCAACGTCAGACCCCCCACGCCGGCGAGTGCTCCGAGGTGCGCGCGTGCCGAGCCGTTCGTCCGCTGGGAGGCAGGCATCCGTCCGCGTTCCTCGGCATTCCAAGCCATCAATGGGGCAGCGGCGCGATCGGCGTCACGCCGAACGCGATCTTGGACACGTGCGCCTGCTTCAACAGATCGAGCACGTGGATGACGCGACCGTGTGTCACGGCGGCGTCCGCCTTGATGACGGCCCGAAGCTCCGGATGCTGCTCCTGCGCTTCACGCGCCAGCCCCAGGATGGCGTCGTCGTTCGGGATCGGCTTGCTGTCGACGAGAACACGGCCGTCCGCGGCGAGAATGATGCTGAAGATGACCTGAACGTCGGACTGTCCGCTGGCAGCCTTCGGCAGATCGAGCGGGACCGTCTGATTCAATACGATCTTCGTCGTGACCATGAAGATGATGAGAAGGACGAGCGTGATGTCGACGAGGGGCGTGACGTTGATGCCCGTGATCGAATCGTCGGTGCTCTGCGAAGCGCCTCCGGCCATGGCCGCCCCTCAGTTCCTCTCCGACGACTCTTCTGCGGGATCGCTCTTGCTCCGAGTCGCGGCGCCGCGTTCGGCCCGCTCCGACCCGCTGGTCGCGGCGCCCGGCGTCGCCTTCAAGTGGGCGAGGAGCATGTGCCCGAGCGCCTCGGTGTTGGCGACGGTTCCGCGAACGACGCGCTGGAACGCATTGAACGCGGCGACGGCGGGGATCGCAATGAGGATGCCGATCGCCGTGGCGACCAGCGCCTCCGAAATTCGCGCCATGACCGCCTCCGGCGCGAGCTGAGCCGATTGTCCCGCCGCCGCCATCTTCACCTTGCTGAGCTCGTCGAACGCCGCCACGATTCCGATGACCGTTCCGAGCAGCCCGATGAACGGCGCATTGTTGCCGAGGGTCCCGAGGAACGCGAGCCGCTTTTCGAGCTTCATTCTCTGCAGCGCGCTCGCTCCCTCCATCGCCTCTTCGGCAGCCTCGGCTCCGCGATCGGCCTCGACCAGGCCTGCGATCACCACGGCCGCCTCGGCGCTGCGGGACGCTTCGAGGCGCCGGCGAGCAGCTTCGAGGTCGCCCCCTCGGAGCAGGCGGCCGAGATCGCGCATGAGCCCCTCGATGTCGTCGCGCAGCGACCAGTAGAGCCATGTGCGCTCGAGCATGACGGCCAGCGACATGATGCTGAGAACCAGCATGAGCACGAGGATCCACCCCGTGCCGAGGCCAACCATCGCGCTCTTCACGCGTTCAATGAGTGAATTCACCGGTACTTTCCTCGTCGTCTCGTCCGCCGCTCTCACCGCGCGATTCGTCGATCGCCAGGGCAGTTGCGAGGACGGTCGTTGCGTAGGCCCCCTTCGGTAGCACGAAGTAAACCCGTACGCAGGCCGCCGGTTCGGGCCCCGCGGATTCCCGTTCGGTCGATGCGAGGATTTCCCACCGCAGATCGTCGACCCATACCCGCAGCGCTCGTCGGCTGCCCTCGCCGACGCGCCGCGTGCGGGACAGGTCGGTGCCCTCGCCGAGCATTCGCGCGACGATCTGTCGCTCGAGCTCGAGCGGACTCGCCTCGGGCCAGCGCATCCGCACGCCGATCATCGGCCCGGTCGGCGAGATCTCCCCCGCGCTCGCTCGACGTCCATCCGTCTGAACGTCCGAGCAGACGAACAGCCCCCCCGATCCTCGTACCTCGAGGAGGTCGCCTTCGAGCGGGGTCGTCCAGGTGCTGTCCGCGACGCGGGCCTCGAGCACCGCGTTGAAAATCGCCGATTGCAGCGACGACCAGAGCAAACGCAGCAGCCGCGGATCGCGAGGACCGCGCTGCTCGCCCCGAACCCAGGCAAGGGCGCGTTCGGTGTTCCGTCCGTCGATTCCGAAGCGCTGAGGACCGAACGCATTCGGCACTCCACTCTTCGCGATGCTCTCGAGCGCGCGGCCCACCTCGTCGAGGCGCCCCGGAAGAATGCCGCGCAACGTGATCGCGAACCGGTTGCCGGCAAGGTGTCCCGGCTTGATCTTGTGACGGTGGGGCGTGGCCTCGTGAACCTGGATGCCGTCGAGCGCGAGATCGCGCGCCCGCACGGACAGCTCGAGCGCAGATTGGCCGCGGGGCGCTTGCAACGAGATCGTCTGCGTGGTCACGGCGCGCCGATCCTTCATTCCGGCCACTCCCGCGGCGCGCGGGTCGCACCCCAGCGCCCGGGCGATCGCCCGCACCGCGTCGAGGGTCGTTCGGTCCCTCTTGGTGAACCGCACGAACAGATGCTCGCCGGAGCCCTGTGGCGCGTACGCTGCGATTTCCTCGACCACGAAATCCTCGGGGCGCTCCTTGATTCGGCCACGAGGGCGCTCGATCGCCGGCAACATCGGGGGCGAGCCTAGCTCGATCACCCGAGCTCGTGCGCCATCTCGTCCCTTGGGCTCCGGAAGTACTGCTGGGGCGAGTAGAGCAAGAAGTTGCTCACACGCGATGTATAGAGGCAGGCATATTCCTCGACCTGAGAACCGAAGCTCGACTCTTCGTTTTCCTCTTTCAGGAGCGATCCCCAAAAAGGGTGGAAGCGCTCGTCGACCCGTCGCTCGATTGCGTGGAGCTCGGCGTCGACCTGGCGCAGCCGCGCCCTCACGCGCTCGATCGATCGTTTCGTGCGACCCCGCTCGGCTTCGATGCCGGCGGGTCTGGCGCCGTTGGTCTTCGACGGGTCGGCGCGTCGACTGAGCTCCTTGAATCGCGTCTGGTAGAAACGAAGCTCGTC
>DASPUY010000148.1:0-7191 GCA_035622655.1 Polyangiaceae bacterium
CCAGCCGTGCGTGGTGCTCTTGTCCGCCGGCAAGGCGCACGCCGACGACCTGGCGTCCCTGAAAGACAAGACCATCGACCCGAGCACCACGCCGTACCGTGACGCGCGGTCGGGAGGCCAGGGCTCGGCTCATGACGGCAACCAGCACCTCGTGATCGAGGGCAAGGCCGAATCCGGCACGGTACGGAAGGACGATCGGATCGACGCGTTGCGGCGGAAACACCGCGAATCCATGTACGCGCACCCCGCCAGCCTCGAGCAACGGATCGAGCAGCTTCAAGGCGGTGAGGGCCCGGACACCTCGGGGATGAATCAACTCTCCGCGGAACGCGGGGTTCGCACCTGCGCACGCTTCGAGAACGGTCACGCGCGCGCCGACTTCGTCGAGCGCGGCCGCGGCGGCGAGACCGACGAACCCGCCTCCCACGATGATGACGTCGGGTCTGTCTGTCATGTGCGTAATGGCGTATGCGCCGGTTTGATCGCGATGGCCAACCTGAGAAAACGATAATATGGGCACGAAGGGGTCTTGGAAGCCGACAAGCGCGACATAGGTCGCGGACGTCCCCAAATGACGCGGAGCCCGTGCGGAATGCCCATTTCTCTCGATGAACTCCTTACCAAGACGAGCCGGACCTTTGCCCTGGCGATTCCGCTGCTGCCCGAGCCGACCAAGAAAAGCACGTGTCTCGCCTACCTTCTCTTTCGCATCGCCGACACCCTCGAAGACGCGGAGCTTTGGACGCGGCCCGCGCGGGTGGCCGCCCTCGACGCTTATCATGCGCTCCTGGGCGATCCGGGGGCGGGTCGTTCGGCCGAGCACGCGCGCCGCTGGTTGCTTCAGCCTCCCACGAAGAACGAGTCGTGCCTCGAGCTCCTTCGGGCGATGCCCGACGTGCTGAGCGATGTCGGGACCCTCTCTCCGGCGGCGCAGAAGATCCTCTTCCGACACGCGCGCCGGACCGCGGAGGGAATGCGCACGACCGTGGCGAGGATGGACGAAGGTGGAGGTCTGCGCCTCGGCTCGATCGAAGAGCTCCGGGACTATTGCTACATCGTGGCCGGCATCGTCGGGGAGCTCTTGACTGAGCTTTTCGTTCACGATGCTCCGAGCCTCGAATCGGTACGAACGACACTGGTCGAGCATCAGGTCGCGTTCGGTGAAGGCCTGCAGCTCGTCAACATTCTCAAAGACGAATCCGCCGATGCCGCGGATGGGCGGGCCTACCTGCCGTCGTCGGTGCCCAGGTCGGAGGTGCTCGCGCTTGCGCGTGCGGACATGGCCAGGGCGCGCGCGTACATCGAAGCTCTCGAGCGGGGTCGCGCGCCGCGCGGTTTCGTCGGTTTCACCACGCTCTCTGCGGATCTCGCCGACGCAACGCTCGACCGCGTGGAACGTTACGGAGCCGGGGCCAAGATTCCGCGCGCGACCGTTCTGCAGATGTTGGCTCGCATCACGGACCGAATCGCGGCTCCGTGGCCGTGACGGCCCACTCCGCCAGAGCCCAGAGCGGAAAGTAGTGCCGATAATTGTCGTAGTTGATTAGGCACGTCTTGTTGAAAACACCGACGAATGGTTCGCGTGACCAGGCGCCGTCGGGTCGTTGCCTGGACACGAGCCAGCGCGCGGCTCGCTCACAGGCATCGCGGCGCGGGTGCTGCGCGCGCAGCAGAGTCGAGAGAGCCCAGGCCGTTTGCGTCGCGCCTCCGTGGCTCGCCTCGATGTATCTCCGCTGCAGGCACGAATCACCGGACTCGCCCCAGCTCCCGTCGCTCTTTTGCCGATCGAGCAAGAACGTGCACGCACGCTGGATGGCCGGATCACGGGGCGGGACGCCGGCAGCGAGAAGACCGCTGACGCCGAACCATGTCCCGTACAGAAAGCACACCCCCCAGCTGCCCTCGAAGCCGCCGTCGTCTCCCTGCCTGGATCGAATGAAGCGCTGGCCTCGGTCGATCGCAGACCCAATCTCCCCGAACTCGCCGGTGAAGCGTCGTCGGGCCTTGGCGAGGGCCTGGATGCACGCGCTCGTGCACTCGACGTACGAATAATCGACCATGATTTCGCCGAAGACCTGGGAGGGGTTGAAGAGCTCCAGCCACGAGCCTCCACGCTGCCTCTCGTACGTCGCCCAGCCGCCGTCGTCGTTCTGCCACGAGAGCAACAGGCGAACGGCGTCGCGCAGCAAATCTTCCGGGATTGCCGGCGTGTAGCTTCCTTCGAGCGCGAGCGCGCACTTGAGCCCTTCGGACGTGCAGTCGGTGATGGGCCAGCCGTGGGCGCGATCCGAAAATGGCCACCCCCCTCGCGAGGGGTGTCGATAGAACTTCGCCGCATCCGGCACGTCCTCGAGAATCTGGTGATCGCGGACGTACCCGTACGCTCGTTCGACCATCGTCCTGTGAGGGCCGTGGGAATCGAGCGCGCCGGCTGCGATCGTCGACTGCAGAGCGAACACGGTGTCCCAGAGCTTGCTGCTGTTGTAGCTCTGCATCTTCGTTCCATCGTGTCCGTCCCACATGTAGTCGTCGCATCGTGCGAAGGCGCTGCGAAAATCGTCCCCGCCGGGGTCATCGAAGTGATGCACGAACGCGTTGAGCACCTTGTTCACGGGGCCGATGTCGATGAAGCTCGTGACGCGGTCCTCGTAACGAACGTGCTCGAGGACACGCCGCATCGCGCGTTCGCGGAGCCGAGCCGGACAAATCCGCTCGAAGGCGTCGAGACCGCGATTTGCCGCGCGAAGGGCGGCGGTCGTTGGACGGATCGAATCGACCTCGGCGATCGTGTCGCGATGTCCTGACCATGGAATTCGGTCGTACGCGCCGGGGCCGTACAGCTCGTCCCGCAAGGCGCGAAGCAGAGGGTCGTTCGGGACCGAGGCACGTCGTCCGTAGAGCCACGCCATCGGCAGGTACACCTGCCGGCAGTGGCACCAGAGACGCGACGGATGCAATGGCGCCTGCGGCGGAAGCAACCAGAGCTCGGGCAGGATGGGGTGAATGCCCTGCCAGTCGTAGAGCCCGAGCAAGCACAGCGTGAACTTGCCCCACGACGCGGCACCGAGCGGCGATCCGTGGGCGCCGATCCACGAACGTAGCCTCGCGAGCCGAGGCTCGTGCGCCTCCACGCCGAGGAGCCTTTGCGCGACGTAGCCGAGCACGGTCGCGAACATCGAGCCTCGGCGATCTTCGGCGTGGAGCCCCAGGCAATTCGTTTCTCCCTGAACGGTCGCGAGGTATTCGAGAAAGCCTCGGCGACGCGTCTCCGGAATCGCCCCCGCCGCGTAGGCGAGCGCGACGTACATCGGCAAGAGGAACATCGGACCGCCGTAGTCGCCCGGCCACGCTCCGTCCGCTGACTGCCGGCGTGCGAGATTCGACAATCCCCGCTGAAGCGAGTCGCGCACGGTGCACACGAGCGGAGGGTCGCTCGGAATCGGGGCTGCCAAAGCAGCCGCTCCATAGCGCGCGGGCGGCAGGGGCGCAGCGGCAGCGGGCCGGCAGGGCCGCAGTGGCAAGCGGGCGGCAGGGGCGCAGCGGCAGAAGAGCCCACGGCAGGCGGACGCGCGTGCCCCGTTCGCCGACTGCGTTTGCCATCGGAGCCGCAGGACGCTACGTGTGGACCATGGTTCAAGAGTGGTGGGGCACCGCCGTCGGCTCGGCGCTCGTCGTCCTTTCCCTCGTGGCCCTGTCGGGCTGCGGGCGGTCGGCCCCGCCGCCCCTGGCTCCCGGCGAGCTCAGAGTCATCGCCGACGAGCACGGCTTCACTCCCATGTCGCTGCCGCTCTCGAAGGGGGCCGCGGGAGCTACCGCGAACGTCACTTTTCTCCGTACGACCGACAAGACCTGCGCCACCGAGGTCGTCTTTCCGGAACTGAGCATCACGAAGGAGCTACCTCTCGAGAAGCCCATCGTGATTGGCATTCCGGTCGATCGCGCCCGCACGCTCACGTTTCAGTGCGGCATGGGAATGTACAAGGGAGCGCTCGTCGTCAACTGATCTCGTCGGGCCGCTCCGCAAACCGGTAGCCGACGCCGCGCACCGTCTGAATGTAGATGCCTGCTTGGCCGAGCTTTTCACGCAGTCGCTTGACGTGCGTGTCGACCGTGCGCGTCGTCACGTCGGCGTCGATCTTCCAGACGTCGCTCAGCAGCGCGTCACGCGTTTGAACCCGGTTGCGTCGGTCATGGAGCGTCAGCAGCAGCTTGAACTCCAGGGCCGTGAGCTCGACCTCCTGACCCTCCACCCAGATTCGATGAGCGCCTCGGTCTACGCGGAGGACGCCGAACTGCATCGCCTCCGCACTTTCCTCGGAGGTCGTTCGTCGCAAGACTGCCTGCACCCGGAGCAGAAGCTCGCGAACGCTGAAGGGCTTGACGATGTAGTCGTCGGCCCCGAGCTCGAAGCCGATGACCCGATCGATCTCTTCGCTCTTCGCGGTGAGCATCATCACCCGGACCCCGCGCGTAGCGGCGTCCTGGCGGAGCGCTTTGCACATCTCCGTTCCCGATCCGTCCGGCAGCATCAAATCCAGCAGGACGAGATCGGGGCGTTTTTCACGAGCGTGCCGCAGCCCCTCCTTCGCGGTCGACGTGAGCGTGACGTCATGGCCGTCGTGCTTCAAATTGTATTCGAGGACCGCCTGAATGTCGTTTTCGTCCTCGACGACCAGAATCCGCGCCATGGATGTGTGCCCTATATACGAATGAAGTTACGTTACGGTGACGACAGCGCAACGGGTCGCGTGAACGACCCCTCGTAGGACGCTCGGCGGCCCACCAAAAGCCGCGGTCAGGGGCTCACGTCGGAAACCCCGCGCGACCGAATGCGAGGCGAGGCGGGCGGATCGTTCGGGGAGGTGTGCGGGAGAAACACCGTGACCGTCGTCCCTTCGCCCGAGCGGCTTCGAATCGACACATGGCCCCCGTGAGCATCGACGATTCGATCGACGATGGCGAGCCCGAGCCCGGTCCCGCTGGGGCGTGTGGTGAAGAACGGATCGAGTGCGCGCGAGCGAACCTGGGTGTCCATGCCTTCGCCGGTGTCGATGATGTCGACCGCGAACCCATCGACTCCTCCTTGCGTCGCCGCTCGCACCCGGATCGTCAGGCTTCCGACGCCGCTCATCGCTTGCAGAGCGTTGTCGATCAGGTTGTCGAACACCTGCCGCAGCAAGTTGGCATCTCCCCAGAGACGTGATTCGCTCACTTCCATCTCGAGCTCCATTCGGATGGTTTTCGCGTCGGTGTTGGCGAGCGCGAGCGCCCGTTCGATCACGTCTTCCAGAGCGACGTGCGAGCGCTGGACGTTGACCGGACGGGCATATCGCAAAAGATCCGTCACCAGGCGGTTGAGGCGATTGGCCTCCTCGTCGAGGATCGAGAGCAGCACTTCGTGGTCGCCGCGCGTGATCACGGGCTTGCGGAGCCCGGCGACCGCGTTCGATATGATGGCCAGCGGGTTGCGCACTTCGTGTGCGATGACCGCCGCGAGCTCGCCGACCACGGCGAGCTGCTCCTTCTTGTCGAGCTCCTCCTTGGCAGCGCGCAGCTCTTCCTGCGAGACGCGCAGCTCACGCGACCGTGTCCGCAGCTCGTCGGTGAGAAGCTGCAAGTCCAACGACACTTGCGCGTATCGCGCCGCGGGCGCCATGGCTATGCCCATGACCAGGGCCACCATGCCGTGGTCGGCGAGCGAGGGCGTGGCAAATGCACCGCTGCCGACCCCGAGGTCATAGAGGGTCGTCGCCAGGAGCACCGTGGCGCCCACGACCATGCCGAGCGCCCCGCGCCGCCCGGTCAAGTAGGCCCGCGCGAGGAGCACGAGCACGGCCACCGCGGCCGCGATATCGAGCAAGTCGACGGCCATCGACGCCGGTCCGGCGATGATGGCTCGCGAAGCGAGACCCGCAGCACCATGCTCCGCCCCGTGCGCCCAGTGAGGCAGCGGAACGTGCGTGGACGCGAGAAGGCCGACCCCTGCAGCGCCTGCGTATCCCGCGGCGAGCAGATACCAAGGTGCCCGCCTTCCGAGATAGACCATTGCAAAGTGGACCGTGAGCGGCAGCGCCAGGGCGAGCCCGGACGGAGCGATCCAAACCGCGGCTGGCATGAGCGGAGACGTCGAAGGGCGCAACGTGAAGAGCAGGGCCGCGGCGTGCACCGCCGCTCCGACGGCAGCGAGGGATGCGAGCGCGTAGTATCTCTCCACGGACCGGCGAGCGAACGCGAACGCGAGCGAGAGCGCGGCAAACAAATCGATGGCGACGGTCGCTGCGAGCAACGTTGCGAGCAGGTCCACGACCAGCAGCGTACTCCAGGCGCCGGGACGGGGCGCCCTTCAGGCGGGCCTATTTGGCCGGAGGGGACGCAGGCGCGGGCGTGTCGGTAGGAGCCGCATGCGAGACGGTGAACTGGCGCGACACCGTGTTCCACGCTCCCGGCAAGTTCTTGCCGTCGCTTCCGAGCAGGTCGAGCTTCACGGTGTACGACCCGTCCTGGAGATCGTCGAGATAATAGGGCGTGCCGAACTTCGTTACGTCCGCCGTCTTCTCTCCATCGATTCCCGGCCCAGACACGCCGATGTGCACGTGGTTCTTGTCCGGCGCCAGGGTGGTGTTCGCGAGCTGGAAGTCGATGAGGACATGATTGGCCATGTCCCCTTTGTACGATCCCTTCGGGCGGCTGTAGATGAGGGTAGGTTTGCTGATGTCTTGCTTCTTCTCGCCCTTCTTGCCGACCCAGAACTCGATGAGCGTCAGCGCGCCCTTGGTCTTGACGCTCTCATGGTTCGCCCGGCTGGGGAATGCCGCGAGGATGTGCTGCCCTTCCGCGAGCGCCTCTCCGCCCGACAGCTCAGAAAGCTTCACAGTCGTCTTGGTGTCGAAGAGCGGCTTGTAGGGCCACGAGTCCAGGATGAGGTGGACATGCGCATCGCCCGTGGCGGTCTTCCAGTTTTTCACGTCGAGCTTCACCTCGAAGTCGGCCGCCTTTGCAGCAGGGATGACGTCCTCCTTCTTCGGAGCGACGAAGGCGACGGTAGGCAGCGGCGCGGAGGGGTCCGGGCTGGGCGAGCCCTCGGTCAGCTGGACGGGCGGGGGCGCGGGCGGCGCCGGCGGGGTCGAAGCCGTCGGCGCGGCCGATTCAGCGGCCGGCGCCGATGAGGCGACGGGAGGAGGGGCGGGCGGG
>DASPUY010000149.1:0-30570 GCA_035622655.1 Polyangiaceae bacterium
TCGCCATTGCGGCGATGATTCCCGCGAGCAGATCGCCGGCACCCGCCGTAGCCAGCGCCGGGCAAGCGATGGGCGTCACGGCCAGGCGCGCATCCGGCGCCGCAATGATCGTGTGAGCGCCCTTCAACACGACGACGGCACCCGTCGCCGCGACCAGCTCACGCGCGGCTCGATACCGATCGGCCTCGACCTGCGCCGCCGATCGGTCGATGAGGCGCCCCAGCTCGCCTGGATGAGGCGTCAGGATGGCATTCTTCGCCGCCATGAAGACCGTCGGCCGCTGCGCAAACATCGAGAGCGCGTCTGCGTCGACGACGACGGGGCCCCTCCACGTGGCGAGCAGATACTCCACCACCAGCCGCGCGTCGTCGTCGAGCCCGAGTCCGGGACCGACGACGACCGAATCTTTGCGCCTGAGGAGCGCATCGAGGCTGCCTCCGATCTCGTTGCGATCGATCCGCGCCGTCATCACTTCGAGCACGTGTCCCTCGATGGCCGTGGCGACCTCCGGCCACGTCGCAATCGTCGAAAGCCCCGCCCCCGCCCGCATGGCTCCACGGGCCACGAGCTGCGGCGCTCCGACTTTGCCCGGCGACCCGCCGACCACGAGCACGTGCCCCGCCGCCGTCTTGTGCGTGCCCGGCTCTCGGGGCGCGACGAACTGGGCGACATCCGCACGATCCAGCAGCTGCGCCGAGCTTCCGACGTGACCAACCAGCGTGGCGGGAACGCCCAGATCGACCACGTGCACGCGCCCCGCCAGTCGGGCCCCATTCGGCGTCAGGAGCCCGAGCTTGTGAAAGCCGAACGTTGCGGTCGCCTGCGCCGTGACCGCCGCTCCGAGCGCCGAGCCGGTATCGGCGTCCAGTCCGGAGGGCACATCGACCGCGAAGCGAGGAGGGGACGCTCGATTCATGCCTTCGACCACTTCGGCGAGCCATCCCTCGATCGGTCGATCGAGACCGGTACCGAACAAGGCGTCCACGACGACATCGGCTTCTGCCAGCATCGCGGTCAGAGACGAGATGGGCTGCCCCGGCGTCAGATCGTGCAGAGCGCCGCCAATGCCTCGCCATGCGGCGAGGTTGGCGCCCGCATCGCCGGACATCGTGCGCGAATCGCCGGCGACAAATACGACCGGGACCGCGCCACCGACCGCCAGATGGCGCGCGACCACCAACCCGTCTCCACCGTTGTTCCCGGTGCCGCAAACGACCACCACCCGGCGGCCCCTGGAAGCACCTCCCAGGAGCTCTCGAATCAGGACCCTGCACGCACCCGCCCCGGCGTTCTCCATCAAGAGAAGGCTCGGCACCTGGCACTGCGAAATGGCGCGCGCATCGAACTCGCGGACTTGAGCCCTCGAAAGGACCGGCAACATGGGCGCCGAGAATAGTCAACGCCGCCCGTTACCGCGAGCTGCGTTCGCTCGGAACCCACACCCGAAAGACGGTCCCACCCGCTTCGGTCGTCTCGACCACCACCTTGCCCCCATGCACCTCGACGATCGCGCGAGCGAGCCGGGGCCCGAGACCCAGGCTGCCGTGTTTGCGGACTCGCTGGGTCTGCTTGAAAGCGTCGAAGACTTTCTCCCGCTCCTCGGTGGCCGTACCGAGCCCGGTCACTTCGACGTCGATCCGGAGCTGATCGCCGACGGCCGGCATGCCTGCCCGGATGACGGCATGGCCGCGATCGGCAAACCGAAGCGCCACCAGCACGATCGCCGTGAGCGCCTGCGAGAGACGCTCCGGATCGACGACAGCCAGCGGGGCTCCCGGCTGGATCTCGGCGACGATCTGGGCTTTCGTATTCTGCGCGAGCTCGCGCGCCGCAAATACGGTTTTCATGATGACGTCGCCGACCTGCGTGTGCTCCGGCGCGATGGTCAGCTCGCCAGCTTCGGCTCGCGCGGCGTCCAGGATCGTCGCGATGAGGTACAAGAGCTCCCGACCGCGTCGCTCGATGATCGCGAGGCTCTCGCGCTGACTTTCGCTGAGCGGCCCGCGCGATGCGAGCTCCGCGAACCCGAGCACCGCATTGAGGGGAGCCTTCAGATCGTGGCTCATCGACGCGAGAAAGAGAGCCCGGGTTCGCTCGATCGCGGTTCGAGCGTCGATCGCGCGCTGCTGGGCGCGGGCGAACTCCCGAAAAACCGCGCCCAGCGCGTCGGCTGCGCCCATCAGGTCGGCGACGGATCGGAACCGGGCGAGAGCGCGGGGGCGGTTGCCCCGCAGCACGTCGGCGACGCCGGTGGCCTCCAGCTCGCGCGTGGCGAGCGCGACATCGTCGACGAACATGCGGCCAATGCGATGGCCGAGGACCCACGCGATAACCAGCCCCCAGAGCGCAACCGCGAGATAGACCCCGGTCCACGGGCTGAGCCGCGCAGTCCGGAATCGAGCGCGCGCATACCCATCGGCGAGCGGAACCGTCAGCGTGGTCGTGCCGTCGTCATTGCGCGACGCGGCAAAGAGCGCGCTGCCCTCGAACAAACCCACGTCGAGCCCGTGAGCGCTCGCTTCATCGAGCGCGGCCATTCGCCCTCGCGGATCCCCCTCGACGAGGTCGAAGACCCCCTCGACGAGCTCGGCGGCGTCATTCTGTCGGGAAGACGTATCGAATGCCCGCAGGTGCGCGTGCACGAGCAGCGACGCACCCAGCGCCACGAATCCGACGGGCGCCACGACGGCGGCGAGCAAGCGCTGCCGCACCGGCGCTATCCTCAACTTCCGCGTCCCAGGGCGCTCCATGACCTCGCGCGCCGCTGCGACTGGAACGAGCTCGAGCACTCGCGCGACCGAAGCGCGCGACGCGATGTAGGCGGGCAAGACGGCAACGCTCGCCATGGTCATGACCAGCAGAACGACCTCGATTTGGGTGTAAAGGTCGTTCGTTTCAGGCCTGACGGCAGGGATCAGCGTGATTGCACCGACGATCAAGGTTCCCATCAGATCGAGCACGACCAGCCGGGCCGGGACCGAATAAAGGCCCAGCACCTCGGTGGGCTCGATGGCCTCCACTTCGGCAGCAAGCTTCTTCAGAAGCGGGCGTACCGTTTGTCCCACCGCCCACGTCGATACGACGACCAGCCCGACGGTCGCCCCCCAGCCCCAGAGCGCGAGCCCGGTGCTGCCGCCCACGACACTCTCGTCGAGCAGCAAGAGACGCGGCGCAAACGCCACCACGATCAGTCCCGTCAGGGCCCACGCCACGAATTGAATCGCAACGAGCCTTCCGACCAGGCCCGCGGCGTTCTTCTTCAGGACGCTCCTCATCGCTCCGCCGGAGGCTGGAGGTTCGGCGGCCGCTGCTCCCACATCGGGAGCCACAGGGGAAGCCGCACTCGGAACGTCGATCCTCGCCCGAGCTCGCTCTCGAGGTCGATCGTGCCTCCGTGCATTTTGATGAGCCTGCGCGTGATCGCGAGGCCCAGCCCGGTGCCTCGTCGCTTCCCGCGCTCGGCCTGGGACTGCTTGTATTCCTGGAAAATCGAGGCCCGCTCCTGCGGGCGAATACCGGGGCCCGTGTCCCGAACGCTCAGGCGCGCGAAGCGCCCATCGCGCCCGACGTCGATCACGACCTCGCCGCTCTGAGTGAACTTGATCGCGTTTCCGACCAGGTTGGTAAGCATCTGGCGTACCCGTTTGGGATCCGCGTGGGCGTAGACTTCGTGCTCACCGTCGACGCGAACGGCGACCGGGCGAGCCCCGACCAATCCGGCGGCTTCGCTGACGACCTCGCTCGCCACCGCCCAAAGGTCGACGCGGGTGCGAGCCAGCTTCAGCTGGCCACTCTCCAAAGCGCTGAGCTCGAGGATGTCGTTGATCAGATCGAGCAGGTGCTTTCCCGACGTGCGGATCTGTTCGACTTCCTCCCGCGCCCCCGGAGGAAGCGGTCCGTCGACCTCGGTCACCAGAATGTCGGCGAATCCGAGGATCGCGTTGAGCGGACTGCGCAGCTCGTGGCTCACGGCGGCAAGAAATGCCGCCTGTTCTCGGTCCGCAGCCCGGACACGCTCGAGGTCGGCCTGATACTTCGATTGCGCCGCGGCGAAGCGATCCACCAGGGCGTTGAAGGCAATCGTGAGCCCCCCCACCTCGTCCATCGTCCGGACCGGCACGGGCTCGCCCGCCGGCTCCGACAGGACATGGGTCATCGCGTGCACGCGCTTCCCCACGAACTTGACGTCGCTGTCGGCATCGCGCGCCACCGCGTACGCGACGGCGGCGGCGACCCCCACCAAGAGCGCCGTGAGCGCAATCAGAGCGCGCAAGAGGGCCGCCTCGCCCTCCGGCGGGCTCGGCTCGCGGACGAAGACCACCAGCACCTGGGACCGGTCCACGGGGGCGACCGCGAACCGGGTCCGGCCGAGCCCCGTGACCGCTTCCCCCGTTCCGCGCGCAATCACCTGCGCTACTGCCGCGTCGGCCAACCCCAATGTGGCATCGAGGGAGACCGAGCCATCCCGGGACGCAACCGCGAGCTCGGCGCCCGTCTTGCGCGCGGCCCCCTGCATCGTTTCCAGCCGCTCACCCGGCGGAAGGCGTGACAGTCGCGCGGCAAGCGTCGAGGCTATGAGTCCGGCGCGGTACGACGCGTGGGAATCGCTGGCGCTCGACAAATCCGAAACGCCGATGATTCCGACGACGGCCGCGATGGTCAGACCGACGAGGATGACGGCGATCGGCGCGAGAGGGACGAGCGGCCATGCTCGGCGCACGCGCCCGGCCGACGACGGGGGCGCCGTGGACGAGCTGCCCTCGACGTCGCGTTGAACGAGCGCGACTTTGTCTACGGACGAGTGCGCCGTTTGCACGGGCATCATCTTAGGCGCGGGAGACGTTTCGCGTCTCCTCGCCCCTTGCGCCTCGGACGTGGGGGCCTACGCTCGAGAAGCGTCGAGGTCCTGGAATGCGCTCGGGCTTTTCACGGTTGAAGTCTCGAATGACGCACGCACGACGCAGCGCAGGGCGTGCCGTGACTCTCGTCATCTACGGATGGCACGACAGTCAGCCCGGAACGCTTGCCTGGGTGTTTCCGAGCCTGGCGGCAGCGCTGCGGGCTGTCCGCGCCATGCGCAATGCCGTGGAGTGGGTCATCGTCGAGGGGAAGCGCTTCTTCGACGGAGACGTCGACGTCGGCGCGATCCGGCGCGCCGGCGGTGTGCTCATCGAGTGCGCCCTTTCCTGAGGGCATTCGGCTCGAAACGCGTCCAGGTTCGCGCACGAAGTGCGCGGGCGAAGCCCCATGGCGCTGCACGCCATGCAGCGGCGCTTTAGAGGTGCTTTAGAGGGCTTTAGAGGCGGATCGCGATCGGCGCGACGCCGTTCGGGAGCAGCTCTTCATCCGGCGGCGGCGGGATCGGCGTGGGCGGCGGGGGCGTGATTCGTCCCGAGAGCGAGCGCCCCATGTATCGGTCGATCGCGTGCTCGATCCGGGCGGCCGCCGCCTCGGGGCTCTCCCGCTCGACTTGCAACACCAAGTGATTCACACGGTAGCCCCAGATGCGTTCGTGCTCGACATCCACGGCGATCGTGTGCTTCGGATCCCGGACCTCGAGGAACGAGGGGCCGTTGCGCAGGTGAAGCAGCCCTACTGCGAGTCGTCCGGGGGCGTAGGTACCGATGCCCCGCCAGCCCTCGATGACCGCGTGATCGAAGTGTCCCTCGTGGGGGCGAGTGCGTACGGCACGCACGTGTCCCAACGGAATGCAGAGGCTGCGACGCAGCGCGTGCAAAGCGTTCCAGCCACGGAACCGGACGACCAGCTCGGTCCTGGTGAGTTGGATGATAGCCATACTCGACTCCCTCTTTCTGTCGCATTCCGCATTCGACGCCGAATTGCATCGCGTGCGGGTATGGGTTGCCCTTCAAGCCAATGCCCGTGAGATGGTCACGTCCAGACGTCCTGCGTCAGTTGCCACCATTCGAGGCAGCGCCCCCGTGTGCTTCCCTCGAGAAATTTCTTCCGATGCCGAATCACCGGATTGGTGGACGAATCCGCCAATCACGGAACGGGAGTTCGAAAAGAAAAAGACATCAGCGTTTTGGCCTAGTACCGCGGACACCGGTCCATCAGGCTGGCCCAATTAGGTTACAGCGTTCGCCGCGTCCGGCAATTGCGAAATAGCATCGGCCAGCCCTTTTTTCTGGCTCTGTGAGCACACTGCAATGATCTCAGGTTGGCATTGCATTCTATGTTGCCATTGCTCGTTTCGATCGGCGGTGGACGACGCGCTCTCCCCAATGCAGACGTTCTGGACGCTTGCCGCGGCCCGGCCTCGATTGGACCCGACGTGGTCGCGTGGATTGTTCCGGCGGCGACGGCGCGTGCCGCTGCTCCCGGAGAAATCCAGACTCACGCCCGGAGGCTTTGCACCCCGGCCTGGTGCACCTTACCGGGCAGGGCGTGCCCGACCAGGCTCTCCGCGACCTTGCCCGCCTCCACGAGGCGCTCGAGATCGATTCCCGTTTGGATGCCCATCCCGTGCAGCATGTAGACGAGGTCTTCGGTGGCCAGGTTCCCCGCGGCGCCCGGCGCGTAAGGACACCCGCCCATTCCGCCCACGCTGGCGTCGAAATCGCGTATTCCCATTTCGAGTCCGACGAGCACGTTGGCGAGCGCCGTCCCTCGCGTGTCATGCATATGCATGGCGATCCGGTCCGGTGGAATCTCCGCCTCGAGCAGCGTCAGTATCCGCGCCGTTTGAAGGGGTGTCCCGACGCCAATCGTGTCCCCGAGCGATATCTGGTAACAGCCCAGGTCGACGAGTTGGCGGGCGATCGCGAGCACCCGGCGAGGGTCGACCTCGCCCTCGTAGGGACATCCCCAGGCCGTCGAGACGTATCCGCGCACGCGCAATCCCCCGGCGCACGCGGCCTTGATCGTGTCACCGAATACGGCGAGCGTATCGGCCACGGTCTTGTTCACGTTTTTCCGATTGTGGGTTTCACTGGCAGAGACGAACACAGCGACTTCCCTCACACCGGCAGCCATCGCGCGCGCGAGACCTCGCTGGTTGGGGCAGAGTGCGCTGAAACGCACCCCGGGTGCCAGCGGCGCGTGTTGTGCCACCTCGTCCGCATCGGCAAGCTGAGGGATCCACTTGGGCGAAACGAAGCTGGTGATCTCGATCCGCGTCAGACCGCAGGCCACGAGAGCTTCGATGAGCCGCAGCTTGCCCCGGAGCGGCACGATGGCGCGCTCGTTCTGGAGTCCGTCCCGCGGCGACACCTCGTAGATCGAGACTCGGTCGGGCGAATGTTCGAATAACATGGATCGTTTGGCGATGCGCCGGAGCGCCCGACTCGCAATATTCGGCGGCGCTCGACGCCGCGCAAGTTGACCCCCCGTCTGGACCGTTACGCCGCATCGCAGGTATCCTGAAATGGATGACGGATTCCAATGGCCGTACCCCGTCCGCGAGCTTGCGAGGGCGCTTGTCGGAGGTCTATTTCCCGGCGTTGGTGACGGCCCAGTCGGAGGCGCTTGCCCATCGGCTCGGCAGGCGCGCAATCGTCGACGACCCTTTTTTCGGCCGCTCGAGCGGCCTGGCGGACCTGAGGCGAGATCTCGCCGAGATGGCGCGCTGGCTCACGGCGCGCGACGCCGCGTTCGAATGCTTCGGCTTGGTCACCGGCTCGGACCGGGACGTGACCGAAGGCACGCTCGCGCTGTCTCTGGCAGGCGAGCGGGTGAGGATCCCGGTCGGCCTCGTGGCCGAACGACGAAGGGAACGGGCGATCGAGCTGCGAGCGTATTATGCAATCGAGCGGTTGCGCGATCCGCCAAACCCTCGACGTGAGACCCTCTCGAGCGACGTGATCGCCGTTCCTCCTCCGGTGGCGGCGCACATCGACGCGTGCGCGCGCGGAGACGTATCGGGCGCAATCGCGAGCTTCGAGCTGGGCGGCACGGTGCGCGACGCTCGGGGAGTTACCCACGCGAAGCTCGAACCGAGCGGAGGGCCGCTGGCTGGATATTACCAGCGGCTGCTGTCCGACGGCGGTATCGAGCTCCTCGCGAACGCCCGGGCCGACGACGGCCGGACTTGCGCGCTCGAGTACACGGTCGTGAAGCTGCGCGGACAGGACGTCGCTCCGCGTCCGGGTCTCGCGGTCTACGATCGGGGCGAGAGCGGTCTCCTGAGAACCATTCGCGTCTACGACGATGTTGGACCGTGAAGCCGGACCGCCAGGCCATTCACGTCGTCACGGGCAGCTTGCGTTGCAAGTGAGCGTCACTCCATCGCTGCATACCGTGGCGGTCACCCCGCCACAGCTCAGGTCGCAGTTGGAAGCCCCGGCCGTGCCGGTCGGACACGTCACCACGCAACTCGAGTCCGGCGCGCAGGTCGCGTGACACGGGGGGGAGGCGCACTGAAAGGCGCAAGCGCTGCCCGACCCGCACGTGCACTCGCCGTCCCAGCACTGCCCCGCGCACGACGGATTGCTCCCGACGCAGCTCACCTGGCAAGGGCCCGACTCGCACGCGAAATCGCACGCGGCGCCCTCCTCGCAGGTGCACGTTCCGTCCGCGCACGGCGCCGAGCAGGTCGACCCCGACAGACAGTCGATCGAGCATGGCGGCGAATCGCAGGTAAAGTCGCACGTCGTTCCACCGGGACAGCCGCACGTCCCATTCGAGCAATCCCCTTGCGCCGAGCCGTGGCAGGCCGCGAGCACGAGGATCCCCGCGAGCGCGAGGATCCCCGCGAGCACGCTGAACCGGCGGAGCCTCACGGGCACGAACCTATACGCCGACGAGGCGCATTTGCCGCTTGCTCGTCGGTGTGAAGGGAATCGCATATTGTCCCGAGAAGCACGCGTGGCAGAACGAATTGCCATCGCCGATCGCCAAGAGCATCCCGTCGAGGGACAGATATCCGAGCGAATCGGCGGTGACGTAGCGCGCAATCTCCGCTTCGGAGTGGCTCGATGCGATGAGCTCGCCGCGCGTCGGAGTATCGATTCCGTAGTAGCAGGGCCACTGTGTGGGCGGGCTGGAGATCCGGAGATGGACCTCACGAGCTCCGGCCTCGCGCACCATCCTGACGATCTTGCGCGACGTTGTGCCGCGGACGATCGAGTCGTCGATGATGACGACGCGCTTGCCTTCGAAGACCGAGCTCACCGTGCTCAGCTTCAAGCGCACACCGAAATGGCGAATGCTTTCCTGAGGCTCGATGAACGTCCGGCCGACGTAGTGCGACCGGATCAATCCCATCTCGAACGGGAGTCGGCGCTCGGCCGCGTATCCGATGGCGGCAGGTACCCCCGAATCGGGGACCGGAACGACGACGTCCGCATCCACGGGATGCTCGCGCGCGAGCGTTCGACCGAAGGCTTTCCGGACGTCGTAGACGCTGCGGCCCCCGAACCTGGAGTCGGGTCGGGCAAAATACACATATTCGAAGACACACGAGCGCGGCGGGGCCTTGGGGAGCGGGCGCACGGACTGGATTCCGGTCGAGTCGATGATGAGCATCTCTCCCGCGTCGATGTCGCGCACGTACTCGGCCCCGATGAGCTCGAACGCGCACGGCTCGCTCGCGACGACGTGCACGTCCTTTCTCGAGGGCAGGAGCCCGAGACAGAGCGGCCGGATCCCCATCGGATCGCGGACCGCGATGATCCCGCTCTCGGTCATGAAAAGAAGTGAATAGGCGCCTTTGACCCGGGTCAATGCGTCGGCGATCTTGTCCTCCACCGCGATTTCCTGGCTCATCGCGACGAGATGGACGAAAACCTCCGTGTCCGTGTCGCTCTGGAAGATGGCCCCGCGTCCCTCGAGCTCGGCGCGGAGCTCCTCGGCGTTGGTGAGGTTGCCGTTGTGGCAAACCGCCAGCGAGCCGCGAGCGTAGTCCACCGCGATGGGTTGCGCGTTCTTGATGTGCGATCCACCTGCGGTCGAATACCGCACGTGGCCGATTGCCGAACGACCGGGGAGTCTGGAGAGTTGCTCCTGCGTGAACGCCTCGCTGACGAGCCCCATCGCCCGGTGCGCATAGAGGCGCTTATCGTCGCTCGTGACGATCCCTGCGGACTCCTGGCCCCGGTGCTGGAGAGCATGAAGGCCCAGGTACGTGAGATTGGCGGCCTCGGCGTGGCCGAACACCCCGAAGACGCCGCACTCGTCGTGGAAATGGTCGTCGTCGCTCGATGCCGTCGGTGCAGCGCTCCCCGGCGGGGGGTCGAACACGGCGAGGCGACGCTTGGAATCGAGCATTCGACGGCGCAAAGTTAATCGTCGATGGGCCGGACCGCCAGCCGGGCGCAGCACACCCCCTCGAGCTTCACGATCGGCCGCGATACGTCGCCGTGATCGCGAGCTGGTAGCGGGCGTGCTGGTGGTCCAAGCCGTCGAGCGTCACGGAATGCATCGCGTCGCGAACGGCCGTTGCACACGAGGTGACGACCTTGCGGTCCTGGACCGAGCGGCCGGAGCGCGGCAAGATGATCCGCAGCTTGTGCCGTGAAAAGCTGACGTCGGCCAAGTATTCGATCGTACCTCCCGCATCCGTCGACGGAACGCACGGCAGGGATTGCTCGACCGCGTGCGACAGCGCCTGTTCGATGGGCGGCAGGTGGTCGCACACCTCCGGCGGCGTCACCTTCGGCCCTCGGTCGTGACAGCCGACCATTCGCACTTCGGACACAGTGATCAGCGGCGGAGCCGCATCGGCCACGACCGCGCGAACCCCCGCTTCGTCGGGCGCGCTCGCCGAGCTGGATGACGACTCGGCTGCGGCGCTGCCGAGATCTCCGCGGGGAGGCCGGCGCCAGAGATAGAGTCCGGTCACCACGAGGACCAGACCCAGCAGAAGCGCTCCGACGAGTTGCGTCCGGATCGGTCGATCCGTCGTTCCGAAACTGCCCCCCCCGCCTCTGCCCATGGGTGCGTTCGGGTCGGAAGGGGGAGACGACGGCTCGCGGGATCCACTCATGATCGCGGCTGGGCCAGTCTCATGCGTCGACCATGGCGCGCACGTCGAGCCCCGGCTCGTAGCGCGCGATGGTCGCTCCAAGCTCCAGCCCCTCGGCAAGCATTCCCTGCACTTGTGCAACGACCTGCTCGGTCAGATTGCGGGCTTCCTGCGGACCGGGTCCGACCATGGCGACGGCGAAGCGCAGCGGTCCGGTGCGACCCGCCGTCACCGCGATGAGCGACAGCAGCAGCATGTCGGTCAGCTCGACGACCCGGGTTGCGGCCTTGCGCAGGGCCAGCATCTCGAGGATCGTCGGCCGGTCGCTCACGAGGCGGTTCGGCCCTCGAAGCTCGTAGCGCGCGAGCGTAAGGGGAGCCTCGACCCATTCGGCGAAGGCGGCCTCCTCGTCCAATGCGCGCAGCAGCTGCTCGCGGACCAGAAGCCCCGTCAACCCATCGCGCCTCGAAAGATACGCGCGCGCTCGCCGATGATGCGGTGCGTCTTTGGCGTAGCTCACCAGCTTGAACCTGAGCTCGCCGAGCTGCACCTCGCCCCCATGAATCAAGTTCACACTCTTGCGGCGCTCGTAGTTGAAATCCGAATAGGTCCCGTTGGTCGAGCCCTGATCCTCGACGATCCAGGTCGCGTTTTGCCACTTGAGCTGCGCGTGCAGGCCGCTGACGGTCGCTTCGGGAACGACGATGTCGTTGTCCGCGCGGCGCCCGACGGCGACGACCGGCTTGTCGAGCGAGACGAGCTGGCCCACGAACTCCGGTGCGTTCGTCGCAAAGGTGGACAAGAGGGCTTGCGAACCGGGAACGAACGACTGCGAAGCGTTGCGGCCCGGCGGTGGACCTGCGTCCAGTCGTTCGCGGGGCACCTGGACGGGGTTCGTCGTCAAGGTGACCGGGTTGAAGAACCGCAAGTGGCGCGCCGCAAGCCGCTGCTGCGGGTCGTCCGAGAAGCATCGGAACACCTGTTTGATCTCGTCGATGCTCAGGCCCGCCGGAACGTCGAACATGATCTGCTGCCGCATCGTCTTGGCGCGAGGCTTGTAGCCCGGCTCCGGAACACGACACGTCCACATCTCGAGCAACGTCAATCCGAGCGCGTACACGTCGTCCTCGGGGCTCGCACCGCCCGAGCGAATGCGCTCGGGACTCATGTAGTTGGGAGTGCCGCCGTCAGGCGGAGCGCCCGGGCGCCGAGCGCTGGCGCGAGCGCGCTCCTTGGCGAACCCGAAGTCGAGAACGATCGCCTTGCCGAACGATCCGTCCGCATTCGTCGTGACCATCACGTTGCCCGGCTTGAGATCGCCGTGAACGAGCCCTTGCTGATGGATTGCGGCGACCCCGGATGCGACGTCGCTCGCGATGCGGCGGAACTCGTCGGCGGTGTAGCCCCCCTGCGCTTTCTTTCGCCGGATATGAGTGTGCAGCGTCTGCCCGGTGATGTACTCCATCACGAGGATCGGGCCGTACGGGCTCGACGCCAGATCGTGCACGCGGCAGACGTTCGGATCGCTCACCGAACGTGCGAGAATCAGCTCGAGACGCAGCGCTTCGTCGTCTCCGGGCATTCTCGCCTCTTCCCTGACGATCTTGAGCGCCACGGCCTGCTGCGTCGTTCGATCGTAGGCGAGAAAGACCTCACCCATTCCCCCTTTGCCAAGGCTCTGTCGAATCTCGTAGCGGTCGTTGACGACCGTTCCGTGCGTCAGCGGCGGCAGTCCGCTCCGGTCCTCGGTCATCCTCGCCTCGAAGCCGCCTCGCTCGGGAGAAACATACACGATCTACTCTCGCGTCGAATATCTTGCCCCAAAGAGCGCACCCATCTTGCCACGCTTTTGTTTCGTCGGCGCGTATCTCATGCGAGGCGGGCGTACAGGCCATCGAGGGCTTCGTCGAGTCGGTCGATTTCCGTGCCACCTGCTTGAGCCATATCGGGTCGACCGCCACCGGAACCGCCCAGAACCTTGGCGATGCCCCGAATCAACTCTCCCGCGTGATACCGAGGTGTGAGCCCCTTGGAGACGGTCAGCACCAGCATGGCTTTCTCCTGACCTCTCGCTCCCACGAGAACGACTGCGTCGCCGAGCTTGTCTCGGAGCCGCTCGGCAACCTCGCGGAGGGTCGCGGCGTCAGCCGATCCAATCCTGACGGCGAGGGCCTTGCCCCCGGGCACGTCGCGAGCCGCGGCCAGCATCTCGTCGAAACCGCCTCCCGCCGCGGATCCACCAAGCGCAACACGGCGCTTCAAATCGGCATTTTCCCGTTCGAGCTGTCGCTCATGCTCGACGAGACGTTCGACCTTTTCCACCACCTCCGCTGGAGGGGCCTTGACGAGCCTCGCCGCTGCACGAAGCGCGGCTTCGACGGTTCGAACGTACTCGAGCGCGTTGAGCCCGGTCACGGCCTCGATGCGGCGCACGCCTGCAGCGAGGCCCTGTTCGCCGACGATCTTGAATAGCCCGATCTCGCCGAGCGAACGGGCGTGAGTCCCGCCGCAAAGCTCGATCGAGTCGTTCGTCATCGTCAGCATGCGGACGACGTCGCCGTATTTCTCTTCGAAGATCGCGACCGCCCCTCGCCGGCGCGCTTCCTCGATGGGCAAGACCTCCGTCAAGACGGGCGAGGCCGTCAGGATCTTGGCGTTCACCAGCTCCTCGATCCGAGCGATCTCTTCCGGGGCAAGCGGCTTACTGTGGGCGTAATCGAAGCGCAGTCGATGGGGCCCCACGAGCGACCCCTTCTGGGTCGCCTGCTCGCCCACCACGGCGCGAAGCGCCCAGTGCAAGAGGTGCGTTGCAGAGTGGTTGCGTCGCGTCGCCGTCCGCAAATCGTGATCCACGACCAAGTGCACGGCGTCTCCGACCGCGAGGGACCCCTGCGTCACGCGCCCGTAGTGCACGACCAGTCCAGCCACGGGTTTCTGCGTGTCTTTGACGTCGAGACGCATCGGCTCCGGCCCGCGCCGCTCGAGGATTCCCACGTCTCCGACCTGCCCCCCGGACTCGCCGTAGAAGGGAGTCACATCCGTCACGACGGCGATCTCGTCCCCCTGCATCGCCACGGTCTCGGTCTTCCCATCCTTGACGATCGCCAGGACCAACCCCTCGGCCTCCTCGCGGTCGTAGCCGACGAACTTCACGCCCGCCGGCGACTTGTGACGCAGATTGGCGAGCACCTCGTGCCAGATGCGGGCGATCGACGCCTCGTCGTTCAGCTTCGATCCCTCGCTCCGCAGCCGCTGCTCCTCGAGCGAGCGCTCGTAAGCCGCGACGTCGACGCCGAGCCCTCTTTCCCTCGCAATCACTTCCGTGAGGTCGAGCGGGAAGCCGAACGTGTCGTGCAACTTGAAGGCTGTCTCGCCACGTACGACCGTGCCGCCGTCGGCGCGAATCGCGTCGATCTCGTCATCGAGAATTTTCAGCCCGCGTTCGATCGTCTCGCGGAAACGTTCTTCTTCGCCGCGTGCGACGCTCGCGACGAGATCCTTGCGCCGTTCGAGCTCCGGGTATTGATCGCCCATGACGGACGCGACCTCGAGCGCCACCTCATGCAGAAAAGGCACACGGACGCCGAGACGATGCCCGTGTCGAATCGCCCTTCGCATGACGCGCCGGAGCACGTATTGCCTGCCTGCGCGATCCGGAAAAAGCCCCTCGGAGACGAGAAACGCAGTGGTCCGCGCATGATCGGCCACTACGCGCATCGAAACGTCGTCGTCGGCTTGCGTTCCTCCGTAACGCTTGCGACTTATCGCGCTGGCCTTTTCGACGAGGCCGCGAAGAAGATCCGTGTCGTAGTTGCTCGTCACCCCTTGGAGCACGCTCGAAAGTCGTTCCAGCCCCGCGCCGGTATCCACGCACGGCCTCGGCAAAGGCGACAGCACCGGGCTTCCCGATCCGTCGATAGACCGGTCGAACTGCATGAACACGAGATTCCAGATTTCCATCCATCCGCGGCCGTCGCTGGCCGGCTCGTCGGTAAACCGACCGTAAGGGATCGCGTCCCGGCTCCCATCGCCGTTGAACCAGTAAATCTCGGTGCACGGACCACACGGGCCCGACTCGCCCATCTGCCAGAAGTTGTCGTTGACCCCGAGCCCGATGATTCGGGTGTCGGGAAACCCCGAGACCTTTCTCCACAGATCGCGCGCCTCGTTGTCCGCGCCGACACCATCACCGCCGCCGAAGACGGTGACGACCATCCGTGCCGGATCGAGCCCGTAGACCTTCGTCAGAAGATCCCACGCAAGGACGATTGCCTCCTCTTTGAAGTAGTCGCCGAAGGAAAAATTTCCGAGCATCTCGAAGAACGTGTGGTGCCGCGCGGTCACTCCGACGTTCTCGAGATCGTTGTGCTTGCCCGAGATCCGAATGCACTTCTGACTCGACGTCGCGCGCCTGTACGGACGGGTCTCCTTGCCGACGAAGACCTCTTTGAATTGAACCATTCCCGCGTTCGTGAACATGAGCGTGGGATCGTTCTGGGGGACGAGCGGCGAGCTGGGAACGAGCTCGTGGCCCTTGGACACGAAGTAGTCGAGGAATGCGCGCCGGACCTCGGCGGAAGTGCGCGTCATGGATGGCCTCTGCACATAGCACGCCGCGGCGGCTCAAAGTTGGAGCCGCCCTGCAGCGATCGCTGCGCCAGGCTTGTTCGGGGGGAGCGCCGCTCCCCCGAGCCCCGAGCTCAGGGATCGATCGGAGCGGCGGACGGTCCGCTGCTGTAGGGATTGTTCGGATCGTCCTCGATGCCCGGCGCCAGCGGGACGACGCTGGCGTCGGAGACGGCGGGGGCGGTGACGGCGGGCGCAGCGATCGCGGGCGCAGCGGTGGCCGACGCTCCGGCGGCGGCACCAGCGAGCGCGAGGCCCGCATCATCGGCAACGGGCTCCGCGTCGCGCGCTGCCGCCGAGCCCGCATCGGAGATCGGCGCCGCCGAAGCCGAGGGGTGCGGCTCGACGGGCTCGGCCGCCCACCGCGGACTGACGTGAACGGTCGACGGGGCTGCGGTCGCCGGCTCGACGTGCGGCGAAGTCGACGGTGAGACGCTCGCAGCGATCGGCTGCGCGGGCACGCCGGGCCCCTGCGACGCGGTCGACGGGTCCCGCGGAGCGGTGCTCTGGGTCTTGGCGCCGCGCGGCCCTGGACCCCAGCGCAGGGCCGAGGCGACCCCTCCCCCGATGACGAGAAAGAGGAGAACCCAGTACCCCAGTCGGCTCCGCTTGGGGATTTCGAGCGGCTCCTCGGTCGCGTCGTCCACCGGCCGCGATTCGGCATTTCCCCGCCTGAGCGCGATCCGTCCCCCGCTCTTTCGCTTGGTGAGCGCGATGGCGCGCGCGTCCTCTGCGGACCGCGCCCCGGAAGATCGATCGCTGACTATCGTCGGCGCGAAGGCGACTTCCTCGCGCGGCTCGCTTCCCGGTTCGCTCCGGTCGCGAGCCTGGGAGATCGCCTGACCGACGAAGGCCCGGCGGCGCTCGGCGAGCTCCGGCAGGGCGGAGCGCACGAAGGCCGCGACGTCCTCGCTCGTGGCGCTCTCGCCGATGTCCTTCATCGCGTTCTCGAGGGCGCGCTGCATGGCCGCCGCCGTGGAGAACCTGTCGTCGGGGTTGATCGCGATCGACTGCGCGAGGACGCGGGCCACCGCCTCGGGGAGCCCCTCCGCGCACTGGGGCGCTTCGTCGGCCAAGAGCTTTCGAATCACTTCGACGTCGTCGTCGCCTTCGTTCGGCAACCGCCCGGCGACGAGCTCGTGCAGACAGATGCCGAGCGCCCAGACATCGGCGCGCCGATCGACGTCCCGGCCCTTCTTGACTTGCTCGGGCGCCATGTACTGCAGCTTGCCCTTGACGATGCCCGTCCGCGTCTCGCCTTGACGCCGGTTCTGGGCCTTCGCAATGCCGAAGTCGATCACTTTGACGGCACCGGCGGTGCTGACCAAGATGTTCTGGGGCGACACGTCCCGATGCACGATCCCGAGAGGATTCCCGGCGTCATCACGGAGCTCGTGAGCCGCGTGAAGGCCGGCGCATGCGTCGGCGAGGATCCGGAGCGCAGGGCCGATGGGAACGCTGCCGCCCGCCTTGACGACCAGCTTGCGAATCTTCGCGAGGGAGTCGCCGTCGACCCATTCCATGACGATGAAGAGCACGTCGCGTTGCTCGCCCAGGTCCAGGATCTGCGCGACGTTCGGGTGCTGTATCCCCGAAGTGATCCGGGCTTCGTCGAGGAACATTTCCTGAAACCGCGGGTCCTCGACCAGCTCGGTGCGGATCGTCTTGATCGCGAAGAGTTTTTCGAAGCCCCGCTTCCCTCGCAACCGAGCGAGCCAGACCGTCGCCATGCCGCCGGACGCGATCGGGCACAATAGCTCGTAACGGTCGAGCCGATCGCCTGCGCGCAGTGCGTTTTCCACAGCCTCCATGGATTGCGCCCATCATGGCGCCAGCGGCGCCCGCGAGCCACCGATTCGCGAAGAATGGACGTTTCTACTGTATTTGTCGGAAGCTCCTCATAACGCCGCCACGATGAGCCTCTGTTCCGCGCCCCGGAGGGCGCTCTCGACGGCGCCGTCGACGGCGTCGTCCTGCAAGTGCCGGTGTCCTTCGTCGGAGATCACCGTACCCGTGCCGAAGGTCGTGGCCGCGCCCGACACCGTGCCACGGAGCGTGCGGTCACGCGTCAGAGTGAACTCGACCGCAGCGTGAACCTGCAGGCTGGTTCCGACGCGCGCCTCGGTGAGCCGAGTCACGTTGCCGTCGAGGGTGATGACCGGTACGTGCCGTGCGGCGGCCTGGCGCAGAGACGACGCCTCGTCCTGCGCAACGGCGATCCCCCGCAGCACGCGGGCGCGGTTGCGCGCAGCTTCCGTGAGCACCCGCCGCAGGTCCTCGCCGCGCACGCCGCTCGCGTTGCGCATCGTGCCCATGGCGAGCACGCAGCGGACGTCGGCTGCGGACGACGTCGCATCGTCGGCAGGTTGCGGCGCGGACGCACCAGCGCGCAGCTCATCGACGCTGGCGTTGATCTGCGCCCGGACGCTCGGCGACGACTCCTCGATGAGCCGCCGCTCGAGTGCGGGCAGCGCCAGTGGATCACCCAATGCGCCGAGCGCCTCGGCCGCTGCCGCCCGCACCGTGGGATGTCCGTCGTCCAGCGCGCGCTCGAGAGCCTCGAGGGCTCCGGCGGGACGGACACGGCCGATGAGCAGCGCCGCGTTGACGCGCACGCGGAAGTCCCTCGAGCGAGCGAGCTGCTGGAGCGCTGAGCTCGACTCGGCCGCGCGCGACGCAAGAGGACCCGCGACCGTCGACCCGGCGCACAGGAGCAGGACGAGGAGAAAATGCCGACGCCCGCTCACTACTCGGCCAGGAGGTCCTTGACCTCTTTCTCCAGCTCCCGCTCATCGCCATCGTGGTACCCGACGTGCTCGTAGCGGACGATCCCCTTGCGGTCGATCACGAACGTCGATGGCATCGTCTCGGGCTTGTACATGCGGGCGATCGACTTGTCCTCGTCCCATGCAATCGCAAACTTCGCGCCGTACGTCGCCGCAAAACTCGGGATTTTGGCCTTGTCGTCGGCCTCGTCCTCGCTGATCCCGAGGACCCGCAGGCCTCGTTCCGCGTACCTTGCCCGTAGCCCTTCCAGCTTCGGAAACGACTGCTTGCAAGGACCGCAGTACGTCCCCCAGAAGTCCACGACGACGACGGTGCCGCGAAGCGCACGCAACGAGATGGGTGCGCGCGATCCGGTGACCGGGGTGACGTCGAAATCGGGGGCGCGATCTCCGATCAGTCCGGTCTTCCCGGGTCCGGCGCTCGACGACGCGGGATCGACGCCTTCGGCGCAAGAAACACAGGCGGCCAGCGCGAAGACGACGATGAACGAGCGCATCCACCAGTATGAAACGGAAATCCTGGGCGAGACCTCAAGCCCAAGCCGTCGCGCGCGCGCGGATCGCTGCTGAAGTGTGATCCCCGCTCCCAGGTTGGAGGGCGGCTTGCGGGGAAATGCTGCGTCGCCCTTCAGCTCGTTCTCAATTGATGTTCCTCGAAGCAGCGTCACGCGAGATGGACGGCCACACGCAAGAGCCCTCCAGCCGAGATTCGACCAGCGCGCGCTCGAAATCTCGGATGGTGTGGCCGATTCGAAGCATCTGTTCGCGGGGTCCAACGAGCTCGAGCAGGGGCAACAAGCCAATTTCGTCGCCGTCGACGTGCCGCTCGAACGCTGCCGACAACCGCGCCACCGCGCCCGCGAACATCGCGTCGTCGTCGACCGAGCCGACGACTCCGAGTACCGCATCGAGCGACCGCTCGATCTCGACGGCCAGCCCTGTCAGGCCGAGCAACTCCTCGGCGTAGGGGTAGACGACGAGCTGCTCCACCGTGGCATGTGCGACCAGATCTTCCGCGAGCTGCACCGCGCGCGCGCCGCGCGCGCGCCGGTCCACCTCGAGGGCGGCGATGCGTGCCTGGAGCGCACGATGACGCTCACAGAGAAGCTCCGTGACCGACGCTACCAGCATGCGGGCGGTTCGTGCACACGCCGTTCCTCGCGCGCCGCAGCGGTAAACGGCACGGCATGAAAGGGGCGAGCGTGCATTCGTCTTGCCCTTGGACCATCCATGTGGCACGCGTGGCCCTTCCCCATGGGGGCGCACGACGAGGCATGTCCGCCGGGGCGCAATGTCGACGGCACCGGAGATGCGCGGCCAGACGCGGATGAGCTGCGGCCGGCTGCCCCTCTCGTGGTGCGCGAAGGACGAGTTCTCGCGTATCGGCTGCTCGATGTCGCCGACGAAATCGACCTCGCAGCCGCACAAGGCATCGTCCGACCTGCAGCGACGCGGCGGGGAGCATCGACTCGCGAGGCCGAGCTCTCGCTCGTCATCTCGGCGCCTCCACTCCAAGTGCCGCTCGACAGCTACGTCGTCAATCTCGCGCGCTCGGGCGCCCGGATGGAGGCGCGGGTCTCGGCGCGACTCTTCGAATACGGCGCGGTTTCAGTGTGCTTCGACTTCGCCATCGCGCCGGGCACGGAGCTCGGGGGCCTCGTGGCGATCTGCGACGAGCTGTACGAATCGTCCGCACTCGACGAGAGCGCGCGCGTCCTCGTGACTCCTCTCCTCGATCGGCTGGCCCAGGCGATCCGTCAGCGACATGACTGGGAGGGCATCGAGACGTACACCGTCGTCTTCATCCAGCACCTCGAAGGGCATCCCCTCGCGAGCGACATTCTGCAGTCGCCGACGCTCGTGAGCCTCGTGGTCGGCGAGCCGAGCAGCCGCCGTCTCGCGATCGGACAGCAGCAGGACGTCCTTGAGCATGCTCATAGCTACTTCGAGGACGATCTGGTCGTCGTCGACTGGAACAGCGCCTTCGTGCTCGAGCCCTCGGGAAGCCGAGACCTGCCCGACATTCTGGAGTTCGCGACCTCCCAGCTGCTGGAGCTCCGCTATTACGACGGCCTGTTCGATTCCGAGCTCGCCCGCGTGCATCGCCAGTTCAGCCGTGCGCGTCACGCGCCTTTTCCGCTGCGCTTGCGCAATCCTTGGGTCCAGCTCTCGAACGACGTCGTGCGGCGGCTTCTCGAGCTGACGGAGTTCACCGAACGGGTGGACAACGCGCTCAAGGTGATCGGCGACTTTTACCTCGCCCGCGTTTACGAGAGTGCCGTGCGCCGATTCCGCATCCGCGCGTGGCAATCGAGCATCGACGCCAAACAGGCATTGTTGGCGCAAGCCTACGAATTGGTGAGGGGCGAGATCGATACGCGGATCAGCACGGTGCTCGAGCTCGTCATCATCATTCTCATCCTCCTCGAGGTAGCTCTGGCGATCTTTTTCCGTAGATAACGACGCCGTCGGCCGGCGGGCTCACGGCCCGAGGACCCGGCCCGGGAACCGGGCTTCGCCCGACATGAGCTCCGGCACGGTGACGATTCGGATGCGATTCGAGAGCCCGCCTTCGTACGCCGATGCCCACGGCAGCGGACCAAAAGCGCGAGCCGTGTCCCTGGCGAGCGCGGACGGGTCACCGATGGTCACCAGGACCCCGAAGTCGGCATGCTCCCAATCGACGACGCGGTTCAGCGCCGCCACGTGGTCGGGCGCCACGGCGGCGCTGCCCTTCACCGAGATGATCCCTCGCCGCCTTTCTCCAGCGTCGTCCGCAAGTGCCATTTCACCGTCGATGGGCCCATCTTGGCCCTTTCTGGTTTCGCTTCTCGAGGCGCCGCCTCCGAGCAGGCGCACCGCCCACCATCGGAAGTCGTAAACGTTCGAGACCGCCAATTGCGCGGCTTGCTCGACGTCGGCGGGTTCACCGTGCGCCCTCCAAGCGCGCGGCGAAAATTTGCCATCGAGTCGATCTTTGACGATCTCGACTGCGCGGATCGCAACGTCGATCCCGATCCACCGGCGCCGCAGCATCTCGGCCGCCTCGACGGTCGTACCGCAACCGCAGAACGGATCCAGTACGACGTCACCTTCGTTCGATGAAACAGCGATGATCCGGTCGAGCAATGCGAGCGGCTTTTGCGTCATGTAGCCGAGTTTCTCGGTCGAAAAGCTCTTGATCCACGGCGAGTACAGCGCCACCTCGTCCCACACGTCGTCGATGGCGACGCCCCTGGGATTGCCACCTCCTCCGCGGCGGCTGTACCCGTCCTCGTGGGGCTTGTATGCGAGATCCTTGTTGAACGTGAACGGCTCTTTCCGGTCTCGAACGTAATAAAGGAGCGTGTCGTGATTGCGGATCCAATTGGACGTCCTGGTCTTGAAGCCAGACACCCACCCGCTTCGCCAGATGATTTCGCGTCGAAAGTTCTCCGGTCCAAAGATGATATCGAGGACCAATTTCAGGTAGTGGCTCGCGGTCGGATCGCAATGAACGTAGATCGAGCCCGTTTTTCGGAGCACCCGTCGCATCTCGACGAGGCGGATCGCCATCATCGAGAGGTAGGCCAGCATGTCTCGGTGGTTGCTCATCACCGCCTTGAGCGCCAGCACCATCTCGCGTAGACGCCGGGGCACGTGCACGGCGAGCCCGGCTGGGTCGGTGAGCTGGCGAAAGGCGCGCTCCGCATCGTCGTCCCATGTCCACGTGTCCACGAAGGCTCGCTGCTGCTCCTGCGAACCCTTGTGGGTCACGCTGTACGTGCGGTCCGAATTGAAAGGCGGGTCGAGATAAACGAGATCGATCGACTCGTTTTCGACGTGGCGCCGCATCACGTCGAGGTTGTCGCCGTAATACAGATCGCCTGGCATGCGTGGCATCTTGCGCGTGACCCCGGCTTCTGCCCACATTGTGACGCAAGCTCGTTTTGGGTCGACCGTACGTATTGCCGCACATAACGAAGTGATTCGCGAAATCGATCCAGGGGTCTTCGCGAGCGCGTAGGCGCTCGGGAGCGTTTCACGGCGAGAGCAGGGCAGCGCCCGGAGGGCTGCCGAACGCGCATTCCCGCGCGCACGATGCCGTGCCCCGGCGGCCTCGACGGGTATCGTTGCGCCTCGATCGTTCTCGAAGATTCGCTACGCTGCTGGCGTCCCGCGCCCAAAGGACGGTCAACTGAACATGGTCCCGATCCGCGTCTCCCAGGATGATGCTCGCAAACGCTACGACGAGATGAAGCGCAACCCTGCGTCGCTCGATCTGACGCGCGGAAAGCCTTCATCCGAGCAGCTCGACCTGTCGACTGCCCTGTCGACGGTCCTCGGCTCGAACGACTACCGGGCCGCCGACGGCACGGACTGCCGAAACTACGGGGGGCTCGATGGTCTGCCGGAGATGCGCGCGCTGTTCGGCGAGCTTCTCGACGTCCCGGCCGAAAACGTGATGGCGGCGGACAATTCGAGTCTGGCGCTCATGTACGAAACCATGGCCCATGCCGTCCTGCACGGCGTTCCGGACGGTACGCGAGCCTGGCGTGAGCAGGGCCCCCGATTTCTCTGCCCATCGCCGGGATACGATCGGCACTTTTCGATCTGCGAGGACCTCGGGATCGAGATGCTGACGGTCGGGATGACGCCGGAGGGCCCCGACGTCGACGCCGCCGAGCGCCTCGCTGCCGCCGACGAGCGCATCAAAGGAATGTGGATCGTCCCGAAGTACGGCAATCCGACGGGCATCACGTTGAGCGCAAACGTCGTCCGGCGCTTGGCGCAAATGAAGACGGCGGCTCCGGATTTTCGGATCATGTGGGACAACGCCTACGCCGTTCACGACCTGACCGACCCTCCGGAGACCTTGGCGAATGCACTGTCCGAGAGCCAGGCCCTCGGCCACGCAAACCGATTCTGGATCTATGCGTCGTTCTCCAAGGTCACGTTCGCCGGAGCCGGTGTGGCCGCGATGGCATCCAGCGCGGCCAACGTGGGCTGGATGCGAAAGCACCATGCCAATGTGACGATCGGACCGGACAAGCTCAATCAGCTTCGCCACGTTCGTTTTCTCCGGGACGCAGCGGGCGTGCGAACCTTGATGCGCAAGCACGCCGCCATCCTGCGTCCCAAGTTCGAGGTCGTGCAGCGAGTGTTGGATCGCGAGCTGGGCGGCACGGGGCTTGCCACGTGGACCAGGCCACGCGGAGGCTACTTCGTCAGCCTGGACACACAGCCTGGCCGGGCGGAGCGCGTCGTGAAAATGGCGGCCGATGCCGGTGTGAAACTGACGCCGGCCGGCTCCGCCTTTCCGTACAAGAAGGACCCTCAGGACCGGAACATTCGGATTGCCCCGAGCTTTCCGTCGCTCAAGGATCTCGAGCGTGCGATGGAGGTCCTCGCGCTGAGCGTCCGATGCGCGAGCGGAGAGTGACCCCCGAAGCGCTACCTGCCGATGTACGACCCGAGTCCGCGCTCCTCGGAGATCGCCCTGAGCTTCTTCAGCGCGGCGGCCTCGATCTGTCGCACGCGCTCGCGCGATAGGTTGAACGACTTGCCCACCTCTTCGAGCGTCTGCCCGGGTCCGCCATCCATCCCGAACCGCAACCGGAGCAGCTGCTGCTCGCGGGGCGTCAGATGCTCGAGGAGCGCCCGAGTCTGAATCTGCATCCGCTCGAGCGCCAGGTGCTCGTCGGGGGCGGGCGAATGCTGGTCCGCAACGAGATCGCCCAGCTGCCCGCCGTCGCCTTCGTCGCCCAGCGGCGCCTCGAGGCGGAGGGGCTCGCGCACGAGGCCGCGGATTGCCCGGACCTTGTCGAGAGGAAGCCCGCTCTCGCGAGACAGCTCCTCGTCAGTAGGCTCACGTCGGCCCTGCTGCGCCATGGTTCGGCGGACACGCTCGAGCTTGTGCCGGCTTTCGAGCAAATGAACGGGAACGCGGATCGTCTTGCTTTGATCCGCCAGAGCGCGAGCCATTGCCTGGCGCACCCACCAGGCGGCGTACGTGGAGAACCGATGCCCCCGCCGCCAGTCGAACTTCTCCACCGCGCGGATGAGACCCAGCTGGCCTTCCTGCACCAAGTCGTGCATGTCGAGACCCTGGCCGACGAAACGCCGGGCGTAGGTCACGACCAGACCGAAGTTCGCTCCGACGAATTCGTGAACCGCCCTTTGCGCCTCGCGACGTCCTCGGGCGAAGGCTCGGCGAACCCGCTCGTCGGCGCCACGAGTCCTGAGCGCCCGAGCCATGCGGTCGAAGAGCGAGCGTTCGAAGCGCTCGAACGCGAGCTCGTTCGCCAGACGCGTGCGTCGCCGCTTTCGGCGCTCACGGGTCCCCTCGCCGCGCACCGAGCGCGCCATCGCAGCGGTGGCCGCCCGATCGAGCAGGCGTGCGAGACGCTCGACATTCGCCGGATCATCGGCGTCTTCCGCCGCATTCCGGAGCAGCGCTGACGGAACGATGCGGCCGTCGCGCAGCTCTGCCGCCAGCGCTCGGAGCGGAGCCGCAGCCTGAGCACTGCCAAGCAGCGCCTCGAGCGCGTTGCGCTCCCCACCTTCGATGCGCTGAGAGAGATGAACCTCTTCCTCGTGGGTCAGGACGCGCCGGCGGCCGGGTCGAGGCGCAGAGGCGGACGACGGCGACGCGTCGTTGGCGACGACGACGTCCGCAAGAGTATCGAGTTCGAGGGGCCCCTGATCGAGGTCGTCTCGCGCGGGTACGAGGGCGGTGCTAGGTACGTTCACGGTCGGTTGATGAAGGGGTGAGATGCCAGGCGGCCCGGGAAGGTCGCTCTTGGTTTACTCCAACCATCGCGACGGCATTGTGCTTCCCGGAACGGGACGCCAAACGTTAAGCACGAGCCACGTTTTGGCTAGGGAAAAATGGCGTACCTCGAAGCGGCGCTGGCCGACCGGGCCTCGCGTCCTGTCCCGCTCGAATGCGGGGCGGAGTGAAATCCCCAAGCGCTCGGAGACCCTCGGCCTCAGGGACTGGCGTCCGGCGTTTCCCTTTTCGTAACGATGAGATGCGCGTGCCCGTCCTTGTCCGGATACCCATAGCGGAACGCCAGCTCACGCTCGGGCTCGGTAGCGAACAGGTGCTTGAAATCGTTGGCATCCCTGCTGTCGAACAGTCCGAACGGAGCGGGCCCGTCGAACTTTCCATAGGTTTCTTGCGAAAAGCCGGCCGCTTGCGCAAATCGAGGGGGAATGCCGGTCGAGTCGGAGACCATCCAATCGGTATGATCGACCAGCCACCCACGGATGAGCGCGAAATGGTCGTTCCAGAGGAGGTGGCTGGCGGCCTTCGTCATGGCCGAGACCTTCCCTTTCGAGCTCAGGTGAACGAGCAGGCGCGGGTCGGCCCTCAAATGGTCGTCGTCCAGATTGAATGCGATGTGGCGCAGCACCCGACCGGAGGAGCCCGAGCCGCTCGCGGAACGGAACCGAAGCTCGGCATTTTCGAACAGCGCGCGCTGAGCCTTCGGATGATGCGCCTGCTCGTCGATGTCCGCCTGCGTCACGTACGCAATCGTTCCGTCGGGCCGAATGCGGAAGTAGCGCAAGCTGATGGGCACGTCGCCATGCACGACCAGCGCCGCAAGCGCGAACAGGATCTCGCCTGGGATCTCGGTCTTTGACTCTTTCTCGAGGTTGTCGGTCCGAGAATGAGCCTTCTCGAGCAGGCGCTCGAGATGCGCCCGATGCGCCGCAAGCTCCTGAGCGAACCGCTCGGGTCTCAGCCCTTCGACGGGACGGACGTCACCGGCGGGCTCGAGCGAGATCGTCGTAATTTCCGTTGCATCCGGAAATGTCGCGAGGGCCGCCATCAGGTCGCCCCCACCGAACGGGTACACCGCGATCGGCGGCAGGTCCTTCGGCCGCAACGCAGCGAGGAATGGCTCGGCCACACTGAGCCACGTCCTCTTGTATTCCTCGTAGGCGTGCTGGAGCTCTTCGCAATGCTTGGCCACGGTGGCTGCGTCGAATCCGGGGGGTACGTCGGCCGGTGCGCCGCATGCACCGATCGAGAAAATGATGCGTGCGTCGCCGATGAAGTCGACGCCGTCGACACCGCTCGCGTCGATCGCAGACTCTACCGCGGCGCGCTCGTTCGGGGCGGCGTCCGGACCGGCTGAATCGCTCGTGGCCGCGAGGGCAGCCGGCGACGCATCCTCCCGGGCCCCGGTCGACGGAGTCGTCGCTGGCAACGCGGCGCTCGCCGAGCCGGAGGGCAGCGGCGCCACCTCAGGCGCACCGGTGCGGGTGCATCCAGCGGCAAGAAGGAACAGGGCGAACGAACGACCGATCATCTGAGCAGCGGCTCCTGGGGATCGAGAGGGGCCCGCGCAAACGCGCGGAATGCAGCGTAGGCCGGAATTCCGGTTGCGACGATGCAGACGCCGACCAGCGCTTCGAGCGCGCCCCGAGCAAGGAGGCTCCAGAGGACCCAAGCGTTGATGACCACGAAGAGCGCCGGGACGAACGGATACCCCGGAACTCGAAACGGACGCGCTCCGTCGGGACGGCGCACGCGAAGGACGAAGACGGCCGCGACCGTAAGCGTGGAAAAGGCGACCACCGCGAACATCGAGAATGTCAGAAGCTCGTCGAAGCGACCGCTCAGGAGCTCCACGATCGACACCAGACCCTGCACGCTCAGCGCGACGACAGGCACACGGGTCGAAGCATGAACCTGCGCGAGCGGCTTGAAGAACAACCTGTCTCTTGCCATCGCATGGTACACGTGCGGCCCGACGAGGACCGTCGCCTGCAGCGAGCTGAGAACGCACACTGCAATGAGCGGCGAGAGCAGACGAGCGGCGCCTTCGCCACCGAGGCGTAGAGCGGTATCGCGCGCCGGGCTGGTTGCGGCGCGGAGCGCGGACAAGGGCAGCGCCCGCAGGTAGGTGGCGTTGACCGCCACGTAAAGCACGATGCACATCGCCGTTCCCAGGGCGAGCGCCCGGCCGAGCCCGCGGGACGGATCGCGCATCTCTCCTGTGACGTAGGTCGCAGCGTTCCAGCCGCTGTAGGCGAACAAGACCGGGATGAGCGCCATGGCCATTCCCGCGTGGGTCCCGCCGGTGCCCGCCGTGCCGCCGGGAACGGCGAGCGTCGCAGGCTGCCGTGCGACGAGACCGATCCCGAGCAGTACGGCAAATGCGATGAGCTTCGTACCGGTCAGGGCATTGACGAGAAGCTTGCCGGGGCGCAGCCCGAGCGCATTGACCAGGGTGAGCGCGGCGATGGCGCCGATGGCCACCGCCGTCGACGTCCGCGGGCTCAGCCCGAACATCCCCGCAACGTGGCCTCCGAAGCCGGCCGCAAGCGCTGCGATCGATCCCGGAAAGCCAATCCAGAAGCTCGTCCAGCCGCTCAGGAAACCAAGCGCCGGTCCGTACGCCTCGCTGAGATAGACGTACTCGCCACCGGACCGCGGGAACATTCCTCCGAGCTCACCGTTGCTAAGCGCGCCCGACAGGGCGATCACTCCGCCGAGCACCCACGTCGCCAGAAAGGCCGTGGGCGAGTCCACGTCTGCCGCGACGTAGGGGCTGACCAGAAAAATGCCGGCGCCCACGATGCTGCTGACGACCAGCAACGAAGCGTCGATGACGCCCAGGGAGCGGGAGGCTCGATCCACCCCTGGCGAGTTACACGAACTCGTTGGAATCGGACCAGAAATGCGCACCCATCGCGCCCATGCGCACCCCTAGGGTGACGACAGCTTGGTCGGCCGCACGCGGCCTGCAAACGCCCGGAACCGTTCGTGGCAGTCTTCGCACCTGAACGGCAAGAGCCCCAAGAGCGAAAGGATGCGCTCGAGACCTCGCCGCGGTGATCGCCTCGTCCACAGGCTTCCGCAATGCGGGCAGCGGGACATGACGCATGGCGTAGCATCCATGACCGCACACGCTACCGCTCTCGCGTAAATTTCCAGTTCAGCTCGCATCGAGAACTCGTGAAGCTCTGCCAGAGCCCCGACGCGAGCGAAAGGTCGACTACGATGCGGCCGCCATGCGCGTCCCTTCGTTCTCCCGCATCGTTCCGGTCACCATCACGATGACGGCGTGCATCGTCGTCGCCTGCGCAAAGCCCGGCGGCGATTGCAGCGATTCGCCGGCCAGCTGCGCGGACAAGGCGTCGCATCTCGTGTGTGTCAAAGGCAAGTACCTGCTCGAAACGTGCAAGGGGGCTGGAGGCTGCACCGATGACAAGACGCTCGTCTGCGACAACTCGAGGGCCGGGGTGGGCGACGGGTGCGGCCACGAGGGCGCCCGAGCTTGCAGCGCCGACGGAACGAAGGAGCTTCGCTGTCGAGACGGGAGCTTCGCCATCGAGTGGAGCTGTCGCGGCGGCTGCACGCTGGACACGAGCAACAACCCAAAGTGCACCCCGACCGGGGAGGTCGGCGATGTTTGCAGGCCTGATTCGATCGTCTGCGATGGCAAGGGCAAGACGCAGCTTTCGTGCGTCGATGGGAAGCTCACACCGACGCGCACCTGCCACGGCGCCCTCGGCTGCCAGACCGAGCCCGGCGGCGGCATTCGCTGCGATCGCACCCAGGCGCTCGAAGGTGAAGAGTGTCGAGAGGAAGGGCGCGGGGCTTGCGATTCGGCCAGAAAGAACGTCCTCGTGTGCCAGGGCGGTCATTTCAAGACGCAACTGCGCTGTCTAGGCCCGCTGGCCTGCGAGCTTCCAGGCAACTACAGCGTGCGGTGCGACAAGAGCATCGTCGAGCTCAACGAACCCTGCACCGAGGATGGATCGGTCTCCTGTACGGCCGAGGGCAAACAGGTCAAGTGCGCGGACGGGAAGTTCGGCCTCGACAAGAAATGGAAGCCCGGGAAGGGCGAGACGTGCAGCAATTTGTACCGGGTGAGCTTCGAAACGGAAAAGTTCGAAGCGAGGTGAAGGACGATTGCGCGCCGGAGCGTGCGCGACCCCTCCACCGGCGCTGGCGCGCTCACGGCCACGGCATCGAGTACCCGTGAAGGGAATACACGGCACGCCCCACGTATTCGCGAATGGCCATCGTGCTTTCGCTGAGCGCCTCCACGCGAGGCAGCCAGGAGCCCGAAAAACGGCTGGGATCGTACGAACGGTAGTCGACGGGGAGAGCGTCGAACGTCAGTCCCGCTCGCCGGAAGCAGCCCGCGGCACGCTCGAAGTGAAATGCGCTCGTCACGAGGAGCAGTCGCGTCCAGCCCCGCTCCCGCACGATCCGCGCCGCCTCGACGGCGTTTTGATGGGTATTGCGGCTCCGGTCGTCGATGACGATGCGATCCGGCGCGATGCCCCATGATTCGAGCTGCCGCTCGAGGATCGCCGCCTCGGCGCTCGGTTCTTCACGACCAACGCGGCCGCCGCACAGCAGCACGTGGCGTGCTCGACCGGAGCGCAGCTCGTCGAAGCCCGCAAACAGCCGGTCGATCCCCTCGGTGTAGTCGGGGACCTCCGGGTCCTGGTTGACGAACCCTCCGAGCACGATCACGGCGTCGTACGGTGGCGCGGACCCTCGGGAGGGCGCGCGGCGGGCCGACGCTTCGAGTCCCCGAAGAAGCGCATTCGAGACAGGCTTGGCAGAGAAGGCGTAGAGCACGAGACCGACCGAGCCCAGCGTCCACGCCGCTGGGCGCGCCGCGCGGCGGAAGACGAAGGCGAGCGCGATCACCACCAGGGCGAGCGCCCAGAAGAGGGGCGTCGCCAGCTCGTCGAGCGTCTTGGAGAGGAAGAAGAACACCGCGCAATGTTACGGCCGCCTCAGGCCCGTCGCATTCGCAAGCAACATCTCTCGCACGGCGGCGGATCGCTCGCGTGCGACGGGAACGCGCACGCCCCGCCCCGCGTCGGCAACCCCCTCTCCGACGAACAGCCTGGTCTCGTGGCCGTCGCGCTCGAGCTCTTTGATGTGGACGGCATTGACGAGCCAGTTGCGGTGGACACGGACGAACGCTCGCCCGAACGACGCCTCGACCGCGGCGAGTGATAGATCGATGTCGAACGTCCCGTGCATCGTGTGAACGAACGTCAACCGGTCGGCCGCCTCGAAGGCCCAGATCTCGTGAGGCGCGAGGAACACCAGACTGCGCTTTCGTCGGGCGACGATCCGCGGTGGACCGTCGGTCGTCACGCGCGCCTCGGCGCGATGCTGTTGCAGCCGCCGCAGGCACTGCCCGACGCGCTCTTCGCTGAAGGGCTTCAGCAGGTAGTCGATGACCCCGAGATCGAAAGCCTCGAGCG
>DASPUY010000150.1:0-21517 GCA_035622655.1 Polyangiaceae bacterium
TGTTGAGGACCGTCAGCAGGCCGATCGCGCCGATCTCGACGATGAGCTTCGTTCGCTGCACAGGGTCGAGCCACGATCCGACGTCGTTCGGGTCCAGATGCACGGCGGCGGAGCCGAACCATGCGCGAGGCACCATGCTGAATATCGCGTCGCCCCCGGAAGCGATCGAAGTCGTGATCGTGAGCACGTAATCGACGAGCAGCGCGCCGCCGCTGACGACCCCGAACCGGGGTCCGAGCAGCTTGGTCGCGACCACGTAGCCGCCGCCTCCGGAAGGAAAGTGCTCGATGATCCTCGAATAGGCGTAGGAGATGATGAATACCGTCAGCGCGGTTCCCAGCGCCAGGCCGACGGCCAACGACGAGTAGTCGTGGCCGTTCGCAACGAGTTCGCGGAAGGCGGCTTCGGGACCGTAGGCCGACGACGACAATCCGTCGGCTCCGAGACCCACCCACGCCAGCATCGCGATGAGCGAGATGCTGTGGAACGTGTGCTCGGAATGAACGTCCTTCGGAGCACCGAACAAGAGAGCTCGAAACTTCCTCTGCATGTGGCTCGGGCTTCTCCTTCGAACTTCTCCCCGCCCCGCGCGATCTGCAGCTCAAAAACGCATTGCGACTGGGTGGTTCGGCTTCGGCCGGGGAATCCCGGGCAAAGCAGCTGTCCGTTCGGCGCCGGTGCGGCCGGGCGCACGTTCCGTGCTGGCGGAACGCGGACCGGGGCGCTCTGGCGGGGCGAGCAGGGTCACGGCGCCGGCAACTCTAATGCAGTGGCGGCTGTCGTCAAACGGTGTACTCGTCAGCTTGCAGGCGGCAAGCTTCTTCGCGGTTCGTGGCGGCGCGAGCGCTTGGACAACGCAAGCACGCTCTCGACCAATCCGATGAGCACGTAGCAAGACAGTAGCCAGACAAGCACGAACGCCGGTCGCGTCTGGAGGCTGACGATGGCGCTCGACCCGACGGCCAGCGCGACGAGAGCGAAGGTGCGCAAGCTGAGACGGACGTCCTTGAAACTGCGAAACTTGATGGTCGAGACCATGAGAAAGCTCAGAAACAAGGTCAGGACGATCATCGCCCACGCGTACTTGGGGCCATAAAGCCGAAGTTTCTCGCCCATCGCATGGTTCGCGAGCACGAGAGAGATGAGAATGCCCGCTGCGCCGGGAACCGGGAGCCCGATGATGTACTTGCTCGGCTTCGTCGGCGCTCCCTTGTCTCCCATCGACAGCACGTTGAATCGGGCAAGCCGGACGGCTCCCGCAGCCGCGAAGATGTAGGACGCGATCAGCCCGAAGAACGGGCGCTGCCAGAGCGACCAGCGGAACACCAGGATTGCGGGTGCGACACCGAAGGAAATGACGTCTGCGAGCGAGTCGATCTGCAGACCGAAAGCGCTTTGCGTCTTGGTCAGGCGCGCAACCCGTCCATCGAGCGTGTCGAAAAACAGCGCGAAGACGAGCAGAAGAGACGCGCGGTAGTAGTCGTCGTCGCTCTGCGACGCCGCGCTGATTCGGATCGAGTCGAAGCCGCAAAACACGCTCGAGAGCGTGATGATGTTCGGCAAGAGAAACAGCGTCTTGCTGAGGTCGAGCTTACGGCGATGAGTCGGCAACGGCGCGAATCCTTCGGTGACCCTCGGCGCGGCGGATCCTCTCGCAGAACCGACGCATGGTAAAGGCGGGCCTACGCGTCGCGCACGCTAACGCGACCTTGCGCTGCGCGTGAATCGGATTCGGCTGCCCCCGCTCTCGCATCCGCCCGGGCCGGCACTGAGTTCTGCCGGGAAGCGCGAAAAGGGGACCACGTATGTGCCCTTCGTACCTGGCGTCGCCCGACCGGCGGCTCGCCACGGATGGCCGGCTGCGGGAGGCCGCCGCCAGCGAGCGAGCGCCGGCGCGTCGAGGCGAAGCGCCGAGCGCGACCCGAGAACCGCACACAGCACTCGGCACACAGCACGCACACGGAACACGGAAGATGGGACACGGAACGGCACGCGAGAGCGAAGCGCTGAGCGCGACCGGAGCACCAAGAAAAATCGAAATCTTCACGAGAATCTTCACGAGAAAAACGGCGCTGCGATAAATTGGCTTCCGTAAGTCGCACGCTTTACGCTTGGGTTCGCATGCGAACCGCTGCGCTCGTTCTGACGGGAGCTTCACTCTTCCTGGGGTTCGCTGGAGGGTGTGCGCGCAGCGCGGAGGAGCGACAGCTCGACAGCATGCGCGCCGAGATCGACCGCCTGCAAGACGACCACGATCGGCTCGACGACTCGGCGCTCGCGCCCCAGCCGGTGGCTTCCGCGCCTGCGGCCTCGACCGCGTCCGCCGCACCGAGTGCGTCGAGCCCGCCGACCGGTGAAGTCGCCCGCTCGTCGCCGCCGTCGTCGGGACCCGGGGCGGCGGCCGTGGGGACCGAATGGGAGGGAAGCGATGACTATGCGGATCCGGAGGATACGACGCCTCGGCCGCGCATCCGAGTGCTTGGCTCGCCGCGCGTGAACGGCCGCGACTTCGAGCAGGTGGACGAGGGCTCGGTCTCTTCGGCGGAACCCGCGCGGGGCCGTCCCCTCGATCCCGAGGCCAAGACCTCGTACGACGCAGCGATGTTGCTGGTGAACGCGAAGAAGTACGACGCGGCGCTGGATGCGCTCGCGGCGTTCCTCGTCAAGTGGCCCGATCATCCTTATGCCGATCACGCGATGTACTGGCGTGGCGAATGCTACTTCGCGCGAGGCGACTACGCGCATGCATCCGATCAATTCGAAGGGGTGCTGGCTCGCTTTCCCGCCGGCGCCAAGGCGCCCGACGCGCTGCTGAAGCTCGGCATGGCGCAGCAGAAACTCGGAAACGCGCGGAGGGCGAGGGAGTCTTTCGATCGACTCGTTCGCGAATTCCCGCAGTCGGATGCGGCTCGGCGGGTCCCGGCGGTCGCGGGGGGAAGCGCGCCATGACGCGATGCGGAGCAGGTGTCGCTGCGCTCGTGTTCGTCCCCGCCGTTGCATATGCGCAGGCGGGACCCATGCCGACCCCGCCCGCTGCAGGAGCGGGCGCGTCGGCTCCGGTGCAGGTCGGCGCGGGGGGGCAGGTGCCCTCGCCGGCGACGACCGCCTATGCTCCCTTGCCGGCTGCGGTCCAGGCTGGAGCCTCCTCGAACAACTCTACGCCCGCGCCTCCAAGCGGCACGGAGTCGAGCGCGGTTCCCGTGCAAGGCGACGAGGAGGACTCGTTCGATCTGGCGCCGGGCGCCCACCCCACGGGAGCAGTCCACGGAGGCGAGGACGGTCCTATATTCGCCCGAGGCGCCCACCCGACCATGGGTGGCGAAGCGCCCGAGATGCACGTCGTTCAGCACGGTGAAACGCTGTGGGGCATTTGCAACACGTATTTCAACAATCCCTATCAGTGGCCGCGCATCTGGTCGTACAACCCTCAAATCAAGAATCCGAACTGGATCTACCCCGGCGATCAGGTGCGCCTGAGAAGCGGCGAGCCGATGGCGAGTGGCGGCCCGGTGGCCCCCCCCTCCGAGGCGAAGCACGCGAACGGGCTGATCCTCGATCGACACCGGACGGTCCCCAACGGGACGGTCTTTCTTCGTGATCAAGGCTGGATCCACGACCCATCCGACGACACCTGGGGCGAGATAACGGGGGCCTGGACGGACAAGATGTTTCTGTCGGAGCCCGACGAGGTGTACCTGAGCATCAAGAAGGGGCACGACGTCCGCCTCGGTCAGGACCTGACGATCTTCCGCACGCGGTCGACGACGGCGGCGGGGGCCATCGTGCAAGTGCTGGGGACGATTCGCGTCAACGACTGGAACGACCACAATCGAGTCGCGCGAGGTCAGGTCATCGAGGCGCTCGACGTCATCGAGCGCGGCGCAAAAATCGGCCCGGTGCAGCGAGCGTTTGCCGTCGTGCCTCCGAAACGCAACGATGTCGACGTCCAGGCCCGAGTGCTCGCAAGCTTGCATCCCAACGAATTCTTCGGCCAGCACCAGCTCGTCTTCATCAACAAGGGCGAATCGTCCGGGCTCCGCACGGGCAATCGTCTTTTCGTTGTCCGCCGCGGCGATGCCTGGCGACAGACGATGCTCACGGCGGACATGAGCCTGCGGATCTCCGCCGACGACGAGCGACCGATGCCTCCCATGGAGCAGACACCGGGATCGAAGCGCGATGACGCGAATTACCCGGACGAGCTGATCGCAGAGCTTCGCGCCGTCGACGTGAAGAAGGACAGCGCAGCATGCCTCGTGACCCAGGCCAAAGTGGAGATCGAGCTCAACGATCTCGTCGTGGCGCGCAAGGGTTACTGAGCCGTCGCCTTCAAAATCTCGCGCTATAACGCCGCCGTGCTTCGCACGAGCCGCCTGCTCCTGCCCACGGTCGTCGCGTTCTCGCTCCTGGCGTTCGGGGGACGTCGCGACCCTGCTCCGAGGGAAGTGTGCGCGCGCCCGCCTCGGGCGCTCGAAAACGACGAGGACGAACGAGCGCCAGATCGGGCCCCGGAGGAGGCGGGCGACGGGGACGACGACGCGCTCGCGGACGAGCCGCGGGCGAGGGAGAGCGAGGGGGACGACGACGCGGCTTCCGCGGAGGAGGAGCAGGCGATCGAGGGCGACGGAGACGAGCGAGCGGCGGAGATGGCGAGCGCGGTCGACGCAGGTCGCCGGCGCCCGCATCTTCACGGAGGGTGTTCTTCGAGCATGGTGCGTGTGCACGACTACTGCATCGATCGCTACGAGGCTCCGAATCGAAGGGGAGCGAAGCCGCTCGCGATGCAGTCGGCCGACGATGCGGTGGCGTGGTGCATGGCTCGGGGCAAGAGGCTCTGCACCGAAGACGAGTGGATCGGCGCCTGCGAAGGCGACGAACACCGGAGCTATCCCTACGGCGCCGAGCACGTCGACGGACGGTGCAACGACGACAAGCCCTGGCGAGTGGTGAACGAGGCTACCCTGGCCAAATGGCCCGCGCCGGAGGCGCGGGATCATGCGGCGGAGCTCTATCAGGCGACTCCCAGCGGCTCGAAACGCAAGTGCGCCTCGCAGGACGGTGTGCGCGATCTCACGGGCAACGTCGAAGAATGGGTGGTTCGCACGCGCAGCCACGCCAATGACTGGCCGTATCTGCTCGTCGGTTGCTACTGGTCCGGCTGCTACGGCGGCAACAAGCCGACGTGTCACTCGACCAACGATGCTCATGGTCCCGCGTTTCGCTTTTACGAGACCGGTTTCCGCTGCTGTCGCGATGCGAAGCGGCGAGCGCATGTCGCTGTCGCGGACGAAGCGCGGAGGTGAAGCGGAGGCGGCGCAAGTTCAGTAAAGTGCGTTCTTCGACGGGGCGGCCGTCGTTCGTCCGCCCGTGCCTCTGTCTTGCAACGGGAGGAGTCATGCTTCGGCGTTCGCTCTGTTCTTCGACCTGGTCTCGGGGCGCTCCGGTAGCGGCTGCGCTTCTGAGCGCGCTCACGGCGGGATGCTCGCCGGCGAACTCTTCGTCCCCGGAGTCGACGTGCACCGTGGATGCGACCATCGCGGACGCGATTTCGGCCGGCGACGGTAACACGCTGCCCGGTCTGCCCTCTTCGACCCAGATTTCCCTCACCACCCTCTACGAGTCCCCACTCGGGATGGAAGGGCTGACCGGGGACTCCCAGAGCAACCTTTACGTGGCGGGACAGGGGGGCGGCAGCCCATGTCCGGTATGGCGCATCGCCACTCCGTCGGGGACGAAGACCGTCGTCGGAACCATTCCGGCGCCATGCACGCCCCTGGGGATCACCTTCGACGCAAGCGGTAACCTCCTCATCGCCGATACCGCCACCGCGACGATCTGGAAATTGACCCCGAACGGTCAATCGCCGCCGATGGCAACCGCATTTGCCACGGGAGTTCCCGGGGCGAATGGCATTGCATTCGACAGCGCGGGCAGGCTCTGGGTGACCGACGGGACCACGGGGCAGGGGCGGGTATGGCGGGTCGCGCCCGATGGCGGCGTCATCGAGGCGTTTCGCGTGCAGCCGCTGGCCAATCTGGTCAACCTCGCGCCCGCGCAGGACATGGGAGACGACGCGGGAGAGGATTCCGGTGAGCCGACTTCGCCGGTCGACGCCGCTGCAGGCGACGCGGGGCTGCACGCCGGCGACGGCGGAGTCGAGCTCGAAGCCTCGGCGGGCGGCGCCGAGCCCGACGCGGGGTCGGGCGGCACAGGGCTCGAGGCGGGAGTGGGGGGCGTGGGCCGAGACAGTCGTGCGCTGCCTCCGGGAGCGCTCATGGTCACGCCGACGACGCGAGCTGCGGCCAACACGGCCGGATCCGTCCCGATCGTGGCGAACGGCATCCTGTTCACGCCCGACGGGATCCTCGTGGTCGCCGACACGGCTCGGGGTGCCCTTTGGAAGGTCGCCCTGGACGACGAGGGTCACGTCATGAGCCCGGTCGATTGCGACACGACGTTCATGCCGGACACGCTGTGCTTGCAGGACCTGTTCGTCGAGCATCCGATACTCGAGGGGCTGGATGGCATCGTCCTCGATACCGCCGGCAATATTTGGGGTGTGGCGAACGAGCGGAACGCGGTCGTCGTCGTCACTCCGAGCGGCAGCGTGCAAGAGGTCTTCCGCAACCTCCCGGACGTCATGACGCAGCTGCGCAACGGAGGGCCGCTGGAGTTTCCGACCAGCCCATTCTTCCTGCCCGAGCGGAAGTTCTGCATCACCCAGTCCGATGTGAGCCGGCGCGACAATTACCCCAACTCCGGCGGTGAGGTCGGGCCGCAGAACGGCGGCGCCTTTGTTGCGAAGATATCGTGCATCGACCAGCCGCTCCCGGCGCCGGGGTTGACGCTGCCGGTGCAGTGAGCCTTGCAATGACCGCGGGGTGGCCGTCATTCAGTCGTATCGTTCGCTTTGGACCTGATCGCGCGTGGCCCCCAGCTCCTGACGGAGCAGATCACGCACGGAGCCCACCATCCGCTGCAAACCGCAAATGAAAGCGTGGGGTCGCGAGTCGCCGAGCAACTCGAGCTCTCGCCAGAGGCTCCGCACGTGCGCTTGCACGTAGCCCCGTCGCCCCGTCCAGGCTGGGTCGGGCCGGGACAGCGTGGGCTCGAATCGCACGAATGAATGCGCGTCCGCCAGAGCGCGCAGCTCGTTCCCGTAGAGCAGGTCCTCTTCGCCGCGAACCCCGAGGAGCAGCCACATCGGAGCACGGGAGCCGGCCGCGATTGCCGCCTGCATCATCGATCGCAGGGGGGTCACGCCCGTTCCGGTCGCGATCATCAGCGACGGCGCCGCGCTCGCCGCGGGCCGCGTGAAAAACCCCTGGGGTCCCACGAACCGCAGCACGGCGCCGGGCTCGACGCGGTGGAGCCAGGTGGATCCAGGCCCGAACGGTACCCGGGTCACGGCAATCGCGAAGCGCGACGAGCCGTCGGGGGCCGACGCGATCGAATAAGAGCGCTTCAGCTCGCTCGCTGCGTCGGTGCCGATGGGCAGGATCGCGTTGACCCATTGCCCTGCCTCGAAGAGCATCGGTCGGCCGTCCACGCGCTCGAACACGATCTCGCGGACGTTCGGGGTCAACGCGCGCGAGCCGACGTGGCGCGCTTCGAACGCAGGAGGCAGCGCCATGTCGCTTAAGTATGGGATTTCGACGAGGCGCGCACCGCGCCGTGCGGCGGGGCTTGCGAGAGCGCGTCCGGGCGATATGCATAGGCGGCCTTGACCCGCGAAAAGGCACGAAGCGTCCGTTCCATCCGAAGCAGCGCATCCAGGGTCTCGGTCGTCGACATCCCGGCCGCACGGGCGGCTGCGAGGACGGTCGCGATCGCAGCCGCGGCGTGCCGCGGGTGGAAGATCGCTCCGGGCAGCAGCACCACGAGTGTCGGATCACTGGCGCCGACCACCCGTGCGTCGAACAGTTGTCCTGCCGCCGCGTCGAGCTCCGCGCGTGAGTCGTCGGGCACGAGGGTCGGCAGCAGCTCCGCGCCGCTCCACACGTCGATGAGGACGCGTCCCTGCGTGCGGAACAGGCCGCGATGCGCGCGCTCGAGCGGCACCAGCCACGAGCGTTCGGCGGCGGTGAGCGCTTGCTCCACCTGTCGTCCGAAGCGGCCCCGCGTCACCGCATCGCACCAGAAGGCCCGGCTTCGCTCCTCGAACCAAGGATCTTCGGGGACGAATGCGCCCGTGCTCGATTCGAACGCCCGGCGTAGCTCGGCGACCCGCCCGGCCTGCTCCGGCGCGCCGCCCAGCTGAACGATTCGAGCCATCGTCTCGAGCAGTGCCATGGGGCGTGCGGTCGTGGTGTAGTCTCGGAGTCGGCAGCTTGCATGGAAAACCGGTTTTTTTTCCCTCAAACGGCCCTCGACCAGTGGATCAGCGACGGGTCGGCGGAGCTGCGGGATGGGCAGCTCACCCTCGCCGCGGGCCGCAGGTTCAGCGTGGCCGAAGCGCTTCGAGTTCTGCGCGAGGTGAGCGGGCTCGGCGACGAGCTCGAGCTCGTCGGTCGGGTCAAGACGCGCGAGCAGCTTGCCGGGATTGGCGCGGAGATCGTGGAGACATCCATGCTCATCGGGGATGCCGCGTACGACGTCGAGCCGGGTTGGGTCGGAGTGCCCATCGGCACGTTCGTCGAGCACTTCGCCGCGCAAAGGCGAAACGGCGCGTCGGAGCCGGGCGATGGCGCCCCGAGGACGGACGAAGAGCTCATCGTGCGCTTCGCGCGCCGGGGGGGTCGGCCGTGATCGACGTCCGGCCTCGAACCAAGCAGACGATGGAGGACACGGGGCGGATCGCCCTGTGGCGCGCGGCCGAGCTGGCCAACGGGCCCCGAACATTGCACGATTGGTCTTGAGGTGACGCTCCAGCTCGCAAACATCCTCTTCGCGGCCACGGTCGCCGTCTACCTCGGCGCGTCGGTGCTTTTTGCCGTTCCCCTTCTGAGCTCCGACGGCTCGGCGAGCCGCGCGAGCGTGGGGGGACGATGGGCGCCGCGCCTGCTTTCGCTGGGTGTTCCCCTGCACGCGGCCCACATCATCGTGTGGTCGATCGTCCTGCATGTCTGCCCCGTGGAAGGCATTCACTTCGCCCTCAGCGTCGGATCCATGTTCGCGTGCGCCGCGTATCTTCTCGTACGTCGCCGCTATCGAATCGACGCTGTCGGGGCCTTCGTCGCCCCGCAGGCGCTCGCGTTCTTGCTCGCATCACGCTTCGTCGGGGGGGTCGACGAGGAGCCTCGCCTGCGCAGCGCCCTGCTCCCGTTTCACGTCGTCAGCAACCTTCTCGGCATCGCGCTGTTCACCCTCGCGTTCGCCGCGGCCGTGGCGTACCTGCTTCAAAATAACCACCTCAAGCACAAGTCGCTCGAGGCGATCGAGCGGTTGCCTCCCATCGAGGCCCTCGACCGCGCGGAACACCGCTTTCTCGTCGCCGCCTTCCCGCTGCTCACGATCGGCGTCCTGACCGGCACCATCTGGGCGCGCGAGGTGGAAGCGGGCGGCCCCGCCGACATTGCGCGAGCGGCTCTGTCGTACGCCTGCTGGGCATTCATCGGAGCCGTGCTGCTGCTCCGCGCCGCAGCGGGATGGCGCGGACGCCGTGCGGCTCTCGGGACGATATTCGGCTTCGGGCTCACGCTGCTGGTCCTCGTCGCCTACCTGATTCGAAGCGTGATGGGGGCCGGCGGCACCGGCGGGCATGCATGATCGTCGTTCTCGGGCTCTCTCATCGCACGGCGCCCATCCATGTCCGCGAGCGTCTCGCCGCAGGTCCCGACGCGCTGCCCCGGGTGCTCGCGTGCATTTCCGGTCGTCGGGAGCTCGATGAGTCGATGTTCCTCTCGACCTGCAATCGAGTCGAGGTCGTCGCCTCGGTACGCGGAGGCTTGGCCGGGATGGACGACGCCCGCCGCGCCATTCGCGAAGAGCTCGCGCGCCAAGGGGGCGTGACGAGCGGCGACGAGCTGATCCCCTACATGTACGAGAAACTCGGCGACGAAGCGGTCGACCACCTGTTTCGAGTGACGGCGAGCCTCGATTCGATGGTGCTCGGCGAACCGCAGATCCTCGGTCAGGTCAAGGATGCGTACGATGCGGCAATCGCGGCCGGGACACTCAACGGAGTGCTGGCGCGTTGCGTGAGCCGGGCGTTCTCCGTGGCCAAGCGAGTTCGGACTGAAACCGCGATCGGAGCGGGGACCGTCGGGATCGCGAGCGTGGCCGTGGGCCTGGCGCAGCGGATCTTCGGGGACCTCGGGGGCCGCACCGTCCTCCTGCTCGGCGCCGGCGAAATGGCGGAGGCCTCCGCGCGCGGGCTCGGCAAGGGGGCACGCTCCGTTAGGATCTGCAATCGCAGCTTCGATCGCGGGGCCGCATTGGCAAGCGAGATGCAAGCGGCGGCTGTTCCCTGGCACGAGCTCCCTCAGGAGCTTGCCGTCGCGGACGTCGTGGTCGCGAGCACCGCGAGCCCCACCTATGTCGTGACTTGCGACATGGTCAGACGAGCGATGAAGGAGCGCAAAGGTCGCACGCTCCTTTTCATCGACATTGCCGTTCCACGCAACGTGGATCCCGCGGTCCACGCCATCGACAACGTCTACGCGTTCAACGTCGACGACCTCCAGGGAGAGGTTGCTCGGGGTCTCAAGGCCCGTCACGCCGAGGTCGAGGCCGCGGAACGCATCGTCGCCGATGAGGTCTCCGGCTTTCTTACGTGGCGCCGTGGGCTGGAGGTTCAACCGACCGTCGTGGCCATGCGAGCGAAGGCGAGGGCGGTCCTTTTTTCGGAGCTCGAACGGTCGCTGGGCGGGCGCCTCAAGCACCTGGGCGAGACCGATCGCGCCGCCCTGTCTCAGATGCTCGAAAGCGCCATCGGCAAGCTCTTCCACGCTCCCACGGCACGGCTCAAAGCCCGGGCGGCGGAGGGGGACGATGCGGCCGAGCTGGCCGCGGCGATGCGCTTTCTCTTCGATCTCCAGGAGCTACCGTCACCCAGGGACGACGAAAGCGCCGAGGCCTCCGACGAAAACGAGCGCCTGCCGAATTGACCGCTCCTCCGCTCGGGCCGTCCGCCGGGTTGACGAGAGCGTCGTCGTCAGTGGCGCGCGCTCTTCTTTCGTGTCTTCGCGATCCTTCCGGATCTCGAGATCTCTCTCGCGGACGTTGCTCGAGCAGACGTGGCTCTCGCAGAGGGCGCGCTCGTCGGCGGCGCATCGTCTCCGGCCGTCGGCGAGGGCGGCGGGGGAAGCGACACGAACGCCTGCCTCGGCCGGCCCGCGCCACCCCGGAGCTCCAGGGGGATGACGCACTTGTGCGCACTGTGCGTGCGCGAGAAGGCGACGATCTTCGTGTCGACCAGCCCTGCGCTCCGCAGCGCCCGAAACACGTCGGCCTCAGAAATGGCCTTGCTGGCCTTCGGCCGGACGATCCACAGAGTGCCGTTTTCAACCATTCGCGCCCGCAAGAGCGGTACCTTTTGAAGGGCCGCGCGAGTATCCGCGCCAAAGAAGATCGTTCCAGCTCCCTCGGGGACACGTTCCTCGGCGACGCTCGCCGTGCGCTCGCGCAGCGCGGGCAGAAACAGAGGGTCGCTGACACCCACCACCGCGACGCGCGCTTCCGAGGTCACTTCGAGCTTTTCGAAGAGCCCCTTTGGCTCCTTGATGAGCCGCACCCATTTCTGCGCCACCTCGGCGCCCAGCTCGAGACGCACCTCGCGATCGCTCGTTCGAATTGCGAGCGATCCGCCCTCGAGCGTGACGTCGCTCATCCGAGCGAAAGGGATCTGGAGCTTGAAATCGCCGTGAAAAGCGAGTGTTTCGCCCTCCAGCGTCGCCTTGCCCACCGAGCTTTTGCGGCCAACACGTACGGTGCACGCTGCTTCGTAACCCATCGCTCGACAATGGTAGTGGCTCACCCCGGCCAATGCGGCATTTTGTGTGGGTTTTGACGCTGCGATCCCCGGCTTTGCGGGGGCCGTGCCGGGGCTCGGCTCAGCTGGCGGGCCGAGGGTCAGGCTCCCCGAAGATCCAGACCGGCGGCACGTCCGAGGCGGTGGGCCTCATCCTCGGACGCAGGCCACGGAACAGTTCGTTCGATACTGCCGGGCGAGCTGCCATCAGGGCGCGCCAGGAAACCGCGGAGCCGCAGAAAGCCTGCAACAAGCTCGGCGTATGCAGCCAGTGGAGTTTTGCAGTCCCCGCCGATTGCTGCCAGGACGCCGCGCTCCGCTGCGACGCAGGTTGCCGTCACGACGTGATGGGCGAGCGCAAGCAGCGTCCGCGTCCGCGTGTCGTCCTGTCGGCATTCGATGGCCAGTGCTCCCTGGCCGACGGCGGGCAGGCAGAGGTCCGGCGAAAGCACTTGCGAGATGCGGTGCTCGAGCCCGAGACGAACGAGTCCCGCGCGCGCCAACACGACGGCATCGTAATCGCCCACATCGACCTTCCGTAAGCGAGTATCCACGTTGCCGCGAACGGATTCGACGCGAAGGTCCGGCCGGTGTCGCTTGAGAGCAATGAGCCGTCGGAGGCTTCCCGTACCCACACGAGCGCCTTGGGGAAGCGCCTCGAGCGAACCGTACGACGGGGCGATCAGAACGTCGCGAGCGTCGTGTCGCTCTGGAATGCACGCGACGACGAGCCCGGGCGGCAGCTCGGCAGGTAAATCCTTCATTGAATGCACGGCGAAGTCGGCACGATGGGCCAGAAGCGCTTCCTCGATTTCCTTAACGAACAACCCCTTTCCACCCACATCGGAAAGTGACCGATCCTGGATTCGATCTCCACTGGTGATGACTTGGAGTTCCTCGAGTTCGAGCGCCCCCGTCGTGTCGGACGACGAGGCCGCGAGCCCGCGAAGGCGTTCCACGAACGTCCTGCACTGGATGAGGGCCAGCGGCGATCGACGGGTCGCGTAGATCAGCGGAGTGGACGGGCTCACGACGCGTCTCCCAGCCTAATGCGCTTTGCGCGGAGGCCCAGTGCGCAGTGCGCCCTGCTCCCCCGAGCAAACGCATAAGCGTTTGCGCTCCTCCCCGCCGCCCCGTGCAATCCGCGCTCGCGGCCGACTTGCGGGCTTTCGTCCGATCGCATACTTCCTGAAACTGCCGTGGTTACTCGCGTTCGCGCCCCGCTGATCCTGTGCGTGCTCGCCATCGCGTCGCTCACTCTGTCGCTTGCCCGCGGCGCACGTGCTCGAGAAGCGTCCAGCACACCCGATCCGATGACGCTCGACATCCCCGGGTTCGGCGAGGCGTTCTATTACATGCCGCGCACGAAGGCGCGGCGCCCCATTCTCCTTTATTTGCACGGTCGCGGCGGCAATGCCTTCGAGGACTGCCGAAAGTGGGCCCGCGTTGCCCGGCAGTTCGGCTGGGTCGTGTGTCCGGAAGCGCCGGCGCCCGGCGACAACGGCGGCCACACGTGGAACAACGACGCGGTCACCGCGAAGAGGATCGTCGACGCGACCGTCGCGGCGCTGCATGAGCAATACAAGGGGCGCCTGCGTGTTCACGGCAACGTTCTCATCGGATTCAGCGAAGGTGCCTTTCTCGTGCAGCAGATCGGGCTACGCGATCCCGGGCACTGGAGTCGCTGGCTGATCCTCGCGGGCAACGATCGGTATTGGTTCGGCGACGCCCCCCAGCTGCTCGAGCAGAACCGCTCGAAGATCCGGCGGGTCTACCTGCTGACGGGCGAAAACGACGAGGTTGCCGAGAATACGAAACGTGCCGGGCAAATGCTGAAGTCGGCGCGAATACCCGTGCGTGTGCGCATCGCTCCCGGTCTCGGCCACGAAGTGCCCACCGACCGGATGATATCCAACTATCGCCGCCCGTTGCGGTGGCTCATCCGGGGCTAGCGGCGTTCCCCACCGCTCCCTCTCTCAGGGGGTCAAGCGGCTTCAACGACGGTTGCTCCAAAGCGCGGCAAGCCGCGTCAGGCTATCGCTGATCCTGGACGCGAGCCGTACCTGATCGGTGAGTGCGCTGCGTTTTGGCAAAGCCTTCGGGAACGTGTCGTATGGCTCTACCCGTCGACGGAGGGCGTCTCGACGCGGTGCGTCATATGAGCCGTCGCTTCGCGTTGGCCCGTGTGCGCGAAGTGCGCATCGTCCGCGCAGCCGACCTCGATCTTCTCGCCGACGATGCGGGCACGACCCGCGTTTGGTTGGCTCTCGAGGCTCTGCAAGTCACGGGGAGCTTTCACGTGCGCGGAGCTCTCGTCGCGCTCGAACGGTGTGCTCAGCAGAATGTGCGGCACGTCGTCGCACCGAGCGCGGGCAACCATGGGATCGCAGTGGCGTACGCCGCATGCGTTCTGGGCCTCTCGGCGACCATCGTGCTTCCGCGAGGTGTGGCCCGCACGAAGCGGGAGCGGATCGAGCGCTACGGGTCCGAGCTGATCATCGCCAAGAGCGATCGGTACGCCGATGCCGACGAGTTCGCGCGCGAGACTTCCGCTGCGAAGGGGTCCGCCTTCATCGCACCGTCCGACGACGAGAGCCTTGCCCTTGGGAACGGAGGCTCTCTCGCAATCGAAATCGTGAGGCGGCTGGGTCGAGTGCCGGAGCGGGTGCTGGTTCCCCTCGTGGACGGCGGGCTTGCCACGGGGCTTGCCGTCGGCCTCGCGGCGGAGGCGTCGCGACCGGTCGAGCGCAAAGTCTGGGGCGTACAGCCCGAAGCGCGATGGGCGAGCGGCGCGTGGCTCGAGAAAGGGGGCCCTCTGGACCACATCGACGCCGACGCGCCGACGCTCGCCGAGGAACTGGGGCGCGGGCTGTCGGCCGACAGCATGGCCGACGCTCGTGCCGTCATCGCAGGCGTCATGGTCGCGGCCGAGGCCCACATCGGCGTTGCAATGGCATATGCCTACCGCGACCTGGGATTCGCACTGGAGGGGAGCGCCGCGATTGCACTCGCGCCCGTTCTTTTCGGCCTGCCGCCACACGTGCGCCGCGGGGACCTCGTGGTCGTGCTGACGGCGCGCAACGTCGATCCCGAACGGCTCGAGGCAGCGCTTTCGGGAGGCTCCTCGGTGCCTTGCCGAAATTAGAGCGGCGCTCCGAGGGATAGAATGAGGGAGCGGTGGGGAACGCCGCTCGTAGCAAACGCACAGGGGCGCGTTCGGGGGAGCGAGCGAAGCGAGCGGGGGGCAGAGCCCCGAGAAAGAAAAAAGCGCCTTTCGCGCACGAAGTGCGCGGGAGAAGCCCCATGGCGCTGCACGCCATGCAGCGGCGCTTTGGGCCCCGACCGCTCGTGAGACCCGAATCGACGAGACCCTTCGACTTGCGCGAGGCCTGATACGCTGATTACCCGGCTCGTGATCCCTCCGATGCTCTCTTCCCTCGAACCGAAGGCGAAGATCATCTGCGAACGCTTGATGCGCGACAGCCTGCTCAAGGTCGAGCAGCTGGATGCGATCGCGGCGAGCCTTACGCTGTCCGGCGAACGGATCGAGGAGGCGATTCTCGAGCTCGGGCTGATGACGGAAGCGGAGCTGCTCAAGTCCCTTGCCGGGCATTACAAGGTCTATTTCATCTCGACCGAGAAGCTCGCAAAGGCGGAAGTCTCTCGGGCTCTCGTCAATACCATTCCGCAGCGATTTGCGGAGAAAGTCGGGGTCTGCCCTATCGCCTTCGATCCGAAGGCCCATGTGCTGAGCGTCATTACCGCCGACCCCGACGACCGTGAGTCGCTCGGCGAAGTGCAGCTCGCATCCGGCGCGCGGGAGGTGAAGGCGATCCTGGCGCGTCCTGCAGCGGTCAAGGCATTCCTCACCAAGGTCTACGGGGGCGATGCGCGAGGCTTTGCCCTCCTCGATCGGCAAGCGAGCGTCCAGCTTCATGCGATGTACGCCCGAGGCAACCTTGCCCTCGACGAAAAAGCCGATACTGCCGCCTCGGCCGCGCGCGCCCGGCCGTCATCGCTGTCGCCCCCGGTCGCGGAAAAGCCTCCCCCGCCGTCACCTCCGCCCGCGCCCCGGCTCGTCGAGGGGTCGGGGTCGAAGCCTGGCGCGGCGACGCCGCCGTCCAGGCTCGCAGCCGCGGGGACGGCCGGACCGAACGACAAGGGGGTCTCGGAGGCATCCTTCGTCGAGCTGCTGCACGTGCTCGTCAGTCTGATCGAGACTTCCCGCACGGATCTGCGCGGGCATTCGGCGCAGGTTGCGCGCCTGGTGCGGCGAATGGCGGAAAAGCTCGGGCTCGATACCGCGACGACCGCCATGATGATTGCTGGCGCTTTCATCCACGACCTCGGAAAAACGGGCTCGTACCATCTGACCGCGTTCAATTGCAGTGAATACGATGGGCACAAGGCGGCGGCGCAAAAGGCCCACGGGGTGCCTGCACGGCTGCTCGAGCCGGTGCGCCTGCCCCCCGACACGATCGCGGCGGCCTCGCACATGTACGAGCGGTTCGACGGTCACGGATTTCCCGACGGCTTGAGCGGAAAGGAAATCCCGCTCGGGGCACGCGTCATCGCGATCTGCGACACGTACGCGGATTTGACGAGCAATCCGCGCAATCCATTCCGAAAAACACTCTCGCCCAACGACGCCTGCGCGGTATTGACGAAGTACAAGGATGGCATCTTCGATCCGAATCTGGTCGACCTTTTCAAGACGACCGTGCTTGGCGAGGAGCTCGCCACGCGGCTGCTGGCGAGCCGAGCGCAGTCTCTGGTCGTCGACACGGACCCGGAAGAGACCACCGTGCTCGAGCTCCGGATGAGCGAACAAGGCTTCGCCGTGAAGATCGCACGCAGCGCCGAACAGGCACTCAAGGTGCTCGCGGAAGGAGAGACCGACCTCGTCGTCAGCGAGATCGATCTCGGTGCGAGCGACGGGCTCGCGCTTCTCACGGAAGCGCGCACGCAAGCGTGGGGGAAGGACGTCGCCTGGGTCGTTTACACCCGGCGGCAGGAGCGGGCGATCGCTCAGAAGGCGTTCGAGCTCGGAGTCTTGGACTACGTGACCAAGCCGGCGTCCGCCGACGTCCTGGTGGCGAAACTCAAAGCTCTCCTCGACCAGCGCACCACACGCAACACGCGAGGCGTGAGCGGGTCGCTACGCGAAATGGGATTGCCCGACATGGTCCAGGTTCTCTTTCATGGGCGAAAGAGTGGAAGCCTGAAGATTCGCGCGCGCGAGGGCGGCGGTGAGATTCATTTCGTCGATGGCAACGTCGTCGACGCGATGTGGCGCGAGCTCCGTGGCGAAGACGCCTTTTACGCCATGCTCAAGATCGTCGACGGCGAGTTTGCGCTCGACCCGTCGTTTCGGGCAGCCGAGCGCGTGATTCATCAGAGCAGCGAAGCGCTTCTTCTCGAGGGCATGAGGCGCATGGACGAGGGCCTCAGCTGAGCCGTCCGCGCCCTGCGCCCGGGGACGCCCGGGGTCATTTCGGCTTCACGAGATCGACGTCCCAGTCGACCGCGACGTCCGACGAAGCCGCGTAGGGCGGGAACCAAATCTTCTCGAAGGCGTGAACGATGCACACTCCCACCGGCTTGCCGGTGTACGGAGCGGGTACGCTCACCTGCTTGACGTGCCCGTTGCGACCGAGCGTGATGCTGGCCTTGACGGTGCCCCAGGGGCCGGTCGCCTGTCCGTCGTCATCGGTCGATGCCCCGCAGCTCGCTTTGATCGACCGTGCCGCCCGCTTGAGCTCCGCTTCGACGGCGTCCTTGTCGTACGGTGTTGAACTGCTGTCGCCGGGAGACGAGGAGGACGAGTCGCCGGCTGCACGCGCAGCAGGCGGCGACATCTCGTCGGGGTCTTTCTGCTTTTCCGTGGACGCCGGCAGGCAATCGCTGCCGTGCAGCACCGTGCCCTCCGGACACGTGCCCGGCGAATCGGCCTGTCTCGTTTGGCCGCCGCATGCAATCAGCGATAGGAGGCACGACACCCACCCCAGTTTCTTCATCCCGTGCATCATGCCGCGCATCATAGATCCATCAACGGTCGGTGATCTTGTAGTCCTTAATCTTGTAAAGCAGCGCCCTGTGACTGATTTCGAGTAAATCCGCGGCCCGTGTGCGGTTTCCCTTGGTCTTTTGCAGGGCGCGCCGGATGAGAATCTGCTCGATGGCGGCGACCGTGCGCTTGATCGACAGCTCTCCGCTCGCAAGATGCCCCTGGATGGGGTCGAGCGCGTCGCGGATGCGTTCGGGCAGGTCGTGCGGTTGCAGCACGTCCGTATCGGCGAGGACCATGGCGCGCTCGATCGTGTTCTCGAGCTCTCGCACGTTGCCGGGCCAGCCGTAGTCGAGCAGCTGCTTGCGCGCCTCCGTCGAGACTCCCCGGATGGCGGTCCCGAGGCGCGCGTTGTTCCGGGACAGGAAGTGATCGATGAGAAGGTTGACGTCTTCGCGCCGGCTTCGCAGGGGCGGAATGTGAATGGGCAGCACGTTGATGCGATAGAAGAGGTCCTCGCGAAAGCGGCCGGCTTTCACGTCGGCAGCGAGGTCACGGTGCGTCGCTGCGACGATCCTCGTGTCGACCGTGATGTCCTTCGTGTCGCCGAGGCGCCGGATTCTCTCCTCCTGCAACACCCGCAGCAGCTTGACCTGAAGGTTGAGCGGTAGCTCACCGATTTCGTCGAGGAGCAAAGTGCCGCCGTGCGCTTCTTCGAAGAGCCCCCGCCGGTCGGCGGCCGCATCGGTGAAAGCGCCCTTCTTGTGGCCGAAGAGCTCCGACTCGAGGAGGTTTTCGGGGATGGCCCCGCAATTGATCGCCACGAACGGCGCACCTCTCCGTCCCGATCGGGAATGAATCGCGCGCGCTACCAGCTCCTTTCCCGTGCCGCTCTCGCCGGTGACCAGGACGGTCGTTTTGAAATCGGCAATCTTGGAGATCGTGCGAAATATCTCCAGCATTTCCCGGCTCTTGGCGAGGATCGATTCGAATTGATTGTCTTTCTGGATCTGCTGCTTCAGCGCACGATTCTCGCGCCGCAGCGATTCGCGCTCTTCTGCCTTGCGCAGCACGAGGACGATCTCGTCCGGTTTGAATGGCTTGCTGACGTAGTCGTACGCGCCCGCCTTCATCGCCTCGATTGCCAGATCGACATTCCCGAAGGCGCTCATGACGATGACCGTCGCCGGATGCTGCTTGGCCTTCAATGCGGCGAGCAGATCCAGCCCGCCCATTTTCGGCATCCGAACGTCGGTCAGAATGACGTCGGGGTCGAACGCGTCGAGTGCGGAGAGCGCGGCTTCCCCCCCTTCGGCGACCTCGACTTCGTAGCCGTGCTTCCGCAGCAGCGTTCGCAGGACGAGGCGAATGTTCTCTTCGTCATCGACCACCAAGACGCGACGCATGGGCCAAAGAACTCTTCCGCACGCGAAAGCATACGTACGGCGGGAGCCGGACGCGAGTGCCATCCGCGCCCGGGTGCCCTCCGAGGTCACCGCCCGCGGCGCGCCCGGTCCACGGGACGCCCGTCGGTGCCGCAACCGATGGGCCATCCCCGGGGATGGGCGGCTCTGCCACGGGCGGGACGCGTGCTCGACGTGCTCGATGGGATGCGTGCTCGAGGGGGCGCAACGAACGCGGCTCGAGCGTCATCGTATTCTTCATCGGTTTCATCGGCTTCATCGGCTTCATCGGTTCATCGGTTGGGAGGCAATCGGCTAGGCGGTGGGCGGGCGCGCTCATCCGGCAAGGGTGCAAGCGCGGGCCGGCGTGGACGACGAGGCGACCCGGGAAGCAGGTTGCAAGAGTTCTGGGAAATGGCGCGCCGCAGGTCGGAATAGTTTGGGACGGTGGCGTGTCCAAGACAGCACCAGAGGGCGGCTCGGGAGGCGGCAGAGCTTTGGACGATCATTGACCCTACCTTGAGGGCCTGCGCGAGCCCCCTCCCCCACCGCGCAAGCCCGCGCGTCCGGGCGACTTCAGGTCGTCCGGACGCGTTTTTTTGTGGGCGCTCGTCGTCTCGATATTGGCTCGCGAGACTCACGAGCCGCCTCGAGAGACTCCGCGCTCACGCCTCGTCCTCCGGATCGGCGTCGAGCGCCAGGTAGCTGCGGATGACGTCGTCGAGCGACTCGTCGGTCGACGCATCCTGCCCGAAGATCGACTTGCCCTGATGGGGTTTCGCGTGACCGAAAGCGGACGCCGGTCTCGAAGGTACCAGGCGTCGCTCGCTGCTCGGCGCGCGCGCAGCCGGCACCTGAGCGCGAGCGGGCGCCCGCGGGCTCGAAGGATGGCTCGGGCCGAGGGCCGCACCTGGTCGCGGCATCCGGTCCGGAGCGGCCCGAGGCGCGAACCCCACCTCCACCGGCGGGTCCTGCCACTTCGGCGTGACGGGGGGCGCCTTCGGCGAGCTGGCTTGCCCCTTTCCGGTCGCGTGGGTTTTCGGAGGGACGGACTGCACCCTCGCCTTGCCCATCGGCATCTTCGGTCCAGACGCCGGTGAAGCGCCGCCGGCGGCATCGGCGCTTTCGGCGAGCAGGTCGAACCGGCCGTCGCGGAGAGCCATCAGCATCGCCTTGTGCTGGCGCTTCATGAGCGCGCGCACGACTTCGCATTGGTCTTCGGCCCCGACCGACTGGGCGTAGCTGCTCTTGAGGCTCTTGAGAATGCGTCCGCCGTCGACGAACAGGTGCGTGATCACGTGACCGTAGCGGATGCCCGAGTCCTCAGTCTGGACATGGAAGACTTTGCCCTTGTGCCGGACGTTGGTGTTGTACCCGAGCAAAGGGGACAGTGAGGAGGGCATGACGGCTCTACGATGACGAGAGCGACCAGTCGAGTGTAACATAGGGCTGAGCCGCTCCGGCTCTCGGTCGTCCCCGGCACCGATGTGAGATGATGCGAGCCGCGCGCTCGGTACATGGTTCAGGGACCCCCGATGGCCGGCCTTGCGTTCGAATCTCCGACGATGGGCGACAGACAGCTCTGCCTCGCGCTCTCCGCTTCATTCACGTCGACCGAGAACCCCCCGAGGGGTGGCGCTTCGATTGACAGCACGGCAGGGCCCGCCGTGGTCTCGCCGATGCAGTCAGCGGGTACGGCTGCGCTCCGAGCCCTCGCAAGAACGTCCGGGACCGCCGCAGGCGCGACGCTCACGACGACCCGCGACGGGGCTTCGCCGAACAGTGTTGCGACCGCGTCCAGAGGCGACCCCGACGGAGACAGCGCGATTTTCGCACCCACGAGCTTGCGGCCGGTCGTACAGCACTCCGCGAGAGCGACCGCGAGGCCGCCGTCGCTCACGTCGTGCGCGCTCTCCAGCAATCGCGCTCGGGCGAGCGTGAGCACGAGCTTCTGAAGTCTCGCCTCGGCGTCGAGCTCGAGCAAAGGAACGTCGCCAGCAAGCCGGCGCAGCTTGCGCCCGAGCCATTCGCTGCCTCCGAGCGCTCGCGCTCCGGCTGTCGCCGCGCTGCCCAGGAGAAGCACCGCCGCCCCCTCGCGCTTGAAGCCCGACGTGACGATGTCGGCCGGGTCTGCGATGAGTCCCACCGCGGCCACCGTCGGCGTCGGCAGGATCGCCCGGGCCTCTCGGTGCGAGT
>DASPUY010000151.1:0-20290 GCA_035622655.1 Polyangiaceae bacterium
CGCAAAACGCATGTGCAGCAGGGCCAGGTCCGGCGAGAGCAGCGGGCCGGCACCGCTTGCGAGGCTGCGCCACTCTCGAAGGGCTGCGACGAAGCGCGCGTCCCGCCGGGCGATTGTCACCATGGTGGGAGACGCTTCCAGATCCGCCACGGAGCGCACGCCCGACCCAACGGCCGCAGCCGCTGGCTTCGGTTCGACATTCGCCAATCGATTTCGCATGACCCCGATGGGTAGCTAGATACGTACCCGCACGTGTCTGCCTTCTGGTTTCGGACACACAACGGCGCTCGCCTTGCAAGCACGCCGACCCGCACGGCGCGGTCCGTTTGACATGCGCGTCGAGTCGCAAGGCGCGGTCCCTTTGAGAAGAGCAGGGCGCATCCCCACGGTGATTGCGGCAACCGTCGGCGCGGCGAGCACGGCGTGCGGGCCTCATGCGACAGAAGTGGCCGACGCGTCGACGACGCTGAGTCGCGAGACGCTGATGGATCCTGCGACGTGCGGGGGCTGTCACCCCGCTCAGTACCAGGCATGGCAACAGAGCATGCACGCCCTGGCGTCGGACGACCCGGTCTTCGTCGCAATGAATGCACGCGGGCAGCGGGATACCGGTGGGCGGCTCGGAACGTTCTGCGCCACGTGCCATGCGCCCATGGCGGTGGGGGACAGCGTGACGACCGACGGTCTGAACCTGTCGACGTTGGTCGCGGGCTATCGGGGCGTGACCTGCTTTTTCTGTCACACCGTCAACCAGGTGACCGGCACACACGACGGAGCCGTGGCGCTCGCGGACGACCTCGTCATGCGCGGTGAGTACGACAATCCCATTCCCAGCGCCGCGCACGGGGCTGAGTACTCGGTCCTGCACGATGGCGAGCAGTCGGCAAGCGCGGGGTTTTGCGGGGCATGCCACGACGTCGTCGTCCCGCAGACCGATGCAGCGGTCGAGAGAACCTTCACCGAATGGTCGCACTCGGCGTTCGCCGGGTCCGGTGGAGCGACGTGCATCGAGTGCCACATGACCGCGTCGCCGCAAGCGGGACCAATCGCCGACGTGGGAGGCGTTCCCGATCGCACGTTGCACGATCACCGGCTGGCTGCGGTCGATGTGCCGTTCGCCGGGTCCTTCGTGGACGCGGGGACGGACGCGGTCGTGGACGAGCTGAGCGGCGCGCTGCAGGGAGCACTGTGTGTCACGGGTGCCGGCGGCATTCGCGTCGTGCTCGATCCGGTCGGGATTGGCCACGGCTGGCCGAGCGGTGCCACTCAAGACCGACGCGCCTGGACCGAGGTCGTGGCTTCGACGGGGGGAACCGTCTTCTACCAGAGCGGTGTCGTGCCTCCGGACGTGGCAGTCGGAGAAGAGAATGGCGACCCCGACCTCTGGCTGTTGCGAGATTGCATGGTCGACGCCAACGGTGACCCGGTCGACATGCTGTGGCAGGCCGCCGCCAGCGCGGGAAACGAGCTGCCGGCGCTCGCGACCTTCGACATGCTCGACCCTGCTTTCTACATGAGTCACGTATTTCAGCGGTTCCCCAACGATGGATCTCCGCTTTCGCAGTATCCCGACGAGGTCACCTTGCGGGTGCGCCTTCAACCGATCGGGCTCGACGTGCTGGCAGACCTCGAAGGCAGCGGCGACCTCGACGCGGCGGCGGTGGCGTCCATGCCGACATTCGACGTCTCGCTTACCGGCCCGGGCGGCGCGGACCTGACCTGGACCCCGCAGGCGGCCGCTTCGCTGACGTACCTCTCCGACGACGGCACGCCGGCGACATGTGTCGCAACCGAGGGGTTCAACATCGCAGCCACGAAGGTCTTGGCAGGACCCGCGTGCGGCGGACTCGCTTCTGCTCTCCACCCCTCCTCGGCGTCGCCCTCGCCATGACGGAGCGATCGCGACGGCTTGCGCTCGTCCTCGCTTCCTTTGCCACCGTCGCCACCTTCATTTCCATCAGCCGATCGACGGCGGCCAATGGGCGGTATCCCGCCTCGAACAAGATCGTCTTTGCGCCCGAAGACGCGAATCTCGTGCTCGTGCGCGCGACGTACGGAGTGCTGCTCTCGACCGACCAGGGCGCGACGTGGACGTGGATCTGCGAGAGCGCGCTCGGATTGCCGCCCACCACGGAAGAAGACCCTCCGCTCGGCGTCACCGCCGGGGGCGCACTGGTCGTCGGGACCCAGACGCCCGTGGGCGGCCTGGACGTTTCGGACGATATGGGTTGCACGTGGAGCTGCGTCTCCGGAGCCCTGGCCGGACAGAACATCGTCGACGTCACCGTGCGTCCGGACACGCCGCACACGGTGTTGGCGCTCGCGTCCACGTTCGTGTTCAGTGACGGCGGGAGCTCCATCGACGCGGGGCCCATGAGCGAAACGCAGCTCTTCGAAAGCACGGACGACGGCGCGACATGGAACGCGTTCGGGACACCCATCGACCCCACCCTGTTGGTCGATTCAGTCGAGGTGGCGAGCACGGATCCGAACCGGGTCTACGTCTCGGCGACCCGAGGCTTCGGACCCTCTCGAACCGGGTGGCTGCTCGTGTCGACCGACGCCGGCGCGACATGGAACGAGCAGCCGGTGCCCCTGGATTACTCCGGGCGAAACGAGGCCGACCTCTTCATCGGCGCCGTCGATCCTACCGACGCCGACCGTGTCTACCTGCGGACGGACGGCGAGTCGGAGCTCTTCGTGTCCGACGATGCGGGTGCGACGTTCCAGTCCGTTCTGTCGTTCGTCGGCGAGATGCTCGGTTTCGCCCTGTCGCCCGACGGAACGAAAATCTACGCGGGCGGAGTCGAGGACGGACTGAGCGTCGGAGAGCGTGACTCGATGACGTTCGTGCGTTCGTCGTCGATCGACGTGCAATGCCTGACAGCCGAGGGGAACGCTCTCTGGGCCTGCGCGAGCGACGACGTCAGCGGCTTCGTGGCCGGCGTGTCGGCCGACGACGGAATGACGTTCACCCCGAAGCTTCACCTCGACAGCGCGAGCGCGCCGATCGCGTGCCAAGCGCAAGATCCGGTCGCGTGCTGGGCCGACGCGAGCTCCGTCCAGTGCAGCGGAGGGCCATTCACGACGCTGTGCGCGCTCACCGGTTGCGAAGACGACGCAGCCGGCGCGAGCGTGGGAGACTTCGTCGGGGGGATGGCGGACGCTTCGGTCGCGTCATCCTCGAGCTCGGGGGACGCAGAGTCCGCGCCGCCGGGCGGCGCATCGTCGGGCTCGGAGAGCGCCGGACGGACCGGCGCCGCGGCACGCAGCGCCGACTCCTGCGCCCACGCCGCCCGGTCGCCCAACGCCTCCACGATCGACCTCGCCCTCGTCTCCGCGATCGGGCTGGGGGCCATCGCCCGCAGGCGGACGTCACCGCAGCGCCAACGTCGTCGCGCTCATCGGCGGCATGACGTACCCGAGAGTGCAAGCTCCCGCCGCGCACGAAACCGGCAGCGCACCGCTCACCGGCGCGACCGCCGCAGCGGCGCCGACGAGCTGGAAGGCGCTCGCCTGCGAGAGCCCGGAAGCTCCGGCGACCTCGATGCTCGCCGTCACCGGTGAATTCGTCTTGTTGATGGCGACGAGATCGAGCGCCGACGCATCCTCCGAATGCGCGAAGGCATAGATCGAGGTATCGACGACGTCGCTGCTGATCGCCTGCACCGCGGTGTCGCCCACGACGGTGCCGTTGCCGTCGTAGTTTCGGTAGAGGTCGAAGGCTGCGACGAGGTAGTTGTCCGTGAGTGACTCGAGCGGCCAGGCGGACGCCGCGAAGACGCCCTCGCGCCCGAACACGCCGAGGACGTCGGCTTGCGCAACACCTCCCGAAATATCGGATTCGCAACCGTTGTTGTATTCGCTGATGGAAAGCTGCGGGGGCGCGGAGCCCCCGTCGGAATAGGCGTTCGCAATCTTCTCGAGAAGCCTCGGGATCAGACGACGCGGATACCAGTGGGAGTTGAAATAGTCGTTCTGTCCCGCGTAGCCGAAGTCGAGGTCATCGGTCTGGGTCGGCGAGAGACTCGTGTAGTCAGGATCCCAGAAAAGACGGGGCGACTGGACGCACTGCGCGGGCCCGGGAGCCGGACTGCCGTTGTTCGTGTAGTAGTGCACATCGACGACATCCAGCAGCGGCTGGCCCGCGTCCGCGGAGGCCGAGGCGATCTGCTGGAGGTAATAATCGAGAAATTCGGTCGGCCAGTGGGGATCGAGATAGGCATGCGCGTAGACGATACCGTCCTGCGCGACCACCGGTCCGAACACGAGGGCCGTCGGCCATACCGCCTTGATGGCGCTCGCAAACGTCGTGTCGCGGTCGACGATGTCGTCGTACGTCACGGTATACGTTTGACAGGGCAGCGTTCCGGTCCACGGCCAGAGCTCGGGATGGGTGCCGCCCCAGTAGTTCGGCTCGTTGTCCAGACTGAAAAAGACCGGCGCGCCGCCGTCCGCATAGTTCGTCTCGATGAAATTGACGAATTCATCCTCGTAGACGGGGCTCGCCGCAAGCGTGCAGCCGCCGTCTTCACATCCCGCGTCGGAATCGTCCGGACAGGAGCAGTAATCTCCTCCCGGTTTGATCGCGACGTTGGAGACGAACGCAGGGCTCGCCCCCTCACCCCCGTCCGGGTCCGTGGGAAACGGGAGTCCGCCTTCGTTGACCCGCGTCGAGCTCGTCGTCCCATTGCAGAAAGTTCCCGTGACCGGACACATGGCAACGCCGTTGTCGTAGGCCGCGGCCACGTAGTCGGTGATTGGCACCGTGGCGAGAAAGGCTTCTCCCTTGGCCTGGGCGGCGGCAATGGTGTCTCCCTTCACGGTGATGGCACCGGCGACCGCCGTCCCGCCAAGCCCGGGACCCTGCGCGAAGCAGTAATCGGAACCGGCGTTGTTGTAGTTGTTGGTCCAGTTCCACGAAGAGTAGGCGTCGCCCCCTTGGCGCACCATGCCCCAGCGCGTGGCTCGGCTCACGAGCTTGACCGAAACGGCGGTGCCGTCGAGACCGGCATTGATGCCGTAGACGTAATCGGAAATGAGCTGGGGCGATGCTGGCGGCGCAAACTGACGTGCGGGCCCTTTCGTCACGTCGACGGCAAAGTTGACCGGGCCTCCCGTCTCGGTCGCGTCTTGCGCCGTTGCGTCGGACAGCGCCGCGTCGCCTGCCCCCGCCTCCTGCATGACGAAACTCGTCCCCGCATCGCCGGTGGGTGAAGCGTTGCTCGCTCCGCAGCCGAGCACCGCGAGAGACGCGACGGGAGCTGCAGTCGCGCCGATCGCGACGACGAAGCGGCACGAGCGCCACCGGCTCGGTTTGGACGGTGCGAAGGTCGGGGACGACTGGGAGCGGGCGGACGTTCGGGAGCGGCGATCCAAGTTCCTCTGGTGGTCCGGCGCCCGTCGGGCGGCTCAACAATTTGCGAGGCGCCTCTAAACGCCCGATGCGGGGGCCACGCGCTGTCGCGGGGGTACTTCAGACCTCCGGCCGTCGGGCCAGGACGTCGACCCAGCGCTGGACGAAGACCCCCTCCGGCCCCTCGGCCCACCGGCGGGCGGCCTCGGCGGCGCTGGCAAAGCGAGCCGCGTCGGTCGCGAGGGCAGGATCGGCGAGCGCGCGACCGATGCATGCGCTCACGAAGCGGGCAAGCTCGCGGTACCCCATGTCGGTCCGATCGTACAGTCCCACGACGAACTTGGTGAATCCCGCGGCCTTTGCCATCTCCTCGAGACGGCCGCCCGCAAAGGGATCCCCCCCCGCCAGGAGGCGCAACTGGCAATGGGCCACAATCGCCTCGTCCACGTCCGGGGTGCGCGGCGCGAGCTTGGCGCCACTCCAGTCGGAGCTCGAAAGACAGAGAATTCCCCCCGGTCGCAGCACGCGCCCGAGCTCGCTCATGGCATGTTCGGGTCCGGCGAGATGCTCCACCAATGCGTGCGCGAACACGGCATCGAACGTTTCGTCGGCATAAGGCAGGTCGTGCACGTCGCAGGTTTCGAACTCGACGTTGCGCACCTTCTCGTCTGCGGCGGTGCTTCGCGCTCGTTCGATTTGCGATGCCTCGAAGTCGATGCCGACGGCTTGTCCCGAAGGGCCGACGGCGCGCGCCAGACCCACCGTGATCGACCCTGGCCCACACCCGGCGTCGAGGACGAGCATTCCCGGCCGCAGATGGGGCAGAAGCGAGATCGCCCGCTCGTCCGCGGTTCGTCGCGAGAGCATGGCGAGCGTGTCGGGGCCCCAGCCGGGAACGTAACGAGGGGACGACGCCGGGCGGGGGGATTCGGGCACGATGCCTCTCGACGGCATCTCGTGCCGACAGCGTCCCCCCTACAGCGGCGAGAGCGTCGGCACAACGACGTCGGTGCTTACGACGTGTAAGGGAAGCGTAAGCGCAGACCTGCGAAGTCAGCGTCCAATCGTACCGTCGCCGCCGCTGACCTGCTCTTTCCCAGAGGCGAGCGCGGCATGGAGCTCCGGGCGCAACGAGGAAGCGACTTCGAGGAAGTCGCACGCATCGTGAAACGCGTCGGGACCAAACACGCGGATCCGAGCCTCTCCGACCCATCGCCTCGACAGGAGGACCTCGGGCCGGATCGAGGGCGCAAGCACCGCATGGGGCTTCTTGAACAGACCGGGGATGCTGAGCTTTGCCCGCTGTTTGGCAGCGAACTCGGTGTCGAGAGCATCGCCGACCAACGCCACGAGCACGACACGGGTCGAATCCAGCCCGGCCACCGCGTCCGCGATGTGCTCGTCGAACTCGCGGTCGGAAGGGCGCAGGGCGCGCCGCACGACCAGGCGAACGTCGCCGATGAAGCCTTGAACGAGTGTGCGCCCCATGACCCTGACTCCCTACGTGCGGCTATTCATCTGCTCGAACGCGCGGTCGAGCTCGGCCCGTGAAGCATGGATCGAGCTTATGGTCGTCCCATACCCGATCTCGCGCGCGTCGCTCTCGAGCCCCTTCATGACCGCCGCGACGAAAGTGGCCGCGGAGAGAACCGGTCGAAAGCCGCCGCGCTTCGCCCGTCCGGCGGGATTGAGCTCGGTGTCGACGGCAGGAGGCACGACCTCGACGACCCGAATGCCCAGACGCTCCACCTGCTTTCGAAGCGCCATCGTGAACGCATGGATCCCCGCCTTCGTTGCGCTGTACACGGGCATCTTCGCAGAGGGGACGAACCCGAGCCCCGACGATACGTTGACGATCGTGGCCCCCGGCTTTCCGGCCAGCTGGGGCACGAACATCCCGGAGAGCGCGATGGGTGCTTCGAGGTTGATCTTGATCTCGCTCTCGCCGGACAAGAACTGAGCGGCGCCGCTCGTGAAGTCGATGTCACGCTGAATGCCCGCGTTGTTGACGAGGACGTTGAGCCTCGGCAGCATCGACTGCACCCACTCGATGAGCGCCTCGCGATCCTTCTGCTCGCCGACGTTGCACTCACGAACGAGAATCTCCGGATGCTTCGCCTGCGCAGCGAGAAGCCGATCCTGGCGCCGAGCGCAGACGGCGATCTCGTTGCCATGGGCGAGGAACGCCTCGGCCATGGCGAGCCCGATCCCGCTCGATCCACCCGTGATGAGTATGGTGTTGCCGGAAAGGTTCATCGCGAGCTGCCTGACGAGCCTCGGATCATACCCGAAGGCTCGCGGTGGCGAGGGACGGTTGCTCGTATGTTCCGTTCGGCCTCTGCGGAGCGATAATCCGACGATGTGCAAGGAGGCGAGGGTGCGAACCGGTCATTTTTCAACCCGAGGTTCGGTTCTCGCTCTTTCTCTCGCCATCGCCGGCTGCGGCTCGAACGCCTCGACTCCGACTCAAGAATCGAGCGCGCAGCTCGTGCAGCTCTGCGCGAGCATCTGCTCCAAGTCTGCGCAATGCAGCGATGCCGGCCCGGCCGCCAGCGCCTGCAATGCGGCGTGCGCGGACGCCAGCGCTGCCGACTTTGGTCCCGGATGCAACGTGAATCAGCTGGTCAGCACGGAGGACGCATGCCTCGCGGACTCGTGCTCGACGTTCGCGTCGTGCATCGAAACGGCGGCGGCGACCGCCGCTTGCGCGACGAGCGGCGAGGGCTCGACTTCCGCCGAGGCCGGCGCGAGCTGCGCTCTGTGCGACCAGGCGGGAACTTGCTGCGCCGCCCTGCAGAGCTTGTTCGGCGCGACCGATGCAGGGAGCTGCGCCGCGTTCACCACCGCCGCCTGCAACGATGCCGGACCGCAGAGCCCAGGCTTCGCCGATGAGTGTCAGCTGCAGCTGACCGTGGGACAGGATTACGGCGTCGCCGCGTGCAACTAGCGCCATCGCGGCTCGGCGGTCGGGGCTGAGTGGAGCGCCAGCGCGACGAAGCGGACGAGTGTCGAGGCTCCGGCCTCGCCGTCGGTCACGTGCCGGAGAAGCCCGTCGGGGTCCAAGCCCTCGCTCAGAAGAATCGCCCGGCGGGCCTCGAGGTAGTCGCGAATGGTGCTCCCATCCATCTCCGGGTGAAACTGCACGCCCCAGGCCGCGTCCGCGAAGCGGACGACCGCGTGGAGCTCGAGAGCGGTCTGCGCCAGCACGCGGCTTCCCGACGGCAGTCGTGCGATCGTGTCGATGTGTGTCGCGTTGGCGTGCCACGGCGCGATCGCCGACGAGAGCAGGGGATCGGCCTCCAGGACCTCGAACGCGACCGTTCCGATCTCCCGACCCCTCGGGTTGCGAGTCACGTGCCCTCCAAGCGCCTGGCCCAAGAGCTGGTGGCCAAAACAGATGCCCAAGGTGGGCACGCCGTCTCGGATCAGAGCCCGCAGGTACTCCTCGGCGCGCAGCATCCACGAAGCCCGCTCAGTCACGCTCGCCGAGGATCCCGTCACCACGGCTCCGCCCAGGGTTGTGGGCTCCGGGAGCGGAGTGTCCTGGCGAAGGTCGACTTCCATCCACGTGACGCCCGACTCGCCCGCACTGGCGCGGATCATGTCCGCGTATTCGCCGCGCCTCGCGCGCACCTTCTCGATCGGCTGGCCCGCAACGAGGATGGCGAAGGGCCGACGGCAACCCCTATGCGGCGATCTCGCACTCTTGTCTGGCACCGTCATGCTCTTTTGGTCGCGAGAGTCGTCGTCCAAGGTCGATGCCGCGCCCGAATCCGGTCGACACAGTGGTCCTCCGCCCGACGCATGATTATGGATAAGACATTGCTTGGCGGCGGAGTACTGCGATGGATAGCAAGCGAAGTGTGACCGTCCTTCTGCTCAGCGCTGGATTTTATGCCTGCAGCGGAGCCACCGGCCAACTCGGGGGAAGCGCGTCGTCGAGCAGCGCGAGCGCCTCGTCCAGCAGCAGCGCGAGCGCCGCAACGGCGGTTGGATCCACCAGCTCGAGCACGCAATCGACTGGGTCGTCCACGAGCGCTGCGTCAGCCGCGACTTCGCATGCTTCCACCGACACGACGACCGGAACCTTGACCCTTTCCGTCGACGTGACGGTGACCCATACGGCCGTCGGAACGGGCACCGACGTGGGCATGACCGTGACTCGGACGGCCGATGCAACCCAGACGCAAACGGCCAATGGGACCGGAGTCCAGACGGGGAAGACGGTCACCCAAACAGCGTTCGAAACCGAATCCGAAACGGCAACGTTCATGATCGTCACGTCGTCGGTTCCGGTCACCGAGACGGCGACGGTGCTCGCGACCGGAACCGAAATGGGGACCGTCACTCGCACTGCCGATGAGACCCAGACCCAGACCGCGACCACGACCGCCGGCGGCGCGCGGACCATCACCCAAACCGCCGATCGGACTGAAACGGGTACCGTTCTCCTCACGAGCACGACGACCGGTCCGTGACATCTTCCGCGCGGGCCGGGGCACCCACACTCACCATCATGCTGCCGCGAACGTTTCCGGGGATTCGACCCGCCGCCTGGCTCGCGCTCGCAATCGGTCAGACAGGGTGCTCGATGCCCGCGTCGAGTGCGCCGTGCGCCGCCGCGTCTCGCCCGCCACCGGTGCCCGCTGGTGGGTCGCCCGGCGCCGCCTCCGCGCCCCGCGACGCCCAGCCCTCGCCGAGCCCCACGGCCGACGAGCGCGCAGAGTCGCTTCTCCGCGCGATGACCGACGACGAGAAGCTTGCATACATCGGCGGGGACCACTCGATGTTCATTCGGGCCGTCCCGCGTCTGGGAATCCCGGCCATCCGGATGAGCGACGGCCCCGCAGGCTGTCGCAACTGGGGATCCAGCACGGCGTACCCCGCCGCCGTCGCTCTCGCGGCTACGTTCGATCCGGCGCTCGCGGAGCGGGTGGGCAGGTCGATCGGGCGCGACTGCCGGGCTCGCGGCGTGCGGATCCTGCTCGCACCGGGAGTCAACATCGCGCGGTCGCCGCTCAACGGCCGCAACTTCGAGTACATGGGCGAGGATCCGTACCTCGCGGGCGTCACCGCCGCGGCGTACGTCCGGGGGGTCCAATCCGAGGGCGTGGTGGCGACGATCAAGCACTTCGCGTCCAACAACCAGGAATGGGATCGCAATCGAATCAGCTCCGAAGTCGACGAGCGCGCTCTGCGCGAGATCTATTTCCCCGCCTTCGAGCGCGCCGTTCGAGAGGGCCACGTGGGCGCGCTGATGAGCGCGTACAATTTGCTCAACGGGACCTACTGCTCGCAGAATTCGTGGCTGCTCCGGGACGTGCTCCGCAACCAGTGGGGCTTTACCGGAATCGTCATGTCCGATTGGGGCGCTGTTCACGACGGGCGCGGCGCCGTCGAAGGCGGCTGCGACCTGGAGATGCCGTCCGGACGGTTCATGAACGCAACGACGCTCGGTCCGCTCCTCGCCAGCGGCGCGATCCCGAAGGAGGCGATCGACGAGAAGGTTCGCCACGTGCTGCGTACGATCGTCGGCGCCGGCTTTCTGGATTCACCGGCCGCACGCGACGACATCCCCCTCGACGATCCCGCGAGCGAGGCGACCGCGCTCGAGGGGGCGCGCCGCAGCATCGTGCTGCTCAAGAACGCCGGTGGCCTGTTGCCCCTCGACCGCGCACTGACCCGCCGCATCGCCGTCGTCGGCCCGAACGTCGAGCCGGCCGTGGTGGCCGGGTTCGGCAGCGGGTTCGTCACCCCGCTGCACGACGTGAGTCTGGTCGACGGCATACGCCAGGTCGGCGGGGCCGTTCGAGTCGAGGTGCACCCCGGAATTCGCCAGCGATTCGAGTACGGCGCCCTCGGCCAGCCGTGCTTCTCAGGCCCGGTGGAGCAAGAGGTCTTCGCCGGCGAGGCGCTCTCCGGCCGACCGGCGTCGACGAGCGCGGTCGATCGGATCGATTTTCGTCCCGAGGGGTCCGCCCCGCCCGGGGTGCGCGCCGAGGGGTACTCGATCCGCTGGACGGGAGCGCTCGCCATCCCCAAGAAAGGCCGCTACCGACTGATGGTCAACGCCGACGACGGTGCGCGCGTCCTTATCGATGGGGCGCTGGTCATCGACGACTGGGGTCCCCACGAGGCGAAGCTCGGGGTCGTCGTGCTCGATCTCGAGGCGGGGAGTCATCCGCTGGTCTTCGAGTACCACCAGGACACGGGCCGTGCCGTCGCCCAGTTCGGGCTCGAACCGGAAACGGCACGCGGCGCGGCGCCTGCGATGACGGGCGCGGCCGAGCTTGCCGCCGTCGCCCGCAACGCCGATGTGGTGGTCGTGGGCATCGGGTTCGGCCAGTCAGGCCTGACGAACAGCGTCCGCACTCCCTTCACCGGCCGGTGGCCGCCAGCGTGGGCGCGAGCCGCCGGGCTCGTCGAGGCGGAGGACGACGACCGGCCGTTTGCCTTGCCGGCCGCGCAGATCGAGACCGTGCGCGTGGCGCTTGCGGCCAACCCGCGCACCGTCGTCGTCGTGAATTCGGGCGGGGCGGTGGACCTGCAGGCGATGGCCGACCGGGTGCCCGCGCTGATGTGGGCCGAGTATCCGGGCGAGGACGGTGGGCGCGCAATCGCCGAGGTGCTCTTCGGGGAGACGAACCCTTCCGGCAAGCTGCCGGTGACCTTCGGGCGGCGCCTGGAGGACTATCCGAGCTCCGCGTACTACCGCGTGAACAGTGGGGGAAAGACGCCGTACGCCGAGGGGGTCTTCGTCGGCTACCGCGGTTTCGAGCATGCGCACCGAACGCCGATGTTCGCGTTCGGGCACGGGCTCGGGTACTCGCCGTTCGCGTACACGGATCTGCAAGCGTGGCCGTCGCCTGACGGAGGAGCGGACGTGCGGCTGACGGTGACGAACGAGGGAGCTCGCCGCGGCGACGAAGTGGTCCAGATCTACGTCGCGCCGCCGGAGGGCGCACGCGGTCCGGCGCGCCCTCCCAAGGAGCTGAAGGGCTTCGCGCGGGTGAGCCTTGCGCCCGGCGAAGCGAAACGCGTCTCGATCGCCCTCGAACCGCGCGCGTTCGCAGCGTGGGACGACACGGCGAAACACTGGTCCGTCGATGCCGGCGTGTACGAGATTCTCGCCGCCGCAGCGTCGGACGATATCCGACTGCGTCGCCGCATCGACGTAGCGAATCGGACGATCGACCCGTAGAGTCGTCGCACGCGTGGTGCGCTTCCGACCGCGGCGCGGTATCGTGGGCTAGGGGCCACGCATCCGCCGGACGAGGAGATGCGGTCATGATCTTTGCGAGACATCGCGATTTCCGAAGGAACGCCTCGATGCGGTCAGCCGCGGGGTGCATCGTGGGGCTGGGGCTCACGTCGCTGCTGGCGTGGGCTGAGGCCTGCGGTGCGGCTCACCGCACGGGCGAGAGTGCCGCCCCCGCGGACGGCGGAGCGGCGAACAACGCGACCGCAGGCAGCGCAGCGACCGCAGCCGCGGGCGGCCAGTCGGGTTCGTCCCTGGACGCCGCGAGCCTGGCGTCGTCGACGGATGCGGGCGGCACGCAGTCGATGAGTGCCCGCGATTCCGGCGGATGGTGGCGCCCGGCTCCCGGCGTCACTTGGCAGTGGCAGCTCGACGGAACGCTCGACACGACCTTGAACGTGCAGATGTACGACATCGACATGTTCACCAACGAGTCGTCGACGATCGCGTCACTCGAGAGCCGCGGAGTCGTCGTCATCTGCTACGTCGACGTCGGGACGTGGGAGCCGGGTCGGCCCGACTCCTCCGAGTTTCCGGCGAGCGTCCTCGGAAACTCCGACCCGGACGGGCAAGGCGAGTACTGGCTCGACATTCGGTCCTCGACCGTTCAAGAGCTCATGCAGGCGCGCTTCCAGACCGCGCAGACGAAAGGATGCGACGGCATCGAGCCCGACAACGTCGACGGATACGAAAACGACACGGGGTTCCCGCTGACTGCTGCCGACCAGATTACCTACAACACGTGGGTCGCTGGCGCTGTGCACGCGCTCGGGATGTCGGTTGCGCTCAAGAACGACGTCGACCAGATTGCCCAGCTCGAGCCCCTCTTCGACTTCGAGCTCGACGAGCAGTGCTTCGATTACGACGAGTGCGACACGCTGCAGCCGTTCATCCAGGCCAACAAGGCGGCCCTCGAGGTGGAATATGGCGACGCGGGCCTGGCGGCCACGATCTGCCCCCAAGCGAACGCGCTCAAGCTCGACACGATCATCAAGGACGTGAACCTCGACGCGTTCCGAGTCCCCTGCCACATGTGAGCGGGTGGACCGCGACGCACCTCAGAATCGGCCGACGAGGCCGAGGATCGCGCCGCCTTGCGTGGGGGCGACCACCGGCTGCAGGCGCAGCATGCCCGGGTCGCGCTCCCAGATCGTCATCAGGCGCTGGGTGGGCGACTGGATGAAGTAGGACGCGGCAATGACCGTCGCCCCGAGCAAGACTCCCGTTCCACCGAAAACCCGGTCGTACAGGCGCTCTTGCGCCGTTTGTGCCGCCAGCTCTCCGTAGACGATGGCCGACATCGAACCGACGGCGACAACGGCACCGAGGGAGCGGGCGATCCACCGTCCGCGCTCGTCCCGAGCCGACATCTCCCGAAGCCGCTCTTCGGCCACTGCAAACGCGCGCGCGTAGTCGCCCTGCTCCCCCAGCGCGACGCGGTAGTCACGGGCGGCGATTTCGCCGCCCCACGGTTCCGCCAGCGTGATCGCGCCGAAGCCCGCGTACAGCGCGGAGATGCCCAGGAACAATCCCCCCGCTGCGTAGGAGAACGTCTGCGACTGCGCTAGACTTCTCGCGAAGTGGAGCTCGGTGCCGCCCGCCACTCCCAGAACGGCGGCGGCGCCGAGTAGGACCGAACCCGTCAAGAGGCGCTGTCCGCGTTCCGCACTTTCGATCTGGTCGAGCAAGAACTGCATCCGCTCGGCGTCCTCCCGCGACACGCCGTAGACCGGCGGCGGCGAAGAGCGCATCTCGAGCACGTACGAGGAGACGGCCCGGGGGCCGAAGGGCCGCGCGAAGAGACTCTGGAACATCGCGTCCGGGCCTCGAACCGTCCCACGAATGCCCAGCGGCTCGAGCGACGCGAGCGTCAGGTCGGTGGGACGTTCGGGGATCGAAAACAACTGCGGGTCGCTGGATCGCCCGTTCGCCGGTGGCATGGCGCGCTCGAGGGTGGCGCCGGGGGCCCATGACGCCGGAAGGCCGATCGCGAACGGGTGTCCCGCCTCGGCATGCGTGTCGAGAAGCGGCAGACCCTCGCGATCGCGGATCCGCACGCGCAGCGGATCGGCGTCGGAAAATCGCAGGGTGCGGACGGCGCGCCGAGGAGCGACCGACATGATTGGCACATCGTCCCGACCCCCTGGACCGCGAGCGAAAACCTGCGGACGCATGTTCGGGTTCTTGACGTCGGCCGTCGCCGTGGCGACGAACGCCGCCATCTCGAGGTAGCTGACCAACCCATCGCCGTCGCTGTCGGCGGCACCCAGCAGACCGGAGCGCACGACGTGGCTGAAGATGCCCGACTGGAGCTCGGACCACTCGAAGACCTCGCCTTCCGCGCTCGTCGAAAGCAAGACGCCCACGTTGGGCAGGCGCGCGGAAAGAGAGCGGGCAGCGTCGAGTGGAGTGGCGAAGTACGAGCCACCCGGACGGCGCGCGCCCAGCATGAAGAACGAATTGCAGCTGTCGAGAATCACGTGCGCTCGGGAAAACGGAATGGCGCGCAGCCATGCTTCCAGATCTGCAGCCGTGAAGCGCGAATCCAGAAGCTCGATGAAACCGCTTCCCTCGTCGACGTCGCCGTGACCCGCGAACACGAAGTAGACGTCGGTCTCCTGCCCCCGATTTGCCGCCGAGCGGACGCGCCGCGCGAGCTCAGCGCCTACCCGGAGAAGCTCCGCACGCGACGGGGGGCTCGCGTGCGCACGCTCGTCGGGAAACAGCCGCTCGGTGTCGCGATCGAAGTCGGCCAGCAAAAAGACGTCGTCGGGGGCAATCGTCCGCAGAATATCGAAGTACTTCGCCGCGTCATCGTCGGCATAATGTAGGTCGGGTCGACGTGAGGCGAGGCTACGGTTATTGCCTATGACGACGGCGAAGGCGGCGCGCGGCGTCGAGGGGACCGCGTCGGCCCTGGTCGGGCTCGCGAGCACGGCGAACGCGACGCTGAGCGCGAAGAAGAGACGCCATCGAGATCTCATGGAACCACCTTCCGAGCGTCGGCCCGGACCTGCACGACTGTCTCGCGCACCTCGGCCCCCGGCATGCGACGCGCGAGCCCCGTCGACGTCAGCTCGGCTGGAGCGAGTGACTCGACGTCGGACACGCGCGCCGGCACGGGCGTGAGCACCGCCACCAGGCGCAGCGGCCCCGCGCTGAGCTCGTCGAGCACGGCAGTCGATGCGAGAAGCCGCTCTTCGAACGTGGGTGCAAGCTCCGTCGAGCGGGGATCTCCATCCTCGCTGGCAAAGGGCGGCGAGATCCAGTGCACCTTATCCGTGACATCGATGGCGAAGAACAAGAGGAACGCAGGAGCGTCCCCGATGTTGCGGAAGCCTGCCGTCAGCGGCGTATCGCGAGCCACGATCGCCCCGGCCGCCAGGGGCCGAAGCGTCCCCTCGTAAGCGTAGGGCTGCACGCCGACATCGCGGGCGATCGTAGCTTCCGCGGCGCCCCCGCGAGCCTGCCAGGTCTGCGTCCCACGGGCGCGGAGCATCCAGGGCACGCCTGCCATCAGCGACACGCACGCGGCCAGCGCAGCCGCCCCGGCCACGATTGCCGTTCTCGACATCCCTCGGCCCGATCGAGCAGGGCGGTCGAGCGCTCGCAAAACCAGACCCACGTGAGCGCGAACGTCGAGCTGCGCGAGAGCCGGCTCGCGCAAGCCGGTGACGATCTCACGAAATGCGTGCTCCCGCTCCCGGCAGCTTCCGCAGGAGGCCAGATGCTCCACCACCCTCTCGACTTCTTCGGGCCGCAGATCGCCGTCGACGAAACACGCAAGCGTTTCTTCGCGCGGGCACGTCGTCGTCCTCATCGGCTCTTCCCCAGCATCTCGCGAAGCAGTCGCAGTCCGTGGTGGACGCGCGATCGCAGGGTCGACCCGCCCACGCGCATGATCGCGACCATCTCGTCGTATCGAAGATCTTCCGCGAACCTGAGAATGAGCGCTTCGCGCATCGCTTCGGGCAGACGAGCCAGCGCTTCGCGCACGCGCCTGGCGCGCTCGCCTGACAGCAAGGCGTCGATCTGATCCGGCGTGGGCGCGTCCGCGGCCGCGGTCGCAGCATGCCGTTGCGCAACTCTATGGTTGCGCAGATGATTGCGGCACCGGTTGCGTCCGGCCGTGATCAACCATACGACGAACTTGCCGTCCGGTCGGTACCGCGCTCGATGCTGCCAGACGGCGACCCACGTCTCCTGCGCGAGCTCGGCGCCGACATCGGCATCGCCCACGAATCGCGAGCAGAGCTGGACGACGCGAGCGGCGTGGCGTTCGACGAGCACCGCAAACGCTGGGCGCAGGCCCGCTTGCGCGAGCGTCATCAACTCGTCATCGGTGCGTTCCGCGAGCGACGCCGAGGATCTTGCCTCCAGACGAACGAGACGGGTCGGGCGCTGCATCCTTACGGAGAGAACACGCCCCGCGACCACCCGTTGACGAAAAAAACGACGTAACCTGGCCGGAAGCGGACAGAATTCGATGGGACCGGATCGGCCGCGGCAGGGAACGATGCAGAAACGACGCCGACTTTCGGTCATCGTTCGGGGCGGTGCTGCGCTCACCCTGTCGTTGGGGGTCCGGCCGGCCAGCGCGATCGATGCCCCCGACGATCGCGATCAGGCCAAGCCCTGCAGGCCTACCGTCACGTGCACGGCCGACGTCGTCAGCCCGGGGGAGCTGCAGATCGAGGCAGGCGCAGCGTACGCTCAGGGCGACGCGCTCCGCGAGTGGACGGGGCCCTTTCTTTTCAGGATGGGGATTGCGGGCTGGCTCGAAGCCGAGCTCGGCTCCAACGGGTACACGCTCATTCGCAGCCCCCCGCGCGCGAGCTATCTGGACAACCTGGTCGCGGGGCCCAAGGTGCATTTCACCGACCAAGGATCGATCGTTCCATCGCTGTCCCTGAGCGCAGAGGTCGGCGTGCCGACCTTCGCGGCCGCGGGATACTCGCGAAATGAGGACCTGTTTTTCGTCGGCTACGCCAGCAAGGACCTGGGGCCCCTCCATGTCGACTGGAACGTGGCTCTGACCATCTGGCGGCTCAACGACGAGCCCCGCGCGCAGGGGTACACCTCGCTGGTGCTCTCGACGGCCCTGCCCAAGAATTTCGGCGTCGAGGTGGAAGGGTACATTTTTTCGGCCGCCGGATCGGCGGCCAGCCGAGATGGGGGGGTCCGTGCCGCGCTGACTTACGCACCACGCCCATGGATCATCGTCGACGCAGGGGGCGACGCCGGATTTTATCCTTCGATCCGGGCCTATACCGTCTTCGCGGGCGTCACCGTCATCCCCGTGGCGTTCTGGCGGCCGGCGAAGTAGCCCTGTCCGGTCTCCGTCCGACGCCGGCCCAAGGTCCCTCGATGAATGACCCGTCGCCTCGACCCACGCGCCCGCAGACCATCACAGTGGTCGGCGACACCCCCGCCGCATCGCCCAAGAGGACACTCGCCGATCTGGTCTTTGGGCGCCGCCTCGCTTCGGACGAGGAGGGCGCGCAGCAGATAGGCCCCCTTGCCGGTGTCCCCGTGCTGGGGCTGGATGCGCTCTCGTCGGCGGCCTACGGGCCGGAGGCCGCGCTCACGTTGCTGATTCCCCTCGGCGCGTTGGGGCTGGCCATGATCGTGCCGATCAGCGCGATCATCGTCCTGATCTTGCTCGTCGTGTACTTCTCGTACCGACAGACGATCAGCGCCTACCCCAACGGCGGCGGATCGTACACGGTCGCCCGGGAAAACCTGGGCCGTCCCTGGGCGCTACTCGCAGGCGCCGCGCTGGCGCTCGACTACGTGCTCAACGTGGCCGTCGGGATATCGGCCGGCGTCGGTGCCCTGGTCTCGGCGTTTCCGCCGCTTTTGCCGTACACGCTGCAGCTCTGCATCGTGATTCTGCTCCTGCTCACGTTCGTCAACCTGCGCGGAACGCGGGAGTCGGGGCTCACGTTCCTGCTGCCGACGTACCTCTTCGTGGCGACCTTGGGGATGGTGATCGTGACCGGGATTGCAAGGACGGCGCTGGCCCATGGCCATCCCACGCCGGTTGAAACAATTCCGGTCGTCGGCGCACCGACCGAGGCCGTGAGCCTGTGGCTCTTGATGCGCGCGTTCGCCAGCGGGTGCACGGCGATGACCGGCGTCGAGGCCGTGAGCAACGGCGTCCCGGTGTTCCGGGCGCCGGGGGTCAAGAACGCCGAGCGGACGCTGACGATCATCATCCTGATTCTCGTCGCGTTCCTTGGCGGGATTGCAGTCCTCTCTCGAACGTATGGCATCGGCGCGACGAACCCGGGACAGGAGGGCTACGAGAGCATCCTTTCGCAGCTCTCCAGTGCGGTGCTCGGTCGCGGTGCCCTCTACTACCTCACGATGGGCTCCGTCGTGGCGGTACTGGCGCTCTCCGCCAACACCAGCTTTGCGGATTTCCCGCGGCTGTGCCGCGTGTTGGCGCTCGATCGCTTCCTTCCAGACGCTTTCGCGGTCCGCGGACGTCGCCTCGTCTTCTCGTACGGCGTCATCGTGCTCGCGCTCGTCTCGGGAAGCCTGCTCGTCGCATTCGGGGGCATCACCGACCGGCTCATTCCACTCTTCGCCATCGGCGCCTTCCTCGCGTTCACCCTATCGCAGGCCGGCATGGTGCAGCACTGGCGCCGGACAGCGGGTTCCAGCCGACACTACGCCCTGTGGATCAACGCGTTTGGCGCGGTGGCGACGGGCGTCACGCTCATCGTGGTCGTGATCTCCAAGTTCATGGAAGGGGCCTGGATCGCCGTGCTGGTGGTGCCTCTGGTCCTCCTGCTTTTCTGGCGAATTCACCGCCATTACGCGTCGGTTGCAGCACAGCTGACCGAAGACCAACCGCTCTCGCTCGAGAAGACGAAACATCCGGTAGCCGTCGTCCCGGTGCAATCGTGGAGCAAGCTCACGGCCCGCGGCCTGCGCTTTGCCCTCGAGCTCAGCGAGGACGTCCGTGCGATCCACATCCTCACAGGCGACAGCGTGATCTCCGAGCTCACGCTGACGTGGGAGGAGCTGGTGGGGGCTCCCGCGCGCGCGGCAGGTCTCCCCGTGCCGCAGCTGGTGCTGCGCCGGTCGACATACCGCCAGTTCTTCGCGCCGCTCGTCCAGTACGTCGAACAATTGAGGGACGATCATCCGGATCGTGACGTCATCGTCATCGTTCCGGACATGGTGGTGAGTCACTGGTACCACCGATTCCTGCACAACAACCGCGGCACGATGCTTCGCAGTCTGCTCCGCATGCGTGGCGGCCCCCGGGTCATCGTCGTGAATACGCCATTCTACATAAAGGACTGAAGGGGACGATCACGGATGAACAAGCACGGTATGGGCCACGGTCCCGGCACCGGCACCCTGAGGGCAGTGGCGCGCCGAGCCATGGCCGAGCGTTCGCTCCTCCCCGATTTCTCTTCCGAGGCGTTGGCACAGCTCTCCGCACTGCGCGAGCCGGCGCCCGCGCTGAGCGCCTCGGGCGATCTCCTCACAGACATGCGTCCCCTTCTGTGGGCCTCGATCGACAACGACGACTCGCTCGACCTCGATCAGCTTTCCGTCGCCGAAGAACTCACCGATGGAACAGTGAAGATTCTGGTCGCTATCGCCGATGTTGACGCGATCGTGAAGAAAGATTCGGCGATCGACGGGCACGCACGGTT
>DASPUY010000152.1:0-8769 GCA_035622655.1 Polyangiaceae bacterium
GCCATCCGCGCTCAATCCAGAAAGGCCCGGTGGACCGGCCTCACCGGCCGGCCCCGCGGGTCCTGTTGCGCCCTGAGATCCGGCGGAACCGGTCGCCCCCATGGGGCCCTGCGGACCCGTCGGACCGGTGCACCCGAACGACGGCAGCAGCGCGCACAACCCGAAAGCGATGCGGAATGACCGAGGCATGACCGTCCCTTCCCGAAATTCAAATCAACCTCACCGCACTCCAACACTGTAACCAAGCGGAGTCCAGTGCAAAGATCGCGTGCTAACGCAGAGTTCTCGCGGCCATTGGGTCATCAGGATTTCGCTCCTGTTTCATGCTCGACCACTGCACACCGGCCCACTTGTCCGCGATCTTGCGTCCGCTACCCTTTTCGACCCATGAGACCGGGCCGTCCCGAGGCTGGCTCAATGAATGCGTGCATCGGGACAGGACATCCACAGTCTTCGGTATCGCCTTGAGTGAACCGCGATCGCTCCACTGCTACGAGTACATCGAACGGTCTTACGAGAACGTACGCGGCCTGTTGCACAAGGATGCGACCAAGCTTTTGCAACGAGCCACGTCCTCGGCAGCAACTCGATCTCAAGAGATCCTCGCGAGCTTGCATTTGCACGTCGCCGGAATCGAAATCGGCGTCGACGTGCGGGTGTTCGTGCAGCGTATTCGCGAACAGAACGCGGCGTCCGGCGAGCTCGTGGCCACACGGCTCGAGCTGTCGTGGGAAGCGGCACACATGCCGGCCCTTTTTCCGGTGATGCTCGCGGAAGTGACTGCGAGGCCCCTCTCACCGACCGAGACGCAGCTGGACGTCGATGGATGCTACTGGCCGCCGCTCGGTCCAATCGGCGCGATAATCGACGCCGTCGGCGGTCATCGGATCGCGGAGGCGACCGTGCACCGCTTTCTCACCGACCTCGCCGCGCAGATCCGGCATGAGCTGGCCCCGACGTAAAGAGCACATGCAGGCAGCCGGTCGGCTATCCTGGTCATGTCGATTGGGGAGGCATCATGAACATCGAAGAAATCCGGACCGAGCTGCTCGGTCAGCACGCCGACCTTCGACGAATGATCGAAGAGGTGCAGCGGTCAGTTCGGCAGATCCAGCAGGCGCAGAACGCCGAGCTCGACCGCGAGCTCCCGGCTCGCGTGCAGGCGCTTGCGCGCGCGCTCCGAGAGCACAACCTGCGCGAAGAGGAGCTGCTCGGCAACATCCTGCCGACGATCGACGCGTGGGGCTCGGTTCGCAAAGAAATCATGGAGGAGCAGCACGCCGAGCACGAGCAGTTCACCGCCGCGCTCGTCGCTTCGGAAACGTGGGGCGACCCGGCGCGCGGTCGAGAAACGTTGATGGCGACGCTGGCGCGTGTGCTCGAGCATATGGAGCGCGAGGAAAAAGCGTTCCTCAACGAGACCTTGCTTCGAGACGACAGCGTCGTCGCCGACCAATTCAGCGGCTGACGGGCTGCGCGGCGACGGCCCGTGCATTGCACGCCGTCCTCGTCATGGACGCTTCAGTTCCGATGACGCGCGAAGTGACGGTGGTGCCTCCCGGTCTGAGTCTCATCGCCGCCCATGCGGTCATGAAACGCAAACGAATTCGCCATCTGCCGGTGGTTCAAGCGGGGGCGCTGCTCGGCATCCTGTCCGATCGAGACGTGCTCGTGCGAGCCACGCAGCGCAAAGACGGTTCGCTCGACGTTCCCGACGATCCGGTCGCTGTCGCGATGGCTCCAGCGCCCATCGTGTGTGAGCCCACGACCTCGGTCGCCGAGCTCGCCCGGATCATGACGGAGCAAAAAATCGATGCGATTCCAGTCATGAATGGATCGCGGATGGTGGGGCTCGTGACCTCCACCGATCTGCTGCTTTTGCTCGTAGGTCGTCACGAAGCGCGGCCTCTGCCGTTCGAGTTTCGGGTCGTCGAAGAGGAAGAGGCGGCATGAGGCGAGCACCCGGGGCGACCAGCCCGTAGATCGGACGCGCTGGCTAAGCTTTCTCCTCGGCGGGTTCGCCGCGCGCGTTCTCGACGTCCGCCTGGCGCTGCCTGCGGGCCGCGCACACTTCGAACTCGCCCCCGTCGCAGTCGATCTTGCCGCATTCGAGGCACTTGTCGATCTCGGCCGGGCACTCATCGACGACAAGACGCTTCCATAGGTCCTTGGCCAGCTTGAACATCGCAGCCCACTCCTTTCGCGCCTCTTTCTTTACGCCGACCTTCTCGGCAGCCCCCCCAAGTCACCCTTGGTCACGCCGATAACCTCGTCGAGCTCTTCCTCGCGATGGTGCGTGCGCTCTCCTTCCTCGTCGAGGATCTTGCCCATCAACGCGCCGGCGGCAGCGCCGAGGACCATGCCCGCCACCGCGCCGGCTGGACCTCCCATGAGCCCAACGACCGCACCTACGACTTCGCCACCGATGGCCCCGGCCTCTCCTCCGTGCACGTGCGACGGCGGAACCTTCGTGTTCTCGGGCGCTTCGCTTTTGTCGTTGTGAAACAGCATGACGTAGCCTCCAGACTCCGCTGAAGCAATCGGGATGCCGTGCTTGCCGGCCGGGAAGATGGCGATCTTCACCCTCTCACGAGCGCTGGGGTGCGCCCAAGTGCAAATGATGCGTCTGCGCACGGCACGCGCGCCCCACGCGGTGCTCCCGACCTACTGCAGGCGAAACTCGATCGACCATCGCATCCGGACGCGGACCCGGTGCCCTGACTTCTTGGCGGGGTCGAAGCGGAAGCTGCGCACCGCTTCGAGCGCGGCCTTCTCCAAAGAGGCATTCGCGCTCTGAATGACCCGGGCCGTCTCGACCTGTCCCTCGGGACCGACGACCAGCTCCAGGCGCACGTCTCCTTCGATGCCGCCCGCGCGTGCGTGATCGGGGTAGATGGGCGCCCGGCCCTCGAGCCGACGGGCTCGGGTGTCGACGAAAGCCTCGGAAATCGGCGGCGCATCTCGGACGTCGGCGGCAGGAAGTGTGAGCGCCGTAGCCGAGACGCTCCCGTACGCGTCGGGAGCCATTCCGATCGCAATCGTGAAGTGCGGCATCGCGTTCGTCGCCAAGACGGGCGACGCCTGCGCAGGCGCATCCAGCGATGGCGACGACGGCTCGTGGCGATCGTGGCGCGCACCATGGCCCGGGCGTCTTCGTAGCACCCAACTGACGAACGGTGCCACCGATATGCGATGTGTCGCTCGGGAAATGGGTAGCATCATATTTCACGATCGTGTTACTTATGCCACTGACGTCGAGGGCAGACCCTCCACCCCCCGTCGCAACGGCGTCGTCTTCGGCGACCCCGGCCCCTACCGAGCAAGCGCCTCCTCCAGCGACTCCGCGCCCGGAGCCCTCCACCGGTCCTGCGCCCTCGCCTTCCGCCGCCCGAGACGACCTCTTCTCCCCCGACGTCGTCGAGCCCATCGGTGTCGTGGGGTGCAGTTGCTCTAGGCGCAGCAGGAGTCGGGGCTGCCGCGGCAGTCGGAGCGATCGTCTTCGGCATGCTCGCCCTGCAGAACAAGGCCGATTACGACAAGACTCCCGCGTACGCGAACACGGACAACGGCAACATTTGCCGCGTACTCGGACGGCTGCATCCCGCTGGCCCTGGCCGGCGGCATCACGAGCCTCGTCCTTTACCTCACGAGCCCTTCGCCATCTGGCGGCCCAACCGCCGCGAGGGCGCCGCACACGGCGGTCGTTTCGGTTGCCCCCATGCGGTTCGCGCGCGGAGGTGGCGCAGGCGCTGTCTTGCCTTTTTAGGACACTCCCACTGGCGAAAACCTGCCATGAGCTTCTCCCTTCGTTCACTCTGTACGGGCACCGCGCTGACGGTCCTTGCTTTTGCTTCGGGGCATTGCGACCTTTTGGTGGACCTCGATCGGGGAGAAGTCGACGGCGCCATCCCTGAAGGTTGCCCCATCTGCACCAACCTCCCATCACTGGCAATCCGCTCGTGTGCGCCGGCTTCGATGGGGGCGTGACGGGCCCGGCGGACACGTGCAAGGTCTTGTGCAGCTCCGCGCTTGTCTGTTCGATCGCCGGGCTCTCGGACGGGACGAACGCCGTCGACTGCTCGGCCAACTGCGCGTCGCCCGAGTACTGAGCCGCGTTGCTTCCGCGAGGCGCCACGGACGGCGAGTGATACCTTGCTCGCCATGAAGGACGCGCTGGTCCGCTTTGGCGTGGCGATGGATCGGTCTCTGCTCAGCGATTTCGACGCCATCGCGGAGGCGCGTGGCGTCACACGCTCCGAAGTCCTGCGCGACCTGGTGCGGGCGGAAGTTGCGCGCACGCAGATCGAGCGCGGGGTGCCCGCCGTCGGGACGCTGACGTTGGTCTACGACCACCACGTGCGGGAGCTCACCAAGCGGCTGACGGAGTTCCAACACCGTCTCGGCGACCACGTGCGCTCGACGCTTCACGTCCATCTCGACGCGCACCGATGCCTCGAGGTGATCGTCCTGCGCGGGCGCAGCGACGAGCTGAAACGCGTCGCCGAACGCCTGCTGGCGACGCGAGGGGTCACGCACGGCGGACTCGAACTGGTCGCCGTGGAGCCTCGCACCAATGCGCACCAACGCTCGGCGCATCGCTCCCGCCTCAGGCCCGCCGCGAGTTGAGACGCGGTCGCACGCGCTCGCGGGTTACGCCGTACCTCGGATCGACGCGCCCGCTGTGTCCGGCGTCATGACCAACCTCTCGCCCGCATGGCCGCCTCGACGCGGTCGGCGCGCGCACTGCTCCGGACGAATGAAACGGCGATGACCGACGCCAGCGAGCGCCACGCCGTCCGGCGGTCCACGCTCCAGGTCCGCGCGGCGCGCGCCTGCCGCATGCGCCGGGTCTCGTCGACGAGAATGTAAAGGTACCGATGCAGCAGAGCCAGGGTCGTGACGAGCGCACGAGGGACCCGCACACGCGCCATCACCCGCAGCAGGTCAGGAAAGGGCGTCGTGTGCGCCAGGAGCTGTACGGCGGCAACGCACGCCGTGCTCTTGAGCACGATGGCGCCGCACACGTCGAGACCGCGGCGCTGAAAAAGGGCGAGCAGCGCGACGCTCAGCACGAAAGGCTGAGCAATCGCCAATCGAGTGAGAAAGGCCCGGAGCGGAACACCGGCCGCCCGCGCGCCGAGCAAGATGGCAACGAGGACCAGCACGGTCCAGTACGCTCGCTCGACGGGGACGAACGCGATGGCCGTGACCAGAGCGAGCGCGGCAAGCAGCTTGAGCGACGCCGACGCTCGGTGAATCGGCGAATCCAGGTTCGCGTAGCTGCGCAGCCAGTGAGCGCGGCTCATGAGCGAGAGGCTTCGACCCTGCTTGGCGGGGAACGCCCGGCCTTGGGGGCAAGCAACAAACCGATGCCCAAACAGGCGACGAACACGATCGATGTGCCCGCAAGCGCCGCGATCGAGGTGCCAAGCCACGAGCCGTGCATTCCGGCGACGGTGTATCCGCCCAGCGGCGCATGCAGGGCCAGCCTCGCGCGAAGCGGTTCGATGCCAAGCCCCGCGACCACACGCTCGAGCCCGTCGGGCCACGTGCACGCGAAAGGGCTGACGAAGAGCGCGAGGGCCAGCGACGACGACAGGCCCAAAAGAACACCCGTCAGCGCCGTCGCGCCAGCTCCGGACGAAACGCGCCGCAATAGCTCAGGGCGAAGCCGCATCACCGTGGCCACCACGAGGCTCGCGATGAGAGCTTCGCCGAGTCCGATGACCGCGTGAACGCCCGCCATGGCTGACAAGACGACCCAGGGCGTCGAAATGCCCGAGAGGGTGAGCTCTCCGGCGCAGGCTGCGGCCGCCACGACGGTGGCGATCCAGGACCCGAAGGCAACGCCCGCGATCCCGCGAACGCCGGAGGGTCCGGCCCGGCCCACGACGGCTCGGTAGACCGTGAACCCGACGAGGGGATGCAAGACCGCCATGTTCAGCACGTTGGCTCCGAGCGCGAGCAAACCGCCGTCCCCGAAGACGAGACACTGCAGAATCAGCACAGCCGTCATGACGACGACGGCCGCCGACGGACCCACGAGCACTGCCGCGAGCACGCCTCCCACGAGATGCCCCGAAGTGCCGCCGGCGATCGGGAAGTTGATCATCTGTGCCGCAAACACGAACGCTGCCGTCACCCCGATCGTGGAGGCCCTGCGCGCCGAGAACCCTACGGGTGCGCGCGCGCATGCAGCGCCCACCGCCACTGCGGACAGCCCGGCGCTCGTCAACGCGACCGGGGCCGACAGCAGGCCGTCAGGGATGTGCATCCACCAACCTCGGTGCCGTCTTGTAGCACCAACGTCTACGATCGTGCCATGCGAGCCTCGTTTTCGCCGCGCGATCACCACTTTCAACCTCGGGCATCGTGCACTGCAGATTTTCCCGGCCCGGTCGCCGTGATACGAACTCGCATATGGGCGTCGCGATGGACCTCGCTGCGCTCCTCGATCCGGTGCGGGGGGGGCGAGCTGCGCCACCCGGCCCTGCAGCTGGCAAAAGATAGCTCCTATTACCCCGCGGAGGCATTCACGAAGAATGTGAAGCACGGCACCGAGGTATTTGCGGGCGTGCCCGACATGGACAAGGTTCGCGCCGAGTACCGCTCGGGAGCAACGATCGTCCTTCCCGCTTTGCAGCGGTCGTGGACACCGCTTCGCGACCTTTGCGATGCCGTCGAGGAAGAGCTCAGCCACGCGGTGCACGCCAACGCGTACCTGACGCCGGGTCTCTGCGGAGGGTTCAGCCCGCACTACGACACCCACGACGTCTTTGTCTTGCAAATCGCGGGTCGCAAGCGCTGGCGAATCGGCGACCCCCCATCAACCTTCCCCACTCTACACGGCCGTTCACGCCCGGCGGGCACTTCATCGATGGGCCGATGCAGGTGGTCGACCTCGAGCCAGGGGATCTGCTCTGCCTTCCGCGTGGCGCCGTCCACTGCGCGGCGACCGCCGACGGCGCTTCGGCCCATGTTACGCTCGGCGTCACCGTCTTCACATGGGTCGAGCTCGCGGCCGAAATCCTGCAGGCAGGCAAGAACGTCCCGGCATTCCGCGAGGCGCTTCCTGCGGGTTTCGCACGGCGTCCAGAGCTAAGAGCTGCTCTGCGAGAAGGTCTCCTCGAGCGCGTTGATGCGCTCCGCGGATCGCTCGACTCGATCCCTTGGTCGATGCATTTTTGCGGCACGTCGGAAGTTTGCGCCCACGAAGGAGCCGGTCGCTCGTTCTCCATGTCAACGTGATTGGGGTGCACACCGAGCTGCGTGTGGTCTATGCGGCCCGGTACTCCATCGCCACGGAAGGTCCGAACACGACCCTCAGCATCGACGGGCGCAGGCTGTTGTTTCCGGGCGCTATCCGTACGACACGTGCGGCACCTTCTGCACGGCGGACCTGCCGCGCGACCTCAACGAAGGAGCACGGCTCGCCTTCGTACGGTTTCTCGAGGGCGAAGGGTACCTGAGCCCGCTTTCGTGACCGTCCTCGACCTGGGCGGCCGCGGTCGTCAGGGCTACACCTTTCGCACTCGAGGTCAACGAGATGCCGCTCCGTGGATTCCGGCCCGCTGTCTCTCGCGCCGCCACGTTCGCTCTGCTCGCGTGCGGATCCTGCGCGTCGGCGACGACGACGAGCCCCACTGCACGGTCGAGCGGCGACGTCGAGGCGAAGCTGGCCGCCGTCGCACTGGTCCACGGGGGCGCGGGACCCTGGGCAGTGGCTGGGTTTCGCATGGGCGAATTTGCGCTTCGCGAGCTCGGTTTGTCTCGCGGTAGCTTCGACCTGGAAGTCATTCATTACACGCCCCATCAGGTTCAATACTCGTGTGTGGCCGACGGTGAGGCCGCGTCGACCGGCGCCAGCCTCGGCAAACTGAATCTGACGCTCGCAGACGCGGCGCCCGCGGAGACGCACACCGTGTTCAAGCGGCGTTCGAGCGGACAGTCCGTGGATCTGCGCTTCACAGCGGCCTTTGCCGCGCGGTACCTCGACGTGCCCCGGGATCGTTTGGCGGAGGCAGGACGCGAGGTCATGGGCCTGCGTGACACGGACATCTTCGAGGTCGTTCGGAGCACGCGGCCGTGAGGGACGGGGCCCGGCCATCGCCGCCCGAGCTTGCCCCCGCCTGGGGCCGGGGCCATCATTTGGCGGTTGATCATGGCGCGGTCGAAGACCCTCGTGAAGGCCGTGTTCTCGTTTTGCGTGCTTGCAAGTGGACACGGGGCAGCTGCCGCCGACTGTTACGTCGATAGCGTCAACGGCAGCGACAGTAACGACGGCACATCTTCGACCGCGCCCGTCCAGAGCCAGGCGGCCATTCCGTCCGGCTGCACCGCGGTGTATTACGCCCGCGGCAGCCAGTTCAACGAGGCGACGAAGATCATCGACGGAGCGACGACGTACGCGAACTACGGCGATTCGACGCAGCCGCTCCCCGATTTCAAACTGCCCAAAGGCACTGCGGGGAGCGTGTTCCAGACCTTCAACGCCAACATCACGATCGATGGTCTGAAGTTCGAAGGTTCTCACAACACCACCGACGGTGGAAATGGATCGGTGTCGAGCTTCGTGTCGGGTTCGGGGATCTGCGTCTACCTTCAGGGACAGAACACTACGATCCGCAACAGTGAAGTCACCGACTGCGATTTTGAAATGATGTTGCAAGGCGACGGCAGTCTCGCGACGAACAATTATGTCCACGACGTCAACGGGCAGGCGCTGGACGGCACCACGAGCTCGGATCCCAACTCCGTGGGCGGCGGCAA
>DASPUY010000153.1:0-43631 GCA_035622655.1 Polyangiaceae bacterium
GACGAATCAAGTCGATCTCGGGGCGGCAAACAAGGTGGGGATCCCCGTATTCAACGCGCCGTTCTCGAACACGCGGTCCGTCGCGGAGCTCGTGCTGTGCGAGATCGTCATGCTGTCGCGACGGGTCGCGGACCGTCTTCACGAGATGCACGCCGGCGAGTGGCAGAAGGCCGCGGCAGGCTGCTACGAAGTGCGGGACAAGACGCTCGGCATCGTCGGCTATGGGCACATCGGCCGGCAGGTCGGAGTGCTGGCCGAGGCGCTGGGAATGCACGTGCTCTACTTCGACATCCTCGCCAAGCTTCCAATGGGCAACAACCGACCCATGCGGACGCTCGAGGAACTGTTGAAACAGAGCCGCTTCGTGACCCTGCACGTGCCCGAAACCCCGGAAACGAGGAACATGATCGGCGCGCGCGAGCTCGCGGTGATCCCGGCGGGAGGCTACTTGCTGAACGCGAGCCGGGGCAGCGTCGTCGATGTGGGCGCGCTCGCCGCGGCGCTCGCGTCGGGCCACCTGGCGGGCGCCGCCGTCGACGTCTTCCCGGAGGAGCCCGAGGGCCACAGCCGCACGTTCGCGACGCCCCTGAGGGGGCTGGCCAACGTCGTCTTGACCCCGCACATCGGCGGCTCGACGAGCGAAGCGCAGGAGGCCATCGGACGGGAGGTGGCCGCCGCGCTCATCCGGCACCTGCGGAGCGGCGCCACGACGGGCGCCGTGAACTTCCCGCACGTCGACCCGGCGCCGGCACGCGGCGAGCGCCGGCTCGCGAACGTACACAAGAACGTGCCGGGCGCGCTCCGGAGCATCAATCACGTGGTCAGCGACTACCGGGCGAACATTGCCGCGCAAGTCCTAGCGACCGACGCCGAGATCGGCTACGTCGTGATGGACTTGGATCAAAACGTCGACGGTGAGCTGAAGGCGGCGATCGACGGCCTGGAGACGAGCATCCGAACACGGATGCTGTGAGCGTCCCCCTGGGTGACCCGGCGGAACCGCGATGAGTCTGCATCTGCCTCTCGACGCCAGCGATCGCGATCGTGAGATCGCGACCCTCGCGGAGGGTCTGGCCCGCGGCTTCGCGGCGGAGGCCGCCGCCCACGACAAGGTCGGTCGTTTCCCGCTCGAGCATTACGCCCGTTTGCACGAAGCGGGCTACCTCCGGCTGGCGTTGCCGCCCGCGCTCGGAGGCGGTGGCGCAACGCTGTTCCAGATGGTGCTCGCGCAGGAGCACCTTTCCCAGGCGGGCGCCGCGCTGGGGGTCGGCGTGGCCATGCTCCTCAACGTGATCGGGCGCGCGCTCGAGCCGGCGGCCTGGCCGGCACCGCTCATCGAGACGGTATTCCGGCGCATCGCCCGCGACGGGGGCCTCGCCAACCTGGTCGTCAGCGAACCGGCGCTCGGGAGCATCTCACGCGGCGGGGTCCCGCAGACGGTCGCCACCCGCGCACAAGGCGGCTGGCGCTTGAACGGTCACAAGATCTTCGTCACCGCTGCGCCGGCGCTGCGCTACCTCGTCACTGTGGTCCACCTGCCCCCGGACGACGCCGCGCCGCAAGGGTACGTCGCCGAAGCCGTCGTGGAAGCGCCGGCTGCCGGGCTGCGCATCGAGCCGACCTGGGGGGACAGCCTGAGCCAGCGCAGCGGCGGCAGCGACGACGTGTGGTTCGAGGACGTGTTCGTCCCCGACGAGCGGATGGTGGGGCGGCGCGTGCTCGGGAGCGGGGCGAGGCCGCCCCCTCTCTCGGGCTGGTGGCTGACGCTGGTGGCGGTCTACGTGGGCGTTGGCCAAGCCGCCCTGAACGCCGCCGCCGACTATGCCCGCCAGCGTGTTCCCTCCGTACTGGGTGCGCCGCTGGCCGAGCTGCCCCACATCCAGCAATGGATCGGCGAAATGCATGCGCTGCTATCGGGCGCTCGCGCTCTCCTTTACGACGCCGCGCGGGCGTTCACGCGGTATCCCGAGCAGCGGGCGGCCAACGATGCCCGCCTGGACACCGCGAAGTACGCGGTCACCAACGCCGTCTGCCGGGTGACCGACCTTGGCCTCCGTGTGGCGGGTGGGTTCGGGCTCACCCGCCAGCTCACGCTCGAGCAACACTTCCGCGACGCGCGCGGGGGCCTGTTCCAGCCGCCCCAGGACGACCTGGCTCTCCGCCAGATTGGCCGCTTCGCCCTGGCGCCACCGTGAGCCCGGCAGGTGGGAAAAGCGCGGCCTCCGTGCGTACCGCGGTCATTCCTCGCCTCGACCCCCTCGCGAGCGTCGATCCGAGCGTCGGCCTCTTCGCCGCGGAGCTGCGCCGCAGTGGGTACCGAGGCCAGATCGGAACCGACCACGCCACGCGCCTTTCGGCCGCGACCGACAACAGCATCTACCAGGTGCTGCCGGCGGCCGTGCTTTTTCCGCGCACCACGGCCGACGTCGCACTCGCGCTGAAGCTGCTCGAGGGCGGCTCCGTGACCGTTCAGCCGGGCGTCGTGCTGGACGACCTGAACGCGCTCGAGCCGCACGGCGTCTACTTCGCGCCGAGTCTGTCGCCGTCCAATCGGGCGACGATCGGAGGCATGATCGCGACTGACGCGAGCGGGGAGGGCTCGCGGGTGCACGGAAAGACCGCGAGGAAGGGCAGACGACGCGCGCCATCCACCTGGTCGAATTCCGCACCCACGACGAGGCCAGTCTGAAAGCCAAGGTCGACGCGTTGCTTGCCGGCCGGCTGAACCCTGAACGGCATGAAGGCCCGACGCGGCCCGCCTCGAAGACAACAGGCTAGCCCGCGCGTTGTCTATTTAAGTAGACATAATAGATAAAAAAATGAATTGTGCCCGGGATGCGTCGCCCGGATGCCCGTCCGGTCGTGCTCGTGACCTCGCCGCGATGCTGGCCTCGAAAATGTCTTCGGCTCGCGCTGAACCGCCGCTTCCGAGGTCGTCTTGGGCCGCTGCCCTTGCGCCGACGTCCTGGGCCGCCACGGCCGGAGATCGGTTCGCTGCTCGGACGGGCCACTTTGGCCGCGCGGTCGCCGGGGATCCGGTGACCCATGAGCTTTTTCACACGCTCGACCGACTTGCCATGAGCGACATCCCCGTCACGCTTTTCGGGGAGCCCGGAGTCGGTAAGAGTCTGCTCGCCCGGGTCGTGCACGAGCGGAGCCCACGACAACGGCGCCCATTCGTGACCTTCGACTGTTCCGTCCCCGCCAAGGTTGCAGAGCACGGGCTTTTCGGTTCCTTGCCGGGCGGCCCTCCCCAGATGGATGGCGTGCCGGGGGGGGCGCTGGTCCAGGCCGATGGCGGCACGCTCTTTCTCGACGCCGTCGACAAGCTGCCGCTGGCGCAGCAAGCCAGCCTCCGAAGGGCGCTCGACTCGAAGGGCGCTCACTCGAGGACCGGCGGGTCCGGTCAACCCATCGACGTGCGAATCATCGCAGCATCGTGCCGAGATCTCCGGGGTCGGGTCGCGGACGGCAGCTTCCGTGAGGATCTGTATCACCGCCTTGCGGCCGCCTCGATTCGCATCCCGTCACTGCGGCAACGCCGGGCAGACCTTGCCCCGTTGGTGTACGCGCTGCTTTCGGAACTGGGGCATCTGGAGGTCACCGTCGCGGAGTGCGCGCTCTCGGCCGTCAACGGGTACGCATGGCCTGGCAACGCCCATGAGCTGAAGGGGGAGCTTGCGCGCGCGCTGGCGCTCCTCGGGCCAGGCGACACGGTACTCGAGCGTCGCCACCTGCGCGTCGCCGGTGTCGCGAACGTCGAGTTTCTTCCCCTGGGGGGTTGGACTCTCCGTCAGATCGAACGCGTCGCCATCCGGCAGACGCTGATCGAGGCGCGGGGGAACAAGGCGACCGCGGCGCGGGTCCTCGGCACCGCCCTCTCGACCCTTTACCGCAAGCTTGGAGAGTACGACCTCTGACCTCCGTGGTCTTTGCGGAAAGGTTGCGGTCGCGACGCTCGACGCGGAAAGGTTGCCCTGTTCGCAGCCAGTGTCTGTTATACTAGACACAAATGGCGAGTTCGAGCGGCCAGCGCGGCCAGCAGACGACCGGCAAGGGCAACGCACGGATGAAGGGACGAGGCGCCTGTCCCTATCCGGAGGTTCGCCATGAAGCTCTCTGTTGCCAAGCCGATTCACCTCGCCGATGGCCCGGCTGACCGCCGACGAACGCCGCGCACCGGCGTTGCGCTGGTCTTTGCCGTCCTCGCGCTCGCGAGCACGAAGGTTTTCGCTCAATCGTCGACGGACGCCGGTGCGGCCTCGGCGTCCGCGCCCCCGACGCCGCCGGTCGTGACCGTGCTGCAATCGAGCCCCAAAGTGGCGAGGGGGTACATCTTCATTGCGCCCATCGGGACCGGCTCCCTGGCCATCCCGGTCTCCGGCGCCGACGCGGGGCCGCCGCCCCCGAGCGACGCGGGCCCGTCGGCGGCGGGTCCACAAGGGCCCGAGATCATCGATGACGAGGGCCGTGCGGTCTTCTTCCTGCCCCTCAGCGGCGGCCTGGCCGCAACCGACTTCCGCGTCCAGAGCTACCGCGGCGAGCCCGTTCTCACGTACACGACGGGCAAGGGTTTCGGAGGTCTCGCCCAGGGCCTGACGACCGACACCATCCTCGACCGCTCATACAACGTCATCACGACCGTCCACGCGGGCAATGGACTCGATGCGGACCAGCACGAGTTCCGGCTCACGCCGCAGGGAACCGCACTCATCACCATTTACAACGCGGTGCCCCAAGACCTGTCTTCCGTTGGGGGTCCAGCCAACGGCGAAGTCATCGACGGTATCGTCCAGGAAATCGAGATCGCGACCGGCGCCGTCATTCTCGAATGGCACAGCCTCGACCACGTTCCCCTCTCGGAGAGTCATCAGCCGCCGCCTCCTCCTACGGCCGGGACGACGCCCTACGACTACTTTCATATCAATGCGGTCAGCATCGACACCGACAACAATCTACTCATCTCTTCGCGTCACACCTGGACCGTCTACAAACTGAACCGCCGTACGGGCGATATCATCTGGCGCCTCGGCGGCAAGAGCACTGACTTTGCCCTCGGTCCGGGCGCCGAGTTCGCGTGGCAACACAACCCGATCGCCGTCGACGCCGACACGATTCGCATCTTCGACAACGAATCGAACGGAGTTCCGGTGCTGCCCTACTCGCGTGTCATATGGGTCAAGCGCGATGACGCCTCCAAGACCGCGACCCTCGTCCAGCAGATCATTCATCCCGACAAGCTCTCGGCGGGTTCCCAGGGCGGCTCCGAGGGCCTCGACAACGGCGACACCTTCGTGGGCTGGGGTGCCGTGCCGAGGATTTCCGAGTTCGACGCTCAAGGCAATCTGCTCTTCGACGCGGAGCTGCCCACCGGATACGATACCTACCGCGCCTACCGCCACGAATGGCGCGGTGCTCCGAGCACGCCGCCGGAGGCCACCGCGCAAGCGAACGGGGACGGGACGACCACCGTGCACGCGATCTGGAATGGCGCGACCGACGTCGCCACCTGGACCGTCGAGGGCGCCGAAGGCGACCCCCACGGCGATCTGCGTCGGCTCGCGTCGGGCGAATGGAACGGCTTGGACACGGCGCTCACCTTCACCGGTACGCCGGCCGTGGTGCGGGTCGTCGCTCGCGATGCAGCCGGTCGAGACATCGGCCGCTCGAGCCCGGTGGCCGTGGCCCCGTAGCTCGAACCGCCGTCCTTAGTGCGCGTTCCGCTTGTACGCCGGGGCGCCCCTTTCGTGGGGGTCGCGAGGGTTCGCCTGCATCACTCGCGACCCCCGATTTGTCGCCAGAGGTTGGAGCGATCCGCCCAGACGGTCGTCGCTTGCGCCCTCAGCGCGCTGCGCGCGGCGTTCCGGCTGAGGAGCCAGAACGGCTGCCTTGTCGAGTAGATCAGCGCGCGAGCGAGCGCGGAGCTTCGCGGAAGCGCGGGCGATCAGGACACGCACCGTCGACACGGCGAGGCTCAATTCGTGGGCGATCGCTTTGTAGGTCTGACCGCGGAGCACTGCGCGAATCACGTCGCGTTCGCGTGGGCTCAAGAGGTCGATCGGATCGACCGCCGGTTTGCTCTCGACGGCAAGCACGAACCTTCGTCCGTCGCGCTCCACGTGATCGAGAAGGATCCAGCGCCTTCCGACGAGCGCCTTCCATTCCTGGATGGCCTTGAGCGAGTCGTTTCGGCGTGGACGCGAGCGCGCGCGATCCATGGCGCGCGCGGCAGCTCCGAGGCGCTCGCGCTCTCGCCGGCCGGACGCGTCGCCAACCGCGTGATGCACGGACCCATTCGGTGCCATCACGGCGGAGGCCGCGGCGCTGGAGACGCCGGTGCTCTCGAACCTGCGCCGAAGCCGATAGGCGGCGCCCAGATGTCCCGCGACTCGCGTGAGGGCGACACTCGCTCGCGCCGAGAGGGGAGAAGCGTCGCCTTGAAAGCTGCCGAAGCAGCAGCCGCTTCCGTCCGGCTCCACGGTGTTCAGCGTGAGTTTGTCGACCGCTCCTTCTTCTCGAATCTCGGCGATGACGCTCCGGATGTCCGAACCCCGGGGAATCCGACAACAGAAATAGCAACGTCGCGACAGCACCGAGTCGGCGATGAAGGTTGGATGCGGCTGGGAGGCGTATGCAAAGTAACGCTTGGCAAGTGCAAACGGGACATCGTGCACCACGCTGCGATAAGGAACGTACGAACACGGGTCTTGGCATTCGTAGAAGTTGGCGAGGATGCCGAGGCCGTGTCGATCGAGCAGCGGGCGAAGGAGAACCGTTGCCCCGGCAAGCCATTCGTCACGAGGCAAGTCGATCCGGTAGAGCCCCTCCACAACGCCGACGAGGTCGATCGGTCCGTCGCCCATGCGCCCACATGGTATTCCGCATCGGGGGCGGATCAAAAGTCCGTTCGCGCACGCCGCAGTCGAAACGCGAGGCGCCTCGCTGCGTGCCTTGCCGCGTGCGGATAGGCATACACTGCATTTCGTGCGCCAGACTTCCGAACTTCTGCTGGGTGTCTCCAGCGGCTTGTTCGTCGTCTCTGCATGCGCGACGTGGCTCCTGTGGCCTGACACTGGGCGGTCGGGAACGGACGCGCAGGCGGGCGTCGCCTTTGCGGTGGGCGCGGCTGCACCTTCGGCGTTGCTTTGTCTCACGGCCCTGTTGAATCGCCTGACCGGAGGATGGCTTGCCGTGCCGCGGTTCTCTATTGCTGCGGCGATTCTCGGGATCGTCGCCAGCCCGCTGCTTCTCGTCGTGAGCTTTGGGGTAGCCCCGCTCCGATCGATGTCTCCGAGGCTGGAACGGCTGCGTCTCGCCTGGACGCTGGTTGTGATCTTTGGGTCATGGCTGGTTGCCAACGCGATCGTTACCGCGATCTGAGTCCGCCTTCCGGGTCCCATGGTGGCTGCCGCAGGGACCGATCCGGATTGTTCCGCAAGTCGCGCACCCGGGTGACTCGGAGGCTTCAGCGATAGAAGTCGCGCTTGCCATCGGCGTACTGCTGCACGGAATCGAGCACGTGGACGCCCACCAGGGACGCGATCGATGACGCCTGGTCTCCGAGGCGTCGCGCGCGTGTGACGGTGAGGTACCGGCACAGGCTCGTTTTGCCGAGCGGAAAGTCAATCAGCTCGCGAGCGGCGACGTCGATGGCGCACGGATGCACGACGCTCCCCTCGCGCAGGGCGGCGCGAGCGAACGCCAGCAGCGAGGCGAGCACGGCGTTCTCCAGGGAAGGCGAAACGGTTCCTCCTTCGAGCTCCCGGGTGCTCGGAAGGGAGGCGAGCGTCGTGGGGAGACCCGTGACGCCGCGAGCGCCGCCGCGGTCGAGCACCAGCGCAAGCCTGTCGAGGTCCCACCCCACGAGCCAGTCGCCTGGGAGCCGAGTGAACCCGAGGTCGAGCAGCGTCGCCGCCAGGTCCCAGCGTGTGCCACCAGCGGCGAGGAATGCGACCTGGGGCGTCAAGTACGCGCGCAGCAGCGCGTTGGTGACGAACGTGTTCTTGGGCCGCGTCGTGATGCTGTGGATTCCGGCCCTGGCAAGTAGCCGAAAGGCCCGCTGGCCGTCCGCCGCGGGCTCGGGATACGCAATCTCCACGAATGCGGCGCCACCCCGCCAGGCCGGCGCGTAGAGAACCGGACCGCCGCCGAGATCCGGAGCGGCTGGCTCCGGAGTGTCGCAGATGGCGAGCGAGCGCGCAGAAGACGACTCGAGCCCTGCAGATCCATACGCACGGACCTCCAGGGCGTCCGGGGATCCGGGGCGCGCCGCCAGGTCGTCGAATGTCAGGCCCCGGATTCTGCGGCCCTCCAGCTCGGCCCGGAAGTACCGGGGCGCCTCCGCGGACATGTCGCACCGGACGTGAAACGTCGACGGCGCCGGAGCGCCGCGGAGGCTCACCTGCTCGTTGAGCTGCCGCACGAAGAAGAAACCGACCGATGCTTTCGAGATCGGCGCGACGACGGATCGGGCCGAGGCCTGCACCTCGGCCTCCAAGTCCTCCGCGTCGAGCGTGTCCTTGAGAACGGCCCTTTCGATGAGGGCGTAACAGGTCGCATACACGCCCCGGTACTCGGGCGGCAGGCGATCGATGCGTTCGCGCGTCCGCTTGCCAAATGCTTCGACGTCGCTGCGCGCGGGCGCGCCGCGGACGCGCAGCAGCGGCGAGGTCCCGTCGCGCGCCAGATCCCGAGCCACCTGCTGCGCCGCTGCGTCGAGCTCGCCGTCCGAGAAGCAGCCGTCAATGAGGCCGTGCTCGAGCGCCCTGCGCGCAGGCCATCGTTCACCCCAAAGGAGAAAATTCGTCGCGCTTTCCAGTCCGAGCATTCGTGGAAGGTACTGCGTCGATCCGAACGTCGGGACGAGCAGATAATCGGCAATCTCCGTCATGTAGAAGTGCGCGTCGTAGGAGTCGCCGGCCACGCGAAACTTGCACCTCAACGCGAGCTCGACCCCGCACCCGTAACAGCTTCCACGAATGGCCGCGATCGTGGGGATCGGGAGATCGCCGAGCGCTCGATACGCCTGACGGATGGGCGCGGTCAGGCGAGTCAAGTCTTCGGGCTTCCCGACGGCACTTGCCAGCATGAGGCTCGCGCCGTTGACGAAGCTGTGGGGTTTCGCGCTCCGAAAAATGACGGCGCGCGTCCGCCGCGTGTCGATCCCGCCGACGATCCCGAGAAGCTGAACCGCGGCTTCGTGGGTGAAGATGTTTACGGGACAAGCAGGCGTGTCGAGCGTGATGGTGAGGACGCCGTCCGACGTCTCGGTGCTAAGCGGCTGCGCCTTCATGACCCTCGATTCGGCTGGCGACGAACACGCGCAGCGAACCGATCGTCAGCGCGGAGGGGTCAGACTGCGACGAGAGCCACGAATCCAGCAAAATGGGAAAGCCGAATTGATCCTCGAGCGCGAGGCCCAGGCGTGCCATGGCGAGCGAGTCGAAACCGAGATCGAGGACGAACGAATGCTCCTCCCTGAGCTCGACGGGAAGCGGAGCACTTGCCGCGCCGCGGACGGCATTGACGATGCGCGGCAAGCATTCTCCAACCATCAACTGTACTGCTCCGGCCTGAATCGCGTCGGGTCAACGGCGCGCGTGGGCAGGTTCTGCGTGAGCTCGGGACACCCCGCGACCCTGCGGTAATGAAAACGTCACGATGCGAGGCGAAGATAACTCCTGGTTCTCGGGGGAAAGCCCACCGTCACTCGTCGCCGATGTCGCCGTCGGTGCACAAGGTGCCGGAAATCGTGCTGCTGAAGCCGTCACCATTGTCCGTCAGCACCCCAGAAATGAAAAAATCATGCGACGGATTCGTGAAAATCCCCGTTCCCGAGCTCGGCCGCTCCAGCTCGGTGAAAAAGCCGTTGACCGCGTCGAGGACCCCGAGGTCGCGCGTGACCAGCGTTCCGCGCTTTGCCGTGATCGTGAGCTGGCCCGAGAACGACAGATTCGCAGCGGCCTCGACGGCGGCCATCCCGGCCGACGGAGCGACGTCGAGGGCCTGGAACGTCGTCGCGCCATCCAGCGGACCCCCACCCGTCACCGTGCCCGTCGTGCACAACCCGACGGGGCTGGTGCAGTTCTCGGTCGTGATGACGCTGTTGACCGTTCCGTGCACGCGGTGGCAGCGACTGTCCGCGTGGGTGTCTCGGCTTATCGCGGAGGTTCCCGCAATACCCAGAAGTGGCAAAATAGCAACGAGTCCGACCGGCTTAATCACGCGCAGCATTGGTTCTCCCCTTTCCGCGTTTTCCCGCTGGTCTCCGCTGAGGCCCACCGTCCACGAAGAGACCCCTTTTTGGTATGGGCCAGAATGGATACTAAATCAATTCTCCTGCAAACTTTCACCAAAGAATTGGAGCTGATCTGACCAGAAGCTCGCACGCAGCCTCACTTGGCCAGGTTCGTCGGCCCGCGAGCGCTCCGTCGTTTCGAAGCCGTATCTGTCGTGTCACACGATTGCGGGCTTGCAGCTCCCACACCCCTGCGCCGCTCGCGCGCATCCGAAGAGCCTTGGACTGTCGCGGATGCACCCGAATTTCGGCATTGTTTCCAACTTTTGCAGGCTTGCAATCGGGCGCCGCGACGAGCGCGCAAAACGCGGTGGACAGCGACGCCAGGGACTTGAGTGTTCGGGTGGACACCTTGGCAAGCGTTCGATATCGTTCTGGATGGCGGTAGGTAAGTAGGTAGGTCGGGAGAGGGAGTTCGCCTTGCTCACGGTCGAACGAAGGGTGGGCCGTCTGGTCGAAGCGCGCTTCGCTGGAAATCCGACCGAAGCCGACGTGGCTGCATGGGGCCGTGCCGCCGACACCTGCCTGAAGATCTGCGTGGCGCGGACCCAGAAAATCGCGGTCTGCTGCACGGATTTGCGCCCGAGCGCCCTCTTCCGTCCGGCGGTGAGCGACGAGCTGATTGCGGTCATGCGCAAGGACAACAAGCTCGTCGAGCGAAACGCGCTCGTGGGGATCGGGGGCGCAACGTTCACGATGCAGCTGCAGCGCCTGCTGCGGGAGGCTGCGCCCGTCGGCGCAGTCCGGCGACGGGTGTTCATCGATCCGGAGGAGGCGTTTGCGTGGCTCGACGAGCTCCTGGACGCCCCGGAGCGCGAGCGTGTGCGCGAGTTCATGCGCGAGTACGAGCCGAGCACGGCGGACCAGGGACGCGCGTCGTTCGATCACGCGCTGCTGGCGCCGCAGACGGGGGCCGAGAACCCCGCCCGGCTTTCGAAGCGCATCTCGTCGACGCCCCCCCCAAGGTTTAGAGCACCGGCTCCTTCACGACCGGATCGAAGCGCGGAGCCGGAGCGGCGTCCGTCGGAGCGGCCGCCGGAGCCGCCCGGACGATCGCCGAAAGGTGGGCGGTTTTGATCGCCCTCAGCCGCGTGCTCCGGCGACCGTCAACCGCAGGCGCTCGCCCGGTGCGACCGTGACGAAGCGGCGGGCGGGAGCCGCATCCTGTCCTTGCACGAGGGCAAGATCGTAGCGACTGAAGAGCGCCGCCAGCACAATCTTCATCTCGAAGACGGCGAGGTGCATGCCGACGCAGCGACGCGCTCCGCCGCCGAAGGGCAGGTATTCGTAGGCGGAATAGGTGCGCGCCAGAAAACGGGTCGGATCGAAGCAATCGGGATCAGGATAAAGCTCGGGCCGGTGGTGGGTCAGATAGATGCTTGGAGAAAGAAACGTCCCGGGCTCGAAAGCGTAGCCACACAATTTGAATGGCCGGCCGACGACCTGGCGGAACAGCGCGGGGACGATTGGATAGATTCGCAAGATCTCCTTGCAGGTCGCATCCAAGTAAGGCAATTGCCCAATCGCCATCGGGTCGGCCCAGCGTCCCTCTTGCGCCAACTCGCTGCGCAGGCGCTCGCGAGGCTCGCCCAGCTGCGCCAGCCAATAAAGACCCCACGACATGGCCGTCGCAGTCGTCTCGTGCCCGGTCACGAGGAGGGTCAGCACCTCGTCGCGCAGCTCCTCGTCGGTGCGGCCGCGCCCTTGTTCGTCTTTCGCTTGAAGCAACAGTGACAGAATCGTGTTCGACGGCCCCGGTGAGTCCGACCGCGTGCGCTCCACGAGATCGAGCGCCAAATCGCGAACACGCTCGAACTTTTGCCAGAAGGCCCCGAGCGCCGGCAGAGTCCCCGATTCTCCCGCGCGCCCGAGCACGGCGAGCCCGAGGCGCGGATCGTTCAGGACGGCCATCAGCGCCGCCTTCAGCGCACTGCATCGATCCGCGGCGTCCTCCCCGAACGTCACGCGCAGAATGACTTCCAGGGAGACGTCCTGGAGAAATTCCTGGGCAACGAACACCGACCCTTCGGACCAATGTGCGGTTGCAGCCGACAGCACCCGATGAATGATGTCGGCGTAGGCGGCTATCGATCGATGCTGAAACGCCGGCATCAAGAGTTTGCGCTCACGCAGGTGCTCGTCGCCGTCCAGGAGTAGCAGCGAGCGCGGTCCGAGCAGCGGGGAAAGAACGCTGTTGCAGACCCTGAGCGCGCCGACGTCCGCAGTCACGATCCCGCGGACGGCGTCTGGATGCGACAGGACGACGTATTTTCCATCGTCGAGCCCCATATCGAGAGTGAATGCATCTCCGAACGCACGGGCGCAGTCCCGCAGAAACTCGTACGGCTGTCCGATCCATTTCAGCGCTTGAGCTTTCGGCGGGAGCTTCGGCCCCGGGGGCAGCCCGTTATGCGAATTGGAAAGGCGACCGTACATGATGCTGCCACTATTACGGATCCGCCGCCGGTATCGATAATGGTTTCAAATGCCCGAGCAACTTGGCCACACGCGGCGAGGCGCCCCATCGTGACGCTTGTGCAGGTGGGATGAAGCAGCAAGCCTTTGGCGATTGCCTGCGATTCCCGTAAGAGAACGCGCGATCGGCTCTGCTCCAAGGTGGTTTTCAGCTCGGTTTTGGATCGCGGCGACGGATATTGCCACGGGGGGAGAACCTGGTCGGGAGTTTGTCGTGATAGCAGCGAAAGTCACTGTGAATGAGGCGAACGCCCCGAACCCGCTGCCGCGACTGTCCGATTTCGAACGGGATTGGAACACAACCGCATTTCTCCCGGACGCCGGGCTCACGTTTCCGGCGGTCCTCGGCGAACGGATTTCGCGGTGCAGTGAAGAGCCGGCGTTCTTCGACGCCGTAGTCGGCAAAGACGGCATCCGCGCGGCGCCGCACAGCCTCGGCGAAATTCACACCGCTGCGCGCCGGGCGGCCTTCGCGCTCGAGACCGCGAACGTACGCGCCGGAGATCGTGTCCTGCTCTGTGTCGGGAGTACGGCCTCCTTCCTGTCGTTCTTGTTGGGCGCTCAAGCCATCGGAGCGATACCGGTTCCGCTCCCGTGTCCGGCCGATTTTCGAGCGCGCAGCGCATTTCGTGAGCGGATCACCTCAGTCAGCGCCGATTGCGAGCCTCGCGCCATCGTCATGGACTCCATCCGAGAAACGGAGAGCTTCGCCGAGCTTGCCATCGACGTGCCGGCGATCGGTTCCTCGGAGCAGCTTGTGGTCGACGCGCCGACCGTTAGCTCGTTCAGTCTCCACCGCTCCTTTCACGAGATCGCCTTCATCCAATACACGTCAGGAAGCACCGGTTCGCCGAAAGGGGTGGTGGTGACTCATTACAATCTGGTCGCCAACATGCGCGCGATCAGCGAGGCTGCCGGTTTCGGGCCCGGGGAGCGATCGTTCAATTGGCTCCCGCTGTATCACGACATGGGCCTCGTAGGAGGATTTCTCATCGGGCTATACATCGGTATTCCGACTTTCGTAATGCCGCCGCGCATCTTCGTCGGGAAACCGGATTCGTGGCTTCGATGCATGAGCGAGTTCAGGGCCACGTTCGCATGTGCCCCGAATTTCGCATACAACATGCTTGCCCGACGTTGCCCGGATTCGGCGCTCGCGGGTTTGGATCTGTCGAACTGGCGGCTCGCCTTCAACGGGGCCGAGCCCATCGATCGGGCCACCGTCGAGGATTTCATGAATCGCTTTGCATCCGTCGGGCTGTCGGCGGGGACGATGTTCCCCGTGTATGGCATGGCCGAGTGCACCCTCGCCGCGGCGTTCCCGCCGCCGCGCGCCCTTCCGCGGTACGATTTCGTCGATCGCCACGCCATTGCCCGAGAGCGACGTGCGACCGTGGCGGAGGAGGGCTCGCCCTCCGCCCTGTGTTGCACGAGCGTCGGCCGCGCCTTGCCGGGACACTCGATCCGCATCGTCGAACCCCAGGGCACCAAAGAATTGGCCGAGCGCCACGTGGGCGAAGTGGTCGTCGAAGGACCTTCGATCACGCCCTTTTATTTTCAGAAGCACGGCCCTTCCCAGCGCCAGCGCGCCGAGTTGAGGACCGGAGATCTCGGCTACGTCGCCGATGGCCATCTCTACATCGTCGATCGCCTCAAGGACCTTCTCATCATCGGCGGGCGGAACATCGTGCCCTCGGACGTCGAACGTGTCGCGGCTCGCGTTGCTGGAGTGCGCTACGGGGCCGTCGTCGCCTTTGCGAAACCCGGGCCCGCTGGCACGGACGAGCTTTACGTCGTGGCGGGCGTCGAGTCGAAAGCCGACCGCGCGCTGGTCGATCGTCAGATCCGGACCGCTGTTCTCGAATATTTCGGGATCGTCCCCAAGGACGTGATGCTAGTGAAACCGAGTGCAATCCCGAAGACGTCGTCGGGAAAGGTACGCCGGGTCGCCTGTCGCGAGATGTACGACACGGGGGCATTCGCCGGTGGCGCAGGCGAAGACGCGAGCGCCTGAGACGCGTTAGCGTCGCACCGGTCTGCGAACCTGCGAGGTGCGGGACCGACGCAACCACCCGCGCACGCGATATTTGTAAGATAAGCGCTCGCGATGCCCAGGGTGTTTCGACCACGTTGCCGAAAGACCGGCAATCGAGAGAGCCGAGGACCTGCCTGATCGGACTCGAAAGCCGGCGTTCTCTCGCCGCAAAGCCCGACATTTCGTGCGTGCCCGCCATTTTTCGCCCCAAATTCGCTACAGCGGGCTTAATGTAAGCGGGCTTAGGGTCGTTCCATCTCAGGAGGTACCTTTCCTGAGATTGCGGTTCACGAGCGTGTCGCACATCGCGACACAGAATCGTCAATGGGCTGCTCTCGGAGCATCAGGCCGGATACCACGCTGCAGTGAGCCCCGACGGGATCGACAGGGAACATGACGAAGCGAGCCAAGATCGAACACTCGCCCGAGCCGGCGGACGATTCAGGGTCTCAATCGAGAGCAAGCGGGATCATACGGCGGGCCGCGCCCCAGCCCTCTGCATCGGCACCCGATCTGAACGTTGCGGACCGAGTATCTCGGCTTCGCGGCTCTTCGGTCCGTCGAGTCGCACTCTTCTGCCCTTTTCCGCCCGGCCTCAACCCATATGCCGCGCAGATGCAGGAAGAGTCGATGGATTGGGCTGTGCGCACCGGCCTCGTCAGTGAGGTCGACCGCCCGCGGATCGACAAGGCGATGATCGCGTGGCTCGAAGCGCTCGTATTCCATACGGCCCCTCCGGAAATCTTGCGACTGGCAGCAGATTGGACCACGCTTTTTTGCTCGATTGATGACGAAGTCGAGCTTCTTCGGCAAGGGCCCGTTGTTCTGTCATCCTACTTGTCCCGTTTATTTGCGGCATTTCGGGGCGAGAGTGTCTACGCACGCGATCCGATCGAAGTGACATTCGTAGATCTACGGAGTCGCATGTTGGATATCGCCGGTGCGCGCTGGGTCGATAGATTTGCCGGGCATCTGGAAGATTTGTTTGGCGGATACATATGGGAAGAGATCAATCGGTGGAAGCGGATTCGGCCGAGCCGCGAAGCCTATTGTGAGATGCGCACAGTCACAATTGGCCTCAAACAACAATTCCTCTTAGGGGAGTTGGCCTTGGGCGTTGAGTTATCCGGTGAGGCTCGGGAGAGCTTGGACCTGCAACTTCTCGAAATGCATACTTGCCGCGCAGTCGGATGGGCGAACGATATCCACACTTATTCGAAAGAGGTTGAGCAGGGCGAGGTGCACAATCTCGTGCTCGTCTTGATGGAATCCGAATCTCTTTCAATCGCGGAAGCTGTGCGACGCGCCGCCGCCGTTCATGATGAAGAAGTGCGTATGTTTCTTTCCGTTCAAGCGAAACTACGAAATAGTTCGATCAACAACCAGAATGTCGATCTATACACCGGAATGCTTCGGAGCTGGATACGGGGACATCTCGATTGGGCGCATCTGACGAGACGCTATCGCGCCTCGGCGACCGACGCCCGATAAAAACGTCTCGAGCAGTTTCGAGATTGTGCGCAAGTACGCTCGCATCAACGCCCGGGGCCCGGTGCGGAAGCGCGGGGCGACCGGCGACGTAAATCTAGTTGTACGTCACCTCGTATTGCACTGAGTATCGTCCATTCGGGTTTCGCCATTTTTTAATGATGGAGCCTTTTGGGTCCTTTCCGCCTGAGACCTGGATCGTTGCGGGAATGAAGCCTAGCCAGCAGCCACATCCCCAGTCGACGAGGTCTTGATCGAAACCGTCTCCTTGCCCGACATAGTGACCGGGCTCGTTCATGACCGCTTTTGCGTCACCAAAGCTTACATATGTGCGCCATAGCCGCGGGGTATGGACGAGAACTCGCTGTGGTTGGGCTACCCGTAGAAATACCCTGTATAGGGTGGTCAAGTCGTTCTCGGCATTGAGTCGCGCGATCTCGGCCGTCATGTGGGCTACTGATACACCAAGGCGGCGCGATGTCTGCACCAGCGCACGGTTTAGGACCTCAACCTCGTACCATGCAACCGGGATGATCAACCTCCAGTTATCACCCGCTTCCTTGGTCATCTCTGTGAAGGTGCCCGGCCCAAGGCGGTCGTCGATCCACTTCTGCGCCTGAACGATGTGTGACCCCTTCACCGTCTTCGTCACGACACTACCTCCGGCAACACTTTCTGGGCGCGCTCTCGGATTCGGGATTCGGGATCGAGGGCGCCGGGTGGGTCAACAATTCGGCAGATGGTGAATACGGCTTCCGCGGCGAAGATAATTACCCGCTCAATACTGAACTGATCCGAATTTTATCTCGGACAATGGGATCGTTCGGAGAATCGGTATGCGGACGGGTTTTTGCGAGTCGCCGTCGAGCGTTGGCTTTGTGCTGACGAGAGCAATGGCCTTCGAGGAGACGCACAGAGTTTTCTCCACGAAGTGAGTCGCTATGAGGATCGACGCCGCACACGCTCTTCCAGACCCCTACTGCACCGGGGGCCGCGCTTGGAGTGTCGAACTCCGCGTCTTGAGCGAGCGGCGCCCCCATGTGCGGGCGCATGGTGTCCGGTCGTTTACTTGGAGGCCACACTCGGTCACACTCGCCAGCGCGCCCGACACTTTAGCGCTAATGGATCAGGCTGCGCAGGGGCTCAGAATGGGCGTGTCCCAAGTTGGATCAAAACCGAAAGCCCGGACGTGGAGAATCCTGACTAGTTGGTGCGATTGCATCCGATGACTTTCCGCCCTTGATGATCCGCGGCTGTCGGAGGGCTGCACGACGCGCGAGTCGAGTCTGGATTGGTGGCTAGGAATCGACGTAAGGCAGTCGAAGTGGCGACTTCGTCGCGGGAGCCCTCCAGAGCGTGGCCGCTCCCCGACCCGGCGTGAAGATCGAACGGCCAACGTCGCGGGCGAGCAACGTCGCGATTGATGTCGCCGTCCGGCGAGCGCACGAACGCTACACGCGGGCCGCCTTCTCTCCGTCGGACGGGTACTCCACGTCGATGTGGCCGCTCACGGACAGCACCCGAACCACGGCGTTCTTGGATGCAGCGAGCCGGCGCGCTCGCGCGATGGCGACGGTCTTGTCCTCGAACATTTCGAAGTCGCTTTCGCCCGCTAGACGAACGATCCATCCGAAGATGCACGGGGAGACCTCGTAGGCTGTGGCGTTGGGCATGGGTCTGCTTGGAAGAGTGCACCCCCTGTGCCCAACGCGTGGACCCGTCTGGTGCAGGCGCCCGGCGCCCGCGGCCGGCGCGTTTCCCCCGCGTTTCGAGGCGCTCGCTTCGGCTGCGTTGGATGCTCCGCTGCGGGCTCTTGCGTCGTTGCGTTCCGGGCGCCCACGCGTTGAGCGGATCGCACCGGAGCATGAGCTACGGTTGCACCGCTTGGAGCCTCATCGCCTGGGCAAGCGCCGCTTGACGCTCGTCGTAGGTGACGAAGGTTCGGCCGCCGAGCTCGAGCGCGGTTGGCTACGTGGAGGAGGTCTGGAGTGCGGGTGCCCGGCTTCGCCCTGCGCGTTCGGCTGAGCTCTTACAGCCCGCTCCAAGGTCCGCCGCCACGCGACGTCAGCCAGAACAACGCGCGCCTCGGCGGGGATCGGAATCGAGAGCGACGACTGCCCCCTCCGCAACCTCCTCGAGAGGGCATGTCGACAAACGCGCGACCGAAAGTGCAGGAAACCTCGACGCACTTCTGGCTCAGGGCGATCGTGACCGGAGCTCCTCGATCGCCCTCCGAACCCTCGCCACTGCCTCGTCGAGATCGCCCATGACGAGCTCGGCGTCGATGCGAAGCACCCGGTAGCCGGCCCGCGCCAGCGCGCGCTCGCGCCGCGCGTCGGCCTTCTGCCGCGCGCGATGAGAGGCGCCGTCGATCTCCACGACGAGCCCCAGCGACGGCGCGAGCAGGTCGGCGATGTAGCCGGCCGACCAAAGGCACCTGCCGGCGAAATACGACGTCGAGACGGCCGCCGCGCACCTTCTCGAAGAACCGCGCCTCGGATGCGGTCGGCCCATGGCGCATGGCCTGTGCGCGTTCGTGCAGAACGGACGATGTGCGCGTGGTTCGACGACGGCTGCGCTGCAGTCTGACGGGACGGGACTCGCGGGAGGTCGAGCGGAGCATGGGTTTCTCCTCGGACCCGGGCGGGGGGCCGGGCCGCAGTCCCCCTGGCGCAGGCTCCGTGACGTGCTCCGCTTGGGAGCGCCCAGCTCGCGGAGAGCACGGCGCGGAGCGTGCGCCGCCCGCAAGGCCCGGCCGCCCGTCCGGGCTCGAGCCGCCGGGAGGCCGGCGCGCCTCCGGCGACACGTTCCAGCGATCCATCAACGCGTTCGTCGACGCGTTTCCCCGCGCGCCGCAAGACGAGCGCACGGCCTTGGTGGCCCACCCGATCGAGTGCAATGGGCCGATGGAGGGGCTCGTCGCGGCTGTCGTCAGCGCGCTTTGCCGAGAAACCGGCACGCCAGCGTCCCCCTGGGTGGGGACTGAGGCGAGTGACGAACCGTTTTTCGCCTTTCGGCGCGCTCGTTCGAGATGCGGCTCCGGCTGAGGATCGAGTCGCCCGCACCGTTTCGCATTCGGAATGTTTTCGTCCCAGAGAACTACTTGTCGCGCGCGTGAGCCGTCCACCGTCATGACTCGGCGAGTTCATGCCGCGGACGTTCACGTCGAGTCACAGCGTTCTCGGTTGGAGGTGGATCGGGAGGACGACCGAGGTCTCAGGGGAGCAAGCGTGTATCTCGTGGGAAAACGCCGCGAGGTCGGCACGATCGGCATCGTCGATGTTCATCTGGGTCGCGCCGAGCGGTTCCCAGTGGGCGTCGAAGTGATTGGGCAATACGAGCCGAGGGCGCCCGAGCGCCCGCATCAAACGACACGCATAGTCCTGCACCTTCTCTCGGCCGCGGGTTGCTATGACCGCCACGTCGGGGCGCAGGCCATCCAGCTCGCCCTCGATGAAGTTGGCGGTGCCGATGAACAGGATGGCATGATCGGCCACCTGGACGAGGTACTGAAGCGTGCCGCCCTCGACGTACTCGGCCGCTGCCATCGGGAGCCTGACTCCGGCCGGGATGGTCTCGTTCGGCAAGCCGTTGACGGAGTGCAGAGCACGGATCGCACGCACGGAGAAGGGACCGAACTGCAACCTTTCGCCGCCCCGGGCCCGAACGAGGCGCTGCTCCGGCACTCCCGCGGCGCGCGCGACGTTCAACGTACTCTCCGAGCCGACCACCATTGCCTCCGTTCGCTTCGCGATGTCCGGGACATCGAGCAGGTGGTCGTAGTGCGAGTGCCCGACCAGGATCGCATCGGTGTGCGCCGGGGAGTAATGCGCGATCCGTTCTTGGTCGGGCAGGAGAACTGCCTTGCCGTCATCGACGCGAGCTCGCGAGAAGAAAGGGTCCACGAGGAGCACATGGATCCCCTCGTCGATGCGCCAGCCGGCCGCGCCGAGATACGTGAGCACGACATGCTCCTCGCTGCGCGCCGGCACGGATGGACTTGCCGGGTGCGAGGCGCATCCGATCGTGAACAGGATGCTCGACAAGGCGAGGGCCCGGAGCGGCACGGACGCGACAGCGCGCCTGTCCGCCACGAGCATTCCGGCGTCGCCAGAGGCGAGTCTTCGGCAGGCGCGAGCCTTTGACGCGACGCCGTAGGAGTCTCTTTGCGCGAAGGCGTGCGAGGACGGACGCAGCCCGGTCATCCCCTGGTTTTGTTTCGCGAAAGCTCGACCACCCCGTCGAACTCGTCTTTGGTCACCGGGACCACCGACAGCCGGGGCCTGCGGAACATGGCCATTTTGCCAAGGGTGCGGTCGCTTCTCATCTCGTCGAGTGTAACGGGGTGGGCGAGGGGTCGAACCGGTTCGATGTCGACGGCGCTCCAGTCGCCGTCCTTGCTCGTCGGATCGGGGTAGGCCGCGCGCGTGACCTTGGCGATGCCGACGACCGCCTTTCCCTCGTTCGAGTGGTAGTAGAGGCAATAGTCGCCCGGCTTCATCGCGCGCAGGTTGTTTCGGGCTTCGAAGTTGCGGACGCCGTCCCATCGGGTGGAGCCGTCCGCTACGAGGCGTTCGAACGGATACTTGTCGGGCTCGCTCTTGATGAGCCAGTGCTGTCGCGGCATGGGCGCCGCAGAGCATACCGGAGAACCGCACCAAGCTGGCGGGGGCGGAGAGCCTTGCTCGGCCTCGCCGAGTTCGGGCCGCATTTGGCCGCCCACCCGTACTTGGACATCTGAAATGACCAGCAGTATCTTCTGACCATGAAGCAGATCGCGGCGGCGAAATTCAAGGAGCACTGCCTGGCGCTTCTGGACCAAGTGGACGACGAAGGCATCGTGATCACCAAGCGCGGCAGGCCGGTCGCCAAGCTCATCCCGATTCGGGCCGAATCGGCCAGCCTCATCGCGTCTCTCAGGGGGAAGGTCCGCATCCAAGGGAACGTCCTGACCACCGGCATCGAGTGGGATGCTCAACCTTGACACTCATGTGCTCTTGCACGCCGTGGTGGGAACGCTCACGGCGCGCGAGGAATCGCTACTCCGCGGCGATCGGTGGAGCATTTCGGCCATCGTCCTGTGGGAAATCGCCAAGCTGGCGCAGATTGGGAGGATCGCGATCGACCTGGAAGATCCCGAGGTGGTTCGCGTCCTCTCTGCCATTCACGTCTGGCCAATCACTCGCGAGATCGCCGTTGCCAGCACCCGACTCGACGTCTCGAGCGACCCCGCCGACGAGCTCATCGCGGCAACGAGCCTCGTCCACGGCGTGGCGCTGGTCACGCGCGACCGGCGCATGCGTCGATCGAAATTGGTGCCGCTCGCACAGCGCTGACGCGCTCGCCATGGGTTTCCACTTTCCCGGACGACGCGCGCCAGCCGTCCGGAGCCGGCCGCTATCGAGCGCGCCTCCCCCATGCGCGCGCAGCTCGCGCCCGCCGCGGCTCGCCTTCGTCCCTCACGCCGGGCGCGAGCGAGTACGCATTTGGGGGAGGCCGCGCGCCGCCGCTGGCAGCTCGCACCGCCGCCCGCAAGGCGCGCGGGTGGGGGCAGCTAGAAACTCCCGAGCACGGCGAGGCCGCTCGGACCGCGCGGATTGACGACCGGCTGGATCTCGACGCTGGCGGTGTGCAGGACGAGGCGCGGCACGGGGGCTGTCGCGATGAGCACCGTGCCAAGAAACATCGATCCGGCTCCCGTTCCGACCGAGACCCAGGTGGCCGTCTGCGCGTTGTGAGCGTCGGTCTGGTACTGGGCCCCGGCCGCGTCGCAGATGGACCCGATGCAGTGAAAGCTCGCCTGGTTGCTGGCGTGCGACCACTGCCACGCGAAGTACCCCGCGGCGCCGAGGCCCACGACCCCCGCGCCCACGAAGAACCAGCCCAGGGCTCGCTGGGCGGCTCCGCGGTCGTCGACGTGCGCCGTCTCGGTCGGGACGAGAGGCATCCATTGCGTGACGCCGGGTCGGGGCGCGGGTGGAGGCGGCAGCACCGGAGGGGAGGGCTGGACCGCGACCGTGCGATGAGGGGGCACGACGGGTGGAGCGCTCTCGGGCGGGGAAGACGGTGCCGGAGGCGGGGCGGCTGCCTCGCTCGGGGGAGCCGTTGCGACCGGGCCGAGGTCGGCGAGCGGAGGGACGTCGACGGTGACGACCCGGCCTTCCGGCGTGACCTCCACGGTGGTTTGCCAGGGCTCCTTGCCCGAAGCGGTCACGGAGACGACGTGGGATCCGGGATCCACCGGAACCGGGACGTTCCACTGCGCCCGGTCGACCGCGAGCCCGTCGCGGCGCACGTCGACGTGAGGCAAGGACGCCGCCTCGCCCGGATCGATCGCGAGCTTCGAGAGGAGCGGCTCGAGGGCGGCGGCTCGATTGTGCGCGACTCGCTCGCGCGTCGGCTGGCCGACCGTGTGGGCCTGGGCCTCCACGTCGCGAAAGAGCGACCAGGCGCTGGCGGTGCGGCCTTCGTGCTGCCAGCAATCGGCCAGATGAAACTTGGTTCCGATGCCGGGGTCGAGCCGGTCGCTCTCCTCGAACTTCATGCACGCCTCGCCGTAGCGCTCCTGAGCCGCGAGCTCTTTGGCGCTCTCGAAGAGCGCCTGCGCGGCTGCGGGATTCTGGGCACGCGCGCCTGCGGGAAGGGCAAGGAGCGCCGACGAGGTCGCGAGAAAAACGGACGTACGCTGCGGAAACATCGGAGACACCTCTCACTTGCGGCTGTCGAAGACCGAGTCGAGGCCGCGCGGCCCGCCGGTGGGCACTTTCGGGGCGGGCGCGGAGGCAGAGGGGGCGGTCGCCGGGACCCAATAGGGGTCCGGGTCCAACGGAGGATCCGGCAGCCTCCGATCGGGCAGGTCGCCTCCTGCGGACGAGACGCCCGCGGGCGTGTCGCTTGCCCAGGTATGCTGGGGCGCCGGCGGTAGCGTGGCGATGCCGCTCCGCGGGCGACCCCGCCGCGAGTGATCGGGTCGCGCGAGCCCCGGCTGCGATGGGCCCTTCGGGCGGTCGACTGCCTGCGCTGGGCCCGACGCCGTGTCGATCGCGGAGGCCGCCGGGCTTGCGGGCGAGACGGGCGCATCTGCGGGAGGCGCGCTTCCGAACGTGGCCGGCGGGGGGAGTGTCACCGCGTCCGTCGGCGTCGCCCCGGCAGGTGCTTGCAGCGCGGGCGGCCCCTCGTACTCGGCGGGGGCCTGGAGAGACGGCTGCATCGACGTCACGCCGCCCCCTTTCTTCTCGCCGGCGTGGACGTCGGCGTAGATCCACATGAACGCTCCGATGAACAGGCCGGACAGCATGACGAATGACCCGACGACGACACGGGCGGAGGTGGGCGTGCGGAAGGGTCGGCCGTCATCGGCTGCGCGCCAGGGATCGTCCTCGGGCGGGTCGGGCAGCGTCGGCAAGAGCGGCCAATCGCTCAGGCGGCCGGGCTCGCGGGACGTCCGATCGATGCGATCAAACGAGGCTCGAGCGCGACGTGAGCCGTACGGCGCCAGGGCGCGCGCCAGATCGCCGATGCTCGCGAAGCGAGCCTCGGGTTCCTTCTGCAGGCATCGCATGATGGCCTGTTCGACGGCGGGGGGCACGTGCGGCCGCACCGTCGACAGCGCGACGACGGGCTGGGTGAGGACGGTGGCATAGAGCTCGGGCAGGGTCGCCCCGATGAAGGGCGGCTTGCCCGCGAGAAATTCGTAGAGCACGACGCCGAGGGCCCAGAGGTCGGTGCGCGCGTCGGCGTGCTGCGACGAACGCAGCTGCTCGGGGGCCATGTAATGGGGGGAGCCGATGATGTCGGTCGTTTGCGTCAGCGGGTCGACGGGTCCGCTCAGCCGGGGGCTCGTGATCTTGGAGAGCCCGAAGTCGATGACCTTGATGCACGGCGTTCCGTCGGCGTGCTGCGTGAGAAACAAGTTCGCGGGCTTCAGGTCGCGGTGCACGATGCCGTGGGCATGCGCCTCGGCGATCGCCTCGGCCGCCTGCAGAAGCCAATCGATGGCCGTGGGCACGGGCAGCGGGCCCCAGGTGCGCACGATCTCGTCGAGGTTGTGTCCCTCGAGGTACTCGAGCACGAGGTAGGGGGCTCCGTTCGGCTGCGTTCCCACGTCGAAGACGCGCGCGACATGCTCGCTCTTGATGCAGGTGGCCGCGCGACCCTCGCGCACGAAGCGTTCGACGACCTCCGGGTCGTTCGCCCACTCGGGCAGCAGCATCTTGATGGCGACGCGTCGATCGAGCTCGCCCTGGACGGCCGAGAAGACGACGGCGAGACCGCCACGGCCGCATTCGGCTTCGAGGACGTACTTGCCCGCGAGGGTGTCGCCCGGCTTGGGAAGGGTCCAGCTTCGATCGGGAGCGGGGTGGGTCATCGTAGGGGTCGCTCGGATGCGAGCGTCCGGATTGACGAACGTCGCGAACGTCGGGAATGCGAACGGTCCAGGTTTGCAGCGGTCCCGGTACCGAATGGGCCGGGTTTGCGAGCGGTTCGGGTTTGCGAACGGTCCGGGTTTGCGAACGGTCCGGGTTTGCGAAAGGTCCCGGTTGCGAAAGCCGGGCCAGGAGAGCGCGTGCGTACGACCGCCGGGTGCAATACAACGGGCCAAGATCGATGAAATCAGTGCGTCTTGCATGGTTGGCGCTCGCCGCCCTCGCCTGTGGTGCGTCCGCTCCGAGAGGTCTTGCGCCGTCAAATGCCTCGAGCGCGGCGGAAGGCCACCCCGAGACTCTGCCGCCGCAGGCGTCGATGGGGGACGCTTCGTTTCTCGCAGCGCTGCCCGCGCCTGGTCCGCAAGTCAGCGACGCCGCCACGACGGCGGCCGAAGCGGGCGGACCGCTCCCGGAGGCCGCTCGACCGTTCGCAAGCACTTCGGACGCATCGGCGCCGTCCGCGATCGCCGAGGAGGCCGCGTGCAACGATCAGGCGCCGCAAGACTTTCTCGTACGCGGCAACTTCCTGAAGGAGGGACGCGCGGGGCTCGAGCGCGCGATTCAATACCGTACCGACCAGTACGGCTATTTTCCGGGCTTCGGACGGCCCGCGCCCGGCGCCAAGCCCCCGAGCGCGTACGTTACGACCACCACCTTCATGGGGCTTCCGGTCCGAATGCACCGCAAAGTGGTCCCGGCTCTCAAGTGCGCCGAGGAGGAAATCCGGCGTACGTGCGGAGCGCATCCGTACGCGCCGTCCGCGCTCGCCGGAATTCGGTTCAGAAATACCTACCGGGGCGGCGAGGTGACCAACCACGCCTACGGGATCGCGATCGACATCGACCCATCCATCAATACCTGCTGCGGGTGCGTCCCTCCGTGGAACGATGCCGCCGCCTGCAAGCGGCAGCCGAAGTCCGAATACGATCGAATGGCAATGCCCGAATGCTGGGTTCATGCCTTCGAGCGCTACGGCTTTTACTGGTTGGGCCACGACAGGCTACGTGACACGATGCATTTCGAGTTTCTCGGAGACCCCGATCGCATCTCGAAGGCCGCTCCGGCAGGGCCGGACGGTGGCTAGAGCGTCGTGCCGAGCTGGCGGGCGAAGAAGTCGACGAGCTCGTCGTGTCGTGCGCGCGCGTCGCTGCGGCCGATCTCGATGAGCCGGCCCGCGAACTCGCCATCGAACAGGACGTAGGTCAACAGATCCGCCTCCTCTTCCCCCTCGGCGATGTGGCGGAGCACGCGCCCCACGACGCCCCGCGCCCGTCTCGCGAACTCGGGCGATCGCACGTACTGCGCGGCGAGCACGCCGATGTCCTGGGATGCGCGGATGTAGACGACATCGAGCGGTTTGACGGGGCTCTCGCCCGAGCGCGCAAGCTCGTCGTTCAGGGCGGTCGCAAAACCAGGTCCGAACGAACGGGCGCCGGCTTCGAGGACGGAGTTGAGCTTCCGCAATCGATCGATGTCATTTTCGATCCGATCGAGCAGAAGGGCGTTCATGGCTTTGCCGATGACGAAGAGCGGGTCGGGATACTCCCGCTCGCGCGCTTCGGCCAGCGCGGGGGACGGCGCCTCGTCACGGATGTATCGGGGATTGACGACGATGAGACCGTCGGCTCCGAGGCGGCGCGCGGGCGAGAGCGGCACGTTCTGCCTCAGTCCACCGTCGCAGTAGAACTGACCGTCGATCGGGACCGCCGGGAAAAGAACGGGGATGGCCGCGGAGGCGAGCGCGTGGCGAGCCTCGATCACCGTGGGGCGTGCGACCATCGTCGGGTCACGTCCCCAGCGGGGGAGTCCGCCTTCGCGTCGCTGAACGAAGACCACGGTACGTCCGCTCGCGATGTGCGTCGTGGAGATCGACATGGCCGAAAGACAGCCGCGGCGCATGTTCTCCCCGATGGATTCGAACGGAATCGAGCTTGTCACGATGCGCTCGATGCCGCTCGGATCGAAAAGGCCGCCTTGCCGCCGCGTGTTGGTGGGACCGCGCGCCTGACGGCCGAAGAGCCTCGCCGTGATCCGCAGAAGCTCGCGCGGAGACGGCCGGACGATCTCCTCGATGCGAAGCTCCGTCCAGCGGCGGGCGAGGATGGACGCGCGTGCGATGGGCTCGTCCGCGTAGGCGGCGAGGGTCGCGGCGTTGATGCTGCCCGCCGAGGTGCCCGACAGCACGTCGATGGGCGCCGGTCGACCGAGGACCCGGGAGATGTCCTCCAGGACGTAGCGCACGATGCCGACCTCGTACGCGCCGCGGGCGGAGCCGCCTGCCAGGATCAAGCCGACTTTCGAGCGCGCGGGCATCGCGCCTTCCGGCATTCTTTACTGTAACTCTCCGCCGCCCTTCGGTCGCGTTCGCTGTTGGCCATTCCGGGGGGCGCGAGCCTGCCTGGCCTGGGTCGTGCACCTGCGGCGGGCCGGTTCGCGTGTGCCGGCGCCCACCGCCGAGGGAAGGCGTGGGTGGCCATGCGACGAGGGCCGCACAGGAAGGAGAAGACGATGCCGCGTGTACGGAGCAAGAGCAGTCAGCCACGAGGAACCAGTTCGCGACGCACCGCCCGAAGTCGCCCCGAAGACGAATCGCCGCAGCCGCACGAGTACGCGCGCCGGTCGACGACGCCGCGCACGGCGGCGCGTCGATCCAGCGCCGTGCCGGCAGCGAGCGGCGCGGCAGGTCGCGCGCGATCAGGCGCAGGCTCGGTGCCGAAATCGAGCGCGATTTCCGCCCCGGCCGCGCGCCGCAGCGCCGGCCGGAGCCCGACGGCGGGGCGAGGTGCGGCCGCAGGTGCTTCCGCGCAGCGCGGCGCGAGTCCGTCCAAGCGCCGGGCCTCGCGGAAGATCCGCCGCTCCGCGCGCAAGGGCGCGCGCCGGGGCGGAAGGACCAGTGGAAGCGGAGGGTCCAAGTAAGCTGAGCGCGACCGCGGTCTCGGCCCCGCGCTCCAGCCTCACTCGACCTTAATGCCACAGGGCAGAGCCGTGCGGGGGCCGCCGAGGGGTCCAGCCGGCATGGTCTCCACGGTGCGCCGGGCCCGCCTGCAGCCAGGGCCGGTCCGGCGTCGCTGGGGGCGGGCGCGGGGACGGATCCGGGCGGGCTCGGGCGAGGCCAGCGGGGCCAGGCCGTCGGCGGTGATGCATCGCTGTGCAGGGTGTGCGTGAGAGTCGGGTCGCTCCCGTGTCTCCTCAATTGCGCTAGACCGCGAGTCATGGCGAAAAGCTCGCTCGAAGAAGCCGCCCTGGCGGACGCCGCCGCTCTCTTCTCGTCCCAGTCGATCGGGGAGCTCGGTGGACCCGATCCCGTCGCGGCCCTCTACGCCGGCCGCCGCGCCGGCTACTCGCTGTTTTCGCTGCAGCTGAGCGATGCGGGATGCGAAGGGCTGCGGCCGTACCTGTTCGGACGCCCGCTTCCGAGCGCGCCGGGCGATCCGCCCGCGCGCTGCCTGAACCTGATCGACGGTCGATGGGAGCGTCCGGACGAGCTCGTGCCCATGAAGGCCCTGTGGGACCGCCGCGTGACGCTGTTCGAGCTCGCGCGCTCGCGTGAAGCAGAGTGCATCAGGGCCGTCGAGCGTGCGCACGCGTTCTGGCGAAGCATGGACTGGGCGTCGGAAGGAATGGCGTACCGCAAGCATGTCATCAAGAACTTCGCTCGCTTGCTTCATTACTTCTACGAGGACTGTCTGCACGAGCTCCGTCAGCAGGTGCCCAAGACCCGGATCGAGGCCGACAAGGATTTCTGGGAGGCGAAACGCGCGGCGGACCACCTCGAGGGAAGCGTTGAAAAGGCCATGCAGGGAGAGATCGTGCCCACCATGCAGCCCGCTCAGGCGTACTGGAAGAACGCCTACGTTGCCGCCGGCGTGTGCACCGTGATCACGCCGATGAATTTCATCTACGGCATTCCGGTCATTCAGACCGTCGCGTGTTTTTTGAGCGGCTCGCCGCTCCTATTCAAAGGGCATCCGTTCGCCGGCGTCACGTCCACCACGCTCGTGAAGATGCTCATTGCGGCAGGCGCCGATCCGCGCAGCGTGCACAAGGTCGAGGGGTTCGGCTCGGACGTGGCGCCGCTGGTGGCCGACCCGCGGGTCGCCGTGGTCAGCGTGACTGGGAGTGTCGAGACCGCACGAAAAATTCAAGGGCTGCGCGGAGTGCGCCCGGTGCGATTCGAAGGGGGCGGGTGCAACTGGTCATGGATCGACGACGGTTTTTCGGACGCGGAGCTCGAGCGGATCGCCGTCCGGCTGGCGTACTCCAAGCTGGCTCTCGGCTCGCACAAGTGCACCAGCCTGCACGGCATCGCCGCAACGGAGGCGACGCTCGACCGAATCGAGCCGAAAATAGTCGCGGAGATGCGCCGCTGGCGCGTCGCCGACCCGCGCAAGACGGCGGCGCCCGACGATTCGAAAGTCGTCGGTCCGATCATGGTGCATCGAGCGTCGACCGTGACCAGCATCCAGGAGAGCGCTCGGGCGGCCGGGGTGCGAGTGCTGCTCGAAGGAGGAGCGGTTTGTGGCGATGATTACTCCGATCACGCCGAAGTGGCGGCTCCCGTCGTGCTCGGGCGGATCTCGCCGGCGACACGAATCCGCGTCGAATGGGACGGTGCGACGCGGGAAATCGCCCTGGCGACGACGGAGCTCTTCATGCCCGTCTTGGTCACGATGGCCGTCCCGCAGCTTGCCGCGTTCCTCGACTTTTGCCTCAACGTCAATCCCCACGACCTCGCGACGAGTCTCTGGTCGCGCGACGATCGGACTCTCTCGCAGGCGCGCAGCGCGCTCGCCGGCATGGTCAAGGAGAACGACGGAACCGACAGCGCTCTGGAGTGGGAGGAATTCGGAGCGAGCGGCGTGGGCGAAAGCGGCAATGCCGGCGTGGGCGATGCCGCGGCCACCATTGGGATGTTTTGCCGACGGCAGAAGGGTCGCCACTTCGTCCTGTGATCGGTCCTCGGATCGAGGGTTCGAATGTCTTTGAAAATTCGCGCTGATACGCTACAACGCGGCGCGGAACATGCCGACCGCCGAAGAGATCGCGCAGAAGCAGTTCGACGAAGACGACAAGCGATGGTCCGGGCCGAAGTTCATCGGCCTGGGCGTCGTTACGCTTGCGATCGCGCTCACGCTCATCTACTGGATGTCGACGACGACGGGCTGCTCTCTCCAGGTCGTGCCGTAGTTTTGTTCGGGGGGAGCGCCGCTCCCCCCGAGCCCCCCAGCCGGAGGTGAGGGCGCGCGAGCCGCGTGGCTGCCCCGAGCCGCCCAGCCGGAGGTGAGGGCGGGAGCGACGCCGTTGCCCGCTGAGCCGTCCCGCCGGAAGCGAAGCGTCACTCGACGACCGTCGATCGGGCGGCGGAGCTCGATGAGCTGGACGGTGCGCGGCCCGAGGTGAGTGCGTCCAGGCAACCGTCGATGCCTCCCTCGCAGCCACGCGCCACGCATTCCGCGACCCGTTGCTGGCCCTCGTCGTTCAGGCCCGACAGGCTCGCGGCGCAGACGCTCGCGGTCGTCTTGCAAGGGCCCTCGGCAATCTGGCAGAGCTGCTGAACCGAAGAGTCGAGGCAGGCCTCGGCAAGCGCAATTTTCGCGCAGTCGCTCGCCCGGTTGACGTCGCAAAGCTGTCGACTGGTGAGCGCCGACAAGCAGGAAATGGCGGAGGCCGCGACTTTCGGGTCGAAGTACGTTCGGTATCCAGCGCAGCGCTGCTGGGGAGTGGTTTGCGGCGAGCAGCGTGCGAGAGGCCGGCGGACGAGCTCACAATCAGGCAACTCGACCGATGCGGCATCGAGACACGCCGGCGGCGCAGCCGAGCCGGCACGCGTCGGCTGTCCCGACGAGGTGTCGTCGAACGAGGTCCGCGTAACTTGAGGCGCAGGTGTCTGCGATGGCGCCGACGAGGCAGGCGGCGGGCGAGCAGCGATCGCACTGGACGCGGTCGGATACGACGCCGTGGCCGCCGTTCGGGGTGCGTACGACGCCGTGGGCGTTGCCCGGGCCGGGTTTGACGTAGGGTAAGTCGCTGTCGGATAGGATCGGGCGGGATAGGCTGCCCCGGGTGCGGTCGCCGTCGGGTAGGCGTAAGCATAAGGCTGGGCGCTCGGGGGCTGGTCCACGACCACCCGGCACGCCTCGGTGACCAGGACCGCGCCGCTCGCGAGGACCAAACACATCGAACCGCGCTTCATGCCGGTGTTCTCTCCCTGGGAGTCACGACCGCAGCGAACGCCTCCCTCGCGACGAGTCTACGGGCGCGATGGTTCTACGGCAGCATCACCGTGTCGTTGAACACCACGTTATCGACATACACCGTGCATCCGGTGGATTGCACCGTCGTGTACGTGACGGACGCGCCGACGGCGAAGGCCGCCGCGGTTGCGGCCGCCGCAGTGACGGGTTCTTCGGTGAGAGGCACCGCCGAGACCCCCGTGGCGCCGAACATCAGATCGAACGTCTTCTTGTCGAGGTGAATGGTCAGCTTGACGTTCGACCAGTCGCCTGCGGTCAACACGGACGTGTCGTCGTGCACGTCGGTCGACACCCCTCCGTCGGCCGCCGTCAGGATCTCGGTGACGTACGAGCCGGTAGAAGCGAGCGTCAGAGCGACGGAGTACTCGGCACCAGCCGCCAAGCTCATCGTCACGAGCTCGATCGTCACTCCGTCCGTGGTGAGACAGGACTTGATGACCTGAAACTCGGCCTGAAGGTAAAGCTGCGTGCCGGGGCTCGCGAACGTCTTGCCGGCGAGAGCCCGGGCCGAAGCCCCGAGCGTGGTGACCGCCGGCGTCGTCGCTTCCATCGAGTTGGGCGCCGAGAAGAACGTCGTCGAGTCGGTCGCGATCGTGCCGGCTGCGGCGGTGCCTCCCGTCACCGGCGTGAGCTGGCCGGGTGCTCCGTCGACGTCGAACGATTCGCAAAGGGTGTACAGCGTATACGCAGAACAGAAGCTTGCGGCGGCGCCGTCGCTCGGCGCATCGGCTCCGCCGTCCGTCGGTGCGCCCGAGCCGTCGGGCGCCCCCGTCCCGCTCGAGTTGCTTGGCGCGGCGGCATCCGCCGGGGCCAGCGTGAAGGCATCCCCCGAGCAGCCATAGGCGGCAGCGCAGGTTGCAACGACGCCAAAACCACCGAGGCGGAAAAGTATGGAAACCCGCCGAACGGCCCCCAAGCTCATGCCGTCTGTCATAGCACCGTGCGCCCTGCGGCTGGGCCTCGACGAGCATGGCCGCGCCATGCCACAATGCAGCGACTTATGGCCGACCAAGAGCGTAAGAGCGGTTCGGACGTCTCCAAGAGCGACAAGCGCAAGCAGAGCCTCTACTTCCCGGAGACGATGCTCGAGGAGATTCAAAAAGAGGCGCAGCGGTTGCAGCGCTCGATGTCCTGGGTGGTGCAGCGGGCCTGGAAGCACGCGAGGAAAGACATCAAGGGCATTCCCGGCTCGAACGAACCCGAGAGCTAGAACGCATCGTGACCTGATTGGCGGGATTACCGCGATTCAGTGGATGAGGGGGGCTCGGGGGATGTTCGGCGTTCGCGCCGGAGTCGCGTGGGCGGCGGGCGGGATAGGTGCCTTCCCGTGCAGAACCCACCACCCTCCGACCGCTGCCACGAGGAGGGCGGTCAGACCGAGGAGCGCGAGCGCCAGCGGGGCAGGCGTCGTTCGCTCGACCAGGGCCCGGGCGGCCCGCTTGACGCTCTCCTCGGCATCCGACGCGAGGATGCGGGCGCCGTCGGCGCGGACCTTGGCGTAGTTGCCATTGACGAACGATTCGACCGCCGCGTCGAGCTCGGGATCGCGCGGAAAGTCGGCCGCAAACGGGGGGCGTGCATCGCTCGGCACGTCGATGTTTCCATAGCGCGGGCGGTCCGTGTCCGCCGCGTGTGCCGGCGCTCGCGCCAGGCCGCGAGCTACGGGCGCCCGAGGCCACAGCCGCGTCAGCGATCTCAGCCCAGGCGTCGTGGCGCCGCAGTTGCATCGTCCAGCCTCGTGATGGAGGTCGTGACATGAGAATTGCCGCTGCTAGCGCCGCCTTGGTCGCGATCGTCGCGTGCTCGCATCAGCCGCAACCGCCGACCCAAACCCCGGCTCAGGTCGAGAATGCAGCGCTCGGCTGTCCGGTCTCGCAGCGAATCCAGGTGGACGCCACGGTGATGGATATCCCCGAAGGAGTCACGGTCAGCTTCACGGGTCCAGCGCGAGCGCTGGACCAGATTCGTGCAAACGTCTTTGCGATGCGCGAGGCCAATAACAGTCAGGGCGACCCTTTTGCCGTGTGCCCGTGTGCCATCCACGCGTCGATTCAATACGGATTGGCGCCGCCGGCATACGGGAACACCGTCGACCATCAGGCGGGCGAAGGCCAGAACTATCCGTACGGCAACCCGAGCCTCGATGGCCGTGCGCTCATGCAGCCCCTGCGGACGGTTCCCGCCGCCGCCTCGATCAACGAGATCCCGGAGGGGGCGATGCTGGTGCTGAGGCCGAAAGTCCTGGACCAGCTGCAGCTGCTTCGCGACGCGGTCCGAGCAAACGTCGGTGCGATGGAGATGGCTTGCGTGAGTCCGCGGTAGCGTCCCTGCGATGAGGCCGCGGCTCGCGACGGGGATCGATTCCGATCAAAGATCGCGCGCGAGGCGCACTCCGTTCATTTGCCAGCGCGCACTCGGCGGAAAGAAATTTCGATAGGTTGGACGAATGTGGTCGCGCGGCGAAAGGCATGAGCCGCCGCGCAGAACCATTTGTCCGCTCATGAATTTTGCATTGTATTCGCCGAGCGCTCCCTGCAGCGGGTGGAAGCGCGGGTACGCGGCATACGCGCTTGCCGTCCACTCCCACGTGTCTCCGAAGAGCTGGGAAGCGCCGGGGGCGGCCGCCGCAGGGTCGAGCAGACCGCTCTCGACAAAGTTTCCTTCGATCGGTCGCGCGATGACCGCGGTTTCCCATTCGTACTCCGTCGGAAGGCGTGCCTGGGCCCATCGGGCGTACGCGTCGGCCTCGTAGAAGCTGACGTGGGAGACGGGCGCTTCGAGGTCGAGCTTGGCCACTCCATGGAAGCCGAATCGCTTCCAGATTCCCTCGGTGTGCTCCCAGTAAAGGGGCGACGTCCACCCTTGGGCCTGCGCCGCGGCCCAGCCGTCCGAGAGCCAGAGCTCTTCCCGCTGATAGCCGCCGTCGTCCAGGAAGCGAAGGTATTCTGCGTTGGTCACCAGCCGCGACGCGATCTCGAACGGACCGACGATCGCGCGGTGCTGTGGGCGCTCGTTGTCGAATGCAAATCCTTCGCCGTCATGCCCCGCGACGATCACTCTCTGATCGAACGACGTCCACTTCAGCGGCGCCGCTCGGTCGACCGCGCCAAAGGACCAGGGCGGCGTGTCCACGCGAGGCCGTGACCGCGGTGCCGGGTCGGGGGTGGCGCGGGATCGAGGCGGCGAGTCGGAGGGCGCGAGAGAACGTGGTGTTTCCGGGGCCTCGGCGAACCGGAGCGCCGCCTCGAAGACCGGCCGCGACAATCGCTCCGGAAGGGGACGGTACGCCGGGCGCAGCTCGTTGCACGAAAGCGCGTGCTTCACATCCGTGAGGATGAGCTCCTGGTGCTGCTGCTCGTGATGGGCGCCGAGCAGCACGATCGACAGCGTCTCGTCGTCGGCCCGTGCCAGCAGATCGTTCATCTGCGCGTCGATGCTGGAGCGCCAGGCTCGAACCTGCTCGAGGGAAGGTCTCGACAGGACGCCGCGGGAGGCCCGAGGATGGCGCGGGCCGACCGAGCGGTAGTACGAATTGAAGAGGACGCGCCAGCGCGTGTCGTGAAACTTGTGGGCCGGGTCGAAGCGCGCGAGCACGAACTCCTCGAAGAACCAGGTCGTGTGACCGAGGTGCCACTTCGTCGGGCTCGCGTCCGGCATCGACTGCACGAGCATGTCTTCTGCCGAAAGGGGGGCGGCGAGTTCCTCGGTCGCCCTTCGAACGCGGTTGAAGAGCGCCGTGACCGAATCGCGATCGACTCGTGCGGACACCGCATGATCGATGGCACGTCCCGTCCTGCGCGGCCAGGCCGCCGGAAGCGGAAACGCAGAGCCCGGCGGTCCGTTCGGGGACAGGCGCATGCACGCTCCGGGCTGGGCGGCTGGGCCCGCGCAGCGGTCGATCGGGCGGGACGGCGGGAGTGGACTACTCTTTGCCGGCCATGCGAGAGAGCGGCCAGTCGATCGTCATCGTCGGGACCGGTTTTGCGGGTCTCTGCATGGCCATCCGCCTCAAGAAAGCCGGGATCCACGACTTCGCGCTGCTCGAGCAAGCGGACGAGGTGGGCGGTACCTGGCGCGACAACCGCTACCCCGGGGCGGCCTGCGATGTCGAGTCGCACCTGTACTCGTTCTCGTTCGAGCCCAACTCGGGTTGGACGCGACGGTTCGCACCTGCCGGCGAGATCTTCGGTTACTTGCTCCGGTGCGTGGACAAGTACGGATTGCGCGAGCACATCCGTTTCCGAGCGACGGTCGTCGGGGCGCGTTTCGACGAGGCCGCCGGGCGCTGGGTGATCGAAACGAGCGACGGCGAGGTGCTGCAGGCACGCGTGCTCGTCTCCGCCTGCGGGGGCTTGAGCCGGCCCGCCGTTCCCGACATCGCCGGAATGTCGACGTTTCGCGGCAAGGTGTTTCACTCGGCTCGCTGGGACCACTCACTGTCCCTGGAGGGAAAGAGGGTTGCGGTGGTCGGAACGGGGGCAAGCGCGATTCAGATCGTCCCCGCGATTGCCCCGCAGGTCTCGCACCTCGCCGTCTACCAGCGGACGGCGCCGTGGATCCTCCCGAGGGCCGACAGCGCGATAGGAAACCGTGCGCGCAGCGTGTTTCGCCGGTTTCCGGCGGTCCAGCGCTGCATTCGCTGGGCGATCTACTGGCGGCGCGAAGCGCTCGCCCTGGGATTCGTCGTTGCGCCCTGGATCCTCAAGACCATCGGCGAGCCGCTCGGACGCAGGCACATCGCGCGAAACGTCGAGGACGTCGCGTTTCGCGCCAAGATGCTGCCGAGCTACCCGATGGGGTGCAAACGAATCTTGCTGGCGAGCGACTATTACGATGCCGTCCAGCGAGACAACGTCGAGGTCGTGACCGAGGCCATCGGCAGAATCATTCCTGACGGGATCGTCACCGTGGACGGCGCTCAGCGGCGTGCCGACGCGATCGTTCTGGCGACCGGGTTCCGGGCTTCGGATCCTCGACCGCCATTCGAGCTGCGCGGTCGGGAAGGCCGGCTCCTCGAGGACATCTGGCGTGACGGCGCCCAGGCGTACCTCGGCACGACGGTCTCGGGTTTTCCGAATTTCTTCATCCTCACCGGCCCCAATACGGGACTCGGGCACTCGTCGATGATCCTGATGATCGAGTCTCAAGCCGCCTACGTCCTCGACGCCGTCCGGACAATGCGCGCCCGGGGCGTCAAGTCCGTGGACGTTCGCAGCACGGCGCAGGCGCGTTACAACGAGCGGCTTCAGGCGCGTCTTGGCAAGACCGTCTGGGCGGCTGGGTGCCGCAGCTGGTACCTGACGCCGTCGGGGAGGAACACGACGCTTTGGCCCGGCTTCACATTCGAGTACCGGCTACGTACTGCGCGGTTCGACCCGCGAAACTACGACCTCACATCGTGACGCGCGAGGAGGTGGGGCCTCGCCTCGAGCGGTAGGCCGAGGAGGAACGCTTGCGGGGCGGCAGGACGCCAGAAACGAGGGCGCGCAGGCGGGCCTTAATTTTCGCTCGCGCCATCCCCCGCGTCGTGGCTTGCCGCGTCGGACGTGGTGGCGCTGTCATGGCCCGCATCTGACGCAGGGGCGTCGGAGGCGACGTCGTTGGTCACGTCAGGGACGCTGGAATCGGTCGGGGCGTCTTCGGACGGGGACGCGGAGTCGGCGGCGTCGGCGCCGCTCGTGGCGTCCGGGACGGTCGACGTGCTGCTGCTGCTGCTCGTGCCGGTGCTGCCATTCGTCGCGCTGCTGCCGCTCGTGGCGGCGCTGCTGCTCGTCGCGGCGGTCGTCGCGTCCGTCGCGGCGAGATTGATGTTGTACGTTTGGCCGATGTCGTCGCCGCCGCAGGCTTGGACCGCGACGGCCCCGGACGCGAAGAGAAGGAAGACCGTAGAGATATATTGCCGAAGTGTGGGCATTGGACCTGCTCGACCGGACACATGTTTGGCCGACCGCGCGGCCCGCGTCAAGGTTGCGCTTCGCGCGCAGCCGACGCGCAGTCGATCCGTCATCTCATCCGTTCTGGTCCGTGGCGTCGAATCGCGAGCCGCCTGGACCCAAGTCCGAGACAATTAGAAACTTTGGCGTGCGCCGCACCTTGCCACTTCGCGTCTATTACGTGGCCGCGTTCGCGGTCAGTGGAATTTATCTCCCGTACTTTCCTCCATGGCTTCACGGACGTGGCCTAGTCGGCCAGTCGTTCGGCGTGGTTTCGGCGGCCGCTCCGGCCATGGGGCTTTTCGCGCCGACGGCCTTTGGCATGGTCGCCGATGCCCTGGCACTGCGCACGGGGTTGCTGCAGTTTGCATGCGTAGGCACGCTGGTCGCGTTTTCCGCGCTGACCATCGCAGCCGGCTTCGGCGCAGCGCTCGGTGTCGGTGGCCTTTTCCTGGCAGCAGTCGCCATCGCCCTCTTCCGGACGCCGATGCTGCTCATGGCCGACGTCGTGGCTCTCGAGCGGGCGCCCGGCGTCGGAACCACGTACGGGCGCCTCCGCCTCTGGGGCTCCCTCGGGTTCCTGGCGTCCGCTCTGGTGGCTGGTTGCGCCGTCGATCCGCGTCGCGCCGTCGCGGTGCCCCTGGCGTGCACGGTCGCGGTGGCCGCGGCGCTGATCGCCGCTCTTGGGCTGCCCCGCGGGGCCCATTTGCCGGCTCGGCAGGAGCACCGGGGACTGTCGCACTTGCTCGCCGAGAGCGACTTCCGGCTGTTTCTTTTTGCAGCCTTTCTCGGCAATTGCGCCCAGGCCGCGTACGACCAGTGCTTTTCCCTCCACCTGTTCGACCTCGGCGTTCCGCGGCCGCTGGTCGGGGTCGCGTGGGCGCTCGGAACGGGAGCGGAAGTGGGCATCATGGCCTGCTCGGCCTCGCTATTTCGAGTGGCCCCCGTATCTGCCCTCTTCGCTTTTGCGCTCTTCGGCGGGGCGTGTCGATGGGCCCTCCTCGCGGTCGTGAGGTCCACGCCGATCCTGCTGGCGCTCCAGCCGCTGCACGCCGTTTCTTTCGGCTTGGTGTGGGTGGCGGAGGTCGCATACACGTCGCGTCGGTTCCCGCCGAGCTCACTCGCCACTGCGCAGGGCCTGCTCGCGACCGCGATGGGCGCCGGCTCCGTCCTCGGCATGCTCGTCTGGGGGCCGGTCTACACGCGCTGGGGGGGGTCGTTCGTGTTTGCAGGAGCCGCGTGCTTTGCGGTATGCGCGTCAGCATCCGCTTTCGCCCTGGACCGCAAGGTTCGCGTTCCCGTAGAAAGCGGCACGGCGATCGTGGAGTAATCCCCGATCGAGCGCGCGTTCCAGACCAAGCTTCGATTTCGAATCATCTTCGACGGTCTCATCGCAAAAGTCGCGCCCTTGCGCGGAGGATTGCCCATGAACTCTAGCCGACTCACTCTCATCGTTCCGCTTCCTGCTCTGCTGACGACGTTCGGGATCCTGGCTCTCGCTGCTTGCTCTCACAACGAGCCGGCGGCTGCGACCGGCGGCGCCAGCGGCCCGTCGCCGGGCCCGTCGACCGTCTCCGAAAAGTCGTGCGGCGGCGAGTTCGTGATCGACGACATCTCCGACGCCAACAACCAGATCGTCGTCCAGGACGGCCGAAAGGGGTACTGGTACACGTTCGTCGACAAGGTTGGCACGACGATCTCGCCGCCCGCGGGGCACAAGTTCATTCAATCGCCGGGAGGCGCCAACGGCCTCGGATTCTCGGCCCACATGCTCGGCAAGGTTTCGGCATCGGGCGACCCGCAGTATGCGGGGATGGGGTTCAGCTTCACGAACCCGAAAGGGGCCTACGATGCCACGAAGTACACCGGGGTGTCCTTCTACGCGAAGGTCGGCCCAGGCTCGCAGAAGAACGTCCGCCTCAAAGTGCCCGACGTCAACACGGATCCGGACGGCAAGGTGTGCACCGAGTGCTTCAACGATTTCGGCACGGATCTCGAGCTGTCCGAACAGTGGAAGAAGTTCACGATCCCGTTTGCGCAGATGAGCCAGCTCGAGGGCTGGGGCTCTCCCCAGAAGGACCACATCGACAAGTCCAAGCTCTTCGGCATGCAGTGGCAGGTGAACAAACCTGGGGCCGCGTACGACATCTGGGTGTCGGACGTCGAATTCACCGGGTGTCCGTAACGAGGCAATCGAGCCGAAGCGCCGGCGGGGCTTCCCAGCCCACGAGCGCTCAGTCCTCGCAGACGATCATTGCCCCGTAAAGCTCGTCGTCCGTGGGCGGCTCGAACTGGCGGTCAATCCAATCGAACATCTCTTCACTGACCTCGAGCGTGGCCGTCGAGCGTTCGCGGTTGCGCTCGAGGATGCGGGCGTGACGGGTGTCGCGTCCCACGTCCAGGTAATGCAGTTTGCTCACGGCCCGGGTCTGCGCGACGAGACCGCGCATCTCGTCACGGTGCTCGCGGCTGGACGGCGCCAGGTCGAAGACCACGTTGATGCCGCGCTCGATCAGTTTTTCGACGCTCGCCCACATCTCGAGCTCGCACCGCTCGACGACCTCCGCGCTCCAGCTGATCGGGACCGACGGATCCGTCCCTTCCGGCACGGGCAACCGCGACATCCACTCCTCGGTGGAGAACCGGACCGCACCGATGCGGCGGGCGAGGGCGATCGCATATGCGGTCTTGCCGGCGCCGATCGAGCCGCAGATAAAATGCACCGTCACCATACCATCTTTATTATACGAGAAAGGCCGCCGTCCATCGGCTGCAGGTCGGCGAAAAAAAAAGATTCGTCCTCCCTCACCAGGTCCACATGAGCCGCACGCTCCCGCCGGCAGGCCCAGGCGTCAGAGCCACGGCGGCGGGTGCCGGTCTGGGCGCCGCGAAGAACACCAGCGCTCCCGTCGCGGCTGCTGCCGCGCCCGCCCCCATGGCGACCGTCGCGACGAGCGCCAGCGAGCTTGCGCGACTGCGATCGCTCTTGCCCGCCGCGTCGCAAACGTTGTCGGACTGGCAGTGACCGTCGGTATTGGACTGGTCGTAGGTCGCCTTGGCCTCGAAGGAGTAGACGGCGCCGACCGCGATGCCCGCGAGCCCGGCGGCCGCGACCGCGATGCCTCCGATGCGCTGCCCGTTTCCTCGGTTCGGGTCGGCGCTCGAGTCCGAAGAGGCGCGGTCCGCGGAGCGATGGTCCGCGGGACCTTCGCTCGAGTTCTCCGAGCTCGGGGCGCCTTCCATGCCGGACCGGGGACGGGGCGAGTCGCTCTCGGCCGAGCCGCTGGGGATGGGCGTCAGGGTGGGGATCGTGATGGGATCAGGTTGTTCGCCGGTACCGATCAGGACGGTCGATGACCAGGGCTGGCGCCCGGGCGCGGTTGCCGTCACGGTGTGCGATCCTGGATCGAGCGGCAGGGGCAAGCCCCATTCGGCGCTCCCCACGAGCATCCCGTCGCGATGCACGCGCAATCCCTCGACTGCGGCTCCGGGGCCGACACCGATCGTGAGTCGCGAGAGCTTCGATTCCAGCCGAGCGGCTCTGTCCCGCGCCACGTGCTCGCGACCGTCGTGTTTCTGGGCGGCGGCTGCAGCGGCCTCCTTGAACGAAGCCCAGGCGCTGGCGGTCTGCCCCACGTTCTCGTAACAATCCGCCAGCCAGAGCAGCGTTCCGATGCCGGGGTCGAGCCTTTCGCTTTCGGCGAGCTTGGGGCACGCCTCGGCGAACCGCTCTTGCTCGACGAGAGACCGCGCCTGCTCGAACAGGGCCTGAGCGGCTGCCTTCTGCTCCTGCGTCGCTCCTTCGTCGGCGTGCGAGAGCGAGCCGACGAAGATGGTCGTGGTTGCCGCGATCGTCGAGAGGCCGCGACGTATGGCGGACGTCATTCGCGCTCCCCGAACTGCGCGCGGCGGGAGTTCGGCGTGGGCTGCTGAGGCTTCGCCGAGGCCGGCGGGGCCGGCGCGGCGGAGGCGTGCGCCTTCGGAATCGACTTGGCGCGAACGCTTGCGACGGGCGGGGGCGCGTCTGCAGTCGTGACGGGAGAGTCGGCGGGCGGACTTTCGACCGCGGCACGAGCCGCGGTCACGGCCGTGCCCGCGCTGGCAGTCTGAGGGGGCGCCTCGGTCCCGACGCCGACGATGACCGGGGCCGTCGTGGCCGATGGCGCCGCCGTCGCCGGAGCGGAGAATGGCGGGCCCGCGTGCGTCGGCGCTGCGGAAAATGCCCTTCGACTCGCCAGGGCGGCGAGCAGGCCGACGCAAGCCAGTCCGGCCAGCACGGCCACCGCTGTCGGGCGGCGCCTGCCGATGTTGTCTCTGACGTTGACCGTGGTGGCGGCGCGTTCGTCGGTCGTGCGGGCACCTCGAGTCGACGGGAAGTCCGGATTTCGGGTGCTGGACGCAGGCGGTCGAATGCTGTCGCCTCCGCGCCTCACGACCTCGAAGATCCGCGCCACGCGCTCGGTTGCCGACGGCGGCCCGAACGCGACCAGCTCCTGTGCGAGCTCGGCGACGTTTCGGTAGCGCCTTCCGGCCTCTTTTTCGAGGCACTTGAGGATGATCGGCTCGAGCTGCCACGGCGCATCGGGGCGCGCCGCGGTCAGCGGAATGGGTCGACCCGACAGGACGCTGGTGCAGATCTGCGGCAGGGCCTCGCCGGTGAAAGGAAGGGCCCCGGTGATGAGCTCGTGGAGAACCACGCCCAGCGACCAGATGTCGGTACGTGCATCCACGTTGGTCGTGGACCGAAGCTGCTCGGGAGACATGTAGAGCGGGGTTCCGAATCGCTCGCTGCCGGCCGTCTCGCTGCTGAAGTGGTCGGTGCCCCACTGACCGTCCTCTCCGCGTCGAGGCGAGATTTTCGATATTCCGAAATCGATGATCTTCACGATAGGAGTATTCGAGGCGCGCTGCGCCAGAAACATGTTTTCCGGCTTGATGTCGCGATGCACGATGCGCAGCGCGTGCGCCTCGGCCAGCGCGTCGCACGCTTGCAGCACGTAGTCGATCGCCCGTGTCACGGGGAGCGGACCACCGCGCAGCGTACGACCCAGATCCTCTCCGACCAGGTATTCCATGACCATGTACGGGCCGGCCTCGGGAAGCGTGCCGACATCGTGGACTCGCACGACGTGCTCGGAAGTGATCTGGGCGGCGAGCCTCGCCTCGCGCACGAATCGCTCGACGATGACAGGGTTCGAGAGCGCCTTGGGCCTCAGATACTTGATCGCAACGTGCTGCTGCAGCGCCAAATGCTTGGCGACGACCACGACACCGATTCCGCCCTGCGCGATCGTCTCCTCGATGAGGTACTTGCCCGCGATGACGGCGCCGTTCGCGAACGCGGGGACCCGGAATCTGTCGCTCGGTGCAGGTCCGGAAGCCGGCGCTGCGAGGGTCTCGACGTCTTTCGCGTTGGGCGACTGACGCACCTGGCCTCCCGGACGAAAGACAACCTTTTCGGCCAATGTATGCGGAGTATACCGCGACTCGGACGGAATTCGACCAACACCGGGCTTCGCGCGACCCGAGACGCACCGACACTCATTTACTTGTACAGTCCTTGTACTTCCCGCCTTGGCCGCGGCGCCGGCGCGCTCCGCGCCGCGGCTCATTGCGTGCAGCAGATGGTGTAAGGGGCCGTCGGCAGCACCGCGCCGACGGCCTGGCCGCCGTCGGGCGTGGTCGTACAGCTACCCCCTTGCTGCGCTGCAGTGGCGGTCGCGAAAATCTGAGCCGGACCTGCGGCCGTGCAGCCCGAATACGCGGTCGGGGCGACGCACATCCCCTGATCGCTATCCGTGGACGTTCCGGCGTCGAGGGCGCACGAAACACCGGTCGGGGCCTCGCAACCGCAGGGCGTGCATGTGCGAGTGTCGATCACCGACGTGTAGTAAGGGAGGCCGGCGTCGTATGCGTGCCTAGCCGCATAGCCCGCGTCCGGACAGGCGACGATATCTGCGTAGATGATGCAATAGGCACTTTCGAAGGGGGACTCGATGGGGGGAACGCAGATTCCCGCTTCGCACGCCCCCGCTGCCGGCGGCATGCTGAAGACCGGCGACGGCGAGCAGAGGCGAGCGGTGCCCTGCCATGAGACCGGGGGAACGACGATGGACGCGTCGACGGCGCACGTGCCCGCGTCCTCGAGCGTCGTGGAGAGCTCGACGTGGACGTCCATGCACCCGGGCTGGGGGGCCGCCAGAGCCGTGCACCCGGCATCGATCGTCGCGGCATCGAGTGCGCATGGATTCTTACACATCGGATCGTCGAAGTAATTGGCGACCGGTGCGGAGCAGACGGTCGAGGGCGAGCCGCAGGCGCAGGCACAGTCCGCGGGAGCCGCCTCGGGGACGCCGTGCAGATCGAGTGCCTGGGCCCACGAGGCCCCGTTCTGCCCACACGAGGGGAGATTGGCCGGGGCGGCTGCGTCCGGCACGCCGTCCCCGAGTGGGGACATGCCCTGCAGCTCGAAGAGCTCGAACGGCCCGTTCCACCCGAAACCGGGCAGCGGCGGAGCGCAAGCGCATACCACCGGCGGCGTCGAGTCGACCTCGAGGACATCGGCCGCCGTGTCCCCGGTGGACGACGCGTCGCTCGCCGGGGTCCCTCCGTCGGCGATCGCGGAGTCGAATGCCCCGGTGCTGTCGGCGAGGTCGGTCGCGTCATTCTCGCTGGTCGCGGCATCGGGCAAATCGACTGCGTCCTTGAATCCCCAGATCGCCG